>JANOBH010000277.1:0-21982 GCA_031411535.1 Chthoniobacter sp. | reverse complement strand
GAGGAAATCGAACGCCTCATCGAGCAAGTCGGCTTCCCTTTGATCGCAAAACCGTTTCGCGGGACGGGCGCGCGCGGGGTGATGAAGATCGAATCGCGGGACGATCTCGCATCCGTCGGCACCGCTGGCGTCGCGATGGTGGTGCAGGAATATCTGCAACCGGATGATGAGGAATATAGCGTCGAAGTTTACACGCTGAAGGATGGGCGGCAGGCTGGCGCGATCAGTTACCGCCGCGGCCAGTTGATCGCGGGCGATACGTACAAGGCGCGCGTGATGCCCCACGACGCGGCGCAAGCCGAGGCAGGCGCAGTCGCGGCGGCGCTCGGCGCGGCGGGGCCGTGCAATGTGCAGCTCCGCGTCACGGAACGCGGGCCGGTGACATTCGAGATCAATCCGCGCTTTTCCGGCGGCGTCTCGATGCGCGCACACTTCGGATACAACGAAGTCGAGATGGCCATCCGCGATCTCGTCCGCGATGAGCCGGTGCCGCCGCCGAAGGTCACGTCGGGCCGCGCGCTGCGTTTTTGGGAAGAGCTGTATCTCGACGATGCGCAGGAGCCCGCGCCCGGCGCTGAACCTGAACCCGCCGCTCCCCTGGCGGTCGCCAAATGACATCCGCCAGCTCCATGCGCATCCTTGGAACGAACGACACCGCGGAGTGGCTGGCGGTGCTCGGACGATCTCGGCAGCACGATTTTCATCAGCTTCCACAATATCATCGCGTCGCGGAGCAGCGCGGCGAGGGCACGGCGCAGCTCTTCGTTTATTGCGAAAATGACTGCACGATCGCGCTCCCGCTTTTGCTGCGTCCGGTCGATCCGGCGGAGCCGGAAGGTTGGCAGGATGCGACCTCGGTGTATGGCTACGGCGGGCCGGTTTCCTCGCACGACACGCTCCCCGAAGACGTGGTGCGCAATTTTCAAATCGTGCTCGTCGAGGAGCTCGCTCGGCGCCGCGTCATCGCGGTGTTTTCGCGGCTGCATCCGCTGATTGCGCAGAACGAAATCCTCGCCGGCCTCGGCGACTGCCCGGCCAACGGACATACGCTCTCGATTGACTTGACGCTTTCGGACGAGGCGCAACGCGGACAATACAACAAGAGCTGCCGGACGAGTCTCCGCAAGCTGCGCGAGCATGGCTTTGTCGGCCTGCACGATCGTGAGAAGCGCTACCTGCCGGAGTTCGTGAACGTCTATCTTGAGACGATGCGACGTGCGGGCGCGCAGAGTTCCTACTTTTTCGACGAAGCGTATTTCAACCTGCTCACGCGCGAGCTCGACGACGTGTCGCATCTCTTCGTTGCGCTTAAAGACGGCGAGGTCGCGGCGGCCACGCTCTGCACGATTTGCGACGGGATCGTGCAGGACCATCTGGGCGGGACGCGCGATGCGTTCCTGAAGTTTTCGCCCGACCGCCTGGTCGTCGATACGGAGCGGCTGTGGGCCGGGGAAATGGGCGCGCGCGTTTTCCATCTTGGCGGCGGAGTCGGGGCGCAGGAGGACTCGGTGTTTCGCTACAAGTCCGGCTTTTCCGACCGCCGGCACACCTTCCGGACATGGCGCTGGATCATCCGCGCGGAAGTCTATGAGGAGTTGTCCGCGATTTCGGCACGCCGGATTGAGGCGGACGGTTTGCGCGCGATTTCGGCGGGAT
The DNA here is from genome assembly GCA_031411535.1 of Chthoniobacter sp. GTDB lineage: Bacteria > Verrucomicrobiota > Verrucomicrobiia > Chthoniobacterales > Chthoniobacteraceae > Chthoniobacter. Next base: position 20,326 of record JANOBH010000277.1, on the reverse strand, counting down.
ATTTCCCCGCGTACCGCTGTCCGACGCGGCCCGCTTTTGATGAAATCTCGCTGGAGACGGCCGGGCAGTTCGCGGGCAAGGAGGGCAACCTCGATGCATAGCGACGGGCCGGTGTGGGCGGATGGCGGCGCCCGGTACTCCGCGTGAAGGCCATGCGAATCAGCAAGGTGAAGCTCCTCCTGCTCGCTCTCGCGCTTGGCGCAGTGGGCGCCGCGGGCGTGTACTTCACGCGCCCTTCCGATTCATCCCGGATGGACCCGGCGGCGCTGCCGCAGGTGCCGGCGGGCTTCACCGTGGAGCTTTTCGCGAAAGAGCCGCTCGTGGGGAACCCGGTGGCGATGGCGTTTGACCGACAGGGCCGGCTCTTTGTGGGCATGGGCCCGCAATACCGCATGCCAAAGCCCGATACGCCCGGCGACCGGGTCGTGATCCTTTTCGATGCGGACGGCGACGGTGTCGCGGAGAAAACGAAGGATTTCGCGACTGGGCTGAACTCCATCCAGGGGCTCGCATGGCACGGACGGGATCTGTGGATCGCAAATGCCCCCGACCTCACGATCGTGCGCGACCTCGACGGCGACGATGAGGCGGATGAATACGTCCGCGTTTACACCGACCTGGGAAATCTGGAGCACGGGCTGCACGGGCTGAGCTGGGCGCCCGATGGAAAGCTCTACATGACGAAGGGCAACTCGAAGGGGCTGACGCAACCCGGACGCATGGCGCCGAAGCCGTTCCGGGATCTGTGGGGCGTGAGCGCACCGGAGGGCTCGCCGGACTTTCCGCCGCCGCAGACATTCAAGAAGGGCGAATACAAACACGCCTACCAGGATCCCAATGACGACTGGGGCCGCGAGGGTGGCCTGCTGCGCTGCGATGACATGGGCGCGAATCTGGAGATCGTCGCGCGCGGTTTGCGCAACCCCTTCGACATCGTTTTCGACAGCGGATTCAACTGGCTCGGCACGGACAACGATCAGCACGAGGGCGACCGGATCGTCATGCCGTTCCAAGGGGCGCACTTTGGCTGGGGACACGGCTGGAGCGCGAACTGGACGGGCGAACGGAATCCGCCAACGGTTCCCGTGAGCGGCCCGGTTTTCGACGGTTCGGGCACCGGCGTGGTCTTCTACGACGCGCCGCAGTTTCCGCCCGCGTGGCGCGGCGTCTGGTTCATGAACGATTACGAGCGCAAGAAGATGTTCAGCTACCGCCCGCGCTGGGATGGTGCGCTCATCCAGCCGGAGGGCGGCGCATGGCAGGTTTTCGCCGCAGCCGGACGCGCTCTTTTTCGCCCGACCGACATGGAAGCCGGGCCGGACGGCGCGCTCTGGGTGCTGAGCTGGGGCAAGATCTACAACCGGCCGCAAAAGCTCGTGCGCAGCGTGCTGGGCCAGGCCGGGGAGAGCGAGGGCCGCGTCTTCCGCATCGTCTGGAAAGACGCGCCGCTGCTCGACTGGCGCACGGCCAAGCGCGGGCACCCGCTGGAGCGCTGGAGCTTTGCGGAACTCGCGGAGGATCTCGGCAGCCACATCCCGGCATGGCGGGTGGATGCGCAGGAGGAACTGCTCCGGCGCGGCCCGGCGGTGCGCGAGGAACTGCTGCGTCTTCTGGAGAAGCCTGAGCTGCCGACGGCACTGGAGACGTGGGCGCTGTGGACGCTCGCGCGCATGGGTGAGCCGCTCGCATTCAGCCGCGACACCTCGATCAACCGCCGGCTCCAGGTGCTGCGCATCCTCGGCGAACGCGTCAGGCCGCTGCCGGATGCCGTCGCTGGTGCGCTCAGCGATTCCGAGCCGCGCATCCGCTTTGCCGCCGTGCAGGCCATCCGGCAGGCGCGCGACACGCGGGCGCTCGATGCGGTGAAAGACCTCGCCGCGACCGAAACGGACCGCATCACTTACTACTCCGCGTGGGGCGCGCTGCGCGACCTGGCCGGAGCCGAGGCGCTCCGCGCGATGCTCAAAGACCCGCGCGCCGGCGTGCGCAGCGCCGCTCTGCTGGCGCTCGCGGATCTCAATCAGATCAGTGCTGCGGACGCCACGGCGCTCATCGCCGATCCCGCCACCACGGAGGTCGCGGCGCTTTGGCTGACCCGGCGCAGCGGCAATCCGTTCATCACCTTCGAGCCGCAGCCCGGCGAGTTTGAGAGCGAGGTGACGGTCTTCCTCACGCCCGGCATCAAGCCGTCCGCCATCCACTACACGCTCGACGGCTCCGTGCCGACGGAGCAGTCGCCGCTTTTCCCCGAGTCCACGTCGCTCGTCCTGAAGACCAGCACCACGGTGAAAGCCGCGCTGTTCGTGGAGCACAAGCCCATCGGCGAACCCGCCGAAGCTGTCTTCACCAAGCGCACCGGTGGGCCCGCCGCGACAGTAGTGCTCCAGCCGCGCGCCCAGCCCACGACCATCGAGCAGGCGCTCGCGGTGCTGAAAGCCGGCCGTCCCGAGCGGGGCCGCGCGATCTTCACTGCCGCGGGCTGCGTGAACTGCCACCGTGCGGGCGGGCTCGGCAGGCAGTATGGCCCCGACCTGACGAACCTCGGCGAGCGCAACGATCCCGAGCACATCGTCCGCTCGATCCTCGAACCCAACGCCGCGATCACCGAAGGCTTCGCGCTGCTGAATGTGAGCACGCGCGACGGGAAAACCTACGCGGGCATCCTCCGCGAGGAAACCGACCTGCATCTCACGCTAGGCCAGGCCGCCGGCGGGCCGGTGCGCATGGAAAAAGCGCTCGTGACCCAGCGCGAGAGTCTGCACATTTCTGCGATGCCACCGTTCGGCGGGATACTTTCGGCGGAACAGGTCGCCGATCTCGTCGCGTGGCTGACGGCCCGGAAACCCGCAACCCAGACACCCATCGCCACCAACTGATGCACGCCCCGCTGCGCAAACGTCTCCTCGACCTCGCCTTGGCGGTGCCCGCACTTGTGCTGCTTTCGCCCGTGATCGCGGTGACGGCCCTCGCCGTCGCATTCGCGCTCGGCACGCCGGTGCTTTTCCGCCAGCAGCGCCCCGGCTTCCGCGGACGGCCTTTCACCGTTTTCAAATTCCGCTCCATGACTGATGCGCGCGACGCCGAGGGGAACCGCCTGCCCGACGTCGAGCGGCTGACACGGCTGGGCCGCATCCTGCGGAAGACGAGCCTCGATGAACTGCCTCAGCTATGGAACGTCATCCGCGGCGACCTGTCGCTGGTCGGGCCGCGGCCCCTGCTCATGGAATACCTGCCCAACTACACGCCGGAGCAGGCGAGGCGGCATGATGTCCTGCCAGGCATCACGGGCTGGGCGCAGATTCATGGGAGAAATGATGTCACCCTCGGCGCCCGCCTGAAACTCGACGTTTGGTATGTAGATCATTGGAGCCTCTGGCTGGATGTCACCATCCTCATGCGCACGGTCGGCTATGTGCTCCGCTCCAGCGGTGTCAGGCTGGAGCAGACCATTGATGAGGTGGACGACATCGGGCTGCATCCGAGAACCCGGAAAAAAGCCGCCCTCGCAGCCCAGGCCAAACTGCAAGCCGGCGGGATGCAACCCACGGAGGGGAGGGACGCATGACTGGCGATCTTCGGGCAGGAAAATGGCTGGGCCGCTTCAGCGACTGGGAAGAGGACGGAGCGCCGGCCATCGACTTTCAGATGCACACGACGTGGACAGACGGGCGGTCGTCCGTGGCGGAAATGATCGCGGCGGCGAAAGCGACGGGCTTGCAGGCCATCGCCATCACCGAGCACGTGAACAGCCAGAGCGGCTGGTATCCGCAGTTTGTCGCCGATGTCATGGCGCAGCGTGCGGGCGGGAGCGGCCTGGAGGTTTTCTACGGCGTCGAGGTTGCGGCTAGCGACTATCGCGGCGGGCTGAAAGCGGACCTGACCCTCCATGAGGCGGAGCTTGTCCTCGGCGTCGTGCATCGCTGCCCGAAAGAAACGGGCGGCTTCTGGAGCTTCGACGAACTGACCGCCGCCGATGCCATTGAGCTGGAGTTCCGCGCGCTGGCGGGCCTCGCGAGCAGCGGGCAGATCGACGTCCTCGGCCACCCCGGCGGCGTGGCTTTCAAAAAATATGGCGCCTACCCCGTGGACTGGCTCGAACCGGCCTTCCGCACCGCCCGGGACCACGGCATCGCCGTCGAGCTGAACACCAAATACGTCTGGGACATGCCCGGAATGCTGGCGCTGCTGCGCCGCGTCGATCCGATCGTCTCATTTGGCTCGGACGCGCACTGCGCCGGAGATGTTGGCTCCAACTGCGGCACGCTGCGCGCTTACCAGGAAACTCTCAAGACTGCGGGACAACCATGATCACCATACTCATCACCGGCGTTGGCGGCCCGCTCGGCCAGGCATTGATCAAGGCGGCCAGGCAGTCTTCGATCCCGTTGCGCATTCTCGGCACGGATCGCTCCGAGCTTTCGGTCGGCCTGGCGTGGGTGGACAAAAGCTACGTCATCCCCGGCGTCGCACAGCCTGACGCCTACCTTGCCGCCCTGTGCGGGATTTGCGCCGCCGAGAGGCCGCAGTTGATCCTCCCCGGCTCCGACGGCGAGTTGGAACTGCTGGCCGGCCACGCGCACGCGGTGCGCGAGGCAAGCGGCGCGATCGTCGTCGCAAGCCCGCCGGCGCTGCTCGGCGTCAGCATGGACAAGTGGGAGACGTGCTGCTTTCTCCAAAAGGCTGGGTTGAATTTTCCGCGCTCCGCCCGCATGGATGACACCGATGAAACCGCGCGGCTGGTGGGCGAGTTCGGTTTTCCGCTCATCGCCAAGCCGTGCCGCGGCTCGGGCTCCAGGAACGTTTCCAAGGTCTGGTCCTGGAAGGAGATCGACTACATCCGCAGCCGAATCGCTGGAATGGTGCTGCAGGAATACCTGCAGCCCGACGATGAGGAATATACCGTCGCGGTTTACACCTGCCGGGACGGCCGGCAGCCTGGCTCGATCAGCTTCCGGCGGGAACTCTTGGCTGGGAATACCTACCGCGCGTGGGTGGCGCAGAATCCGGTGGTGCAAAAGGAGGCCGAGGCCGTCGCAGCGGCGCTGCGCCCCACCGGGCCGTGCAATGTCCAGCTTCGGCTGACACCGCGGGGGCCGGTCACTTTCGAGATCAATCCCCGGTTTTCCGGCACGACTGCCATGCGCGCTCACTTTGGCTACAACGAGGTCGAGATGGCTGTCCGCGACCTTGCCATGCGCGGAGCCGTACCCGTCCCAACCATCACGGAGGGGATTGCCCTGAGATTCTGGGACGAAACCTACCTCGATGTCCCGACCTCCCGGGCGAAGACCATGCCGCACCCCTCGGAGCAGACCGCTTGAAAAACATGCGAGTCCTGAACACTACGCAAGCCGAAGAATGGATAGGAGTGCTCGGCCGCACCGCGCAGCATGACTTCTATCATCGGCCTGCCTATCACCGACTCGCGGAAGACCGCGGCGAAGGAACCGCGCACCTCTTCACGTATCGCGACGGCGACTACACGATCGCCCTTCCGCTGCTGCTCCGGCCAGTCGAGGCATCCGGCGGCGAGGCGTGGAGCGACGCGACTTCGGTCTATGGCTACGCAGGACCGCTCGCGTCGCACACCGGGATGCCTGAGTCCGTCGTGCGGGACTTCCAGCAGGCGCTGAAGGAGGCGCTGGTCGAGCGCCGCGTCATGGCCCTGTTTTCCCGGCTTCACCCGCTGATCCCGCAGACCGCGATGCTCGCCGGGCTCGGCGATTGCAGGCAGGAGGGCGAGACGGTCTCCATAGACCTCACACTGCCGCCGGAAGCACAGCGGGCGCAGTATCGCAGTTCGTTCAGGTCGCGCATCAACAAGCTCCGGCGGGACGGCGTGGTCTGCCAGCGCGACGAAGACAAGCGCCATCTTGGCGACTTCGTGAGCATGTATCACGAGACGATGCGGCGTGTGAACGCGCACAGCTCGTATTTCTTCGACGCGGACTACTTCGCGCGCCTCGTGAGCGGTTTGGGGCCCAAGCTGCAATTGTTTGTGGTGGCTGTTGACGGGCGTATCGCTGCCGGAGCCCTCGTCACGATTTGCGACGGGATCGTGCAGTATCACCTGGGCGGGACCGGCGACGACTTTCTGAACCTCTCTCCGATGGCTTTGCTCATGGACACGGTGCGGCTCTGGGCGAACGACGAAGGCGCGCGCGCCTTTCATCTCGGGGGCGGGGTTGGCTCGAAGGAAGACTCACTATTCCATTTCAAGGCGGGGTTCTCCGACCGGCGGCACACTTTTCCGACCTGGCGATGGGTGATCGAGCCGGACGCCTACCGGGAACTGTGCGACCGGAATGCGCGGCGCAACATCGCGCATGGCGTGCGGTGGGCCTCTACGGATTATTTCCCCCAATACCGGTGCCCGACCATTCCGGCGGTAAAGCAGGAGGGAGTCGTCGTCATCGGTGCGGGAGGCCATGCCAAAGTGCTCATCAGCACGCTGATCGCGTGCGGGTCTCCCATCGCGGCGGTGTGCGACGACGACGACAGAGAGTGGGGCAGGGATGTCCAGGGCACTCGTGTGAGTCGCTTGGAACCGGATCGCGGCGGCCGCGCTGTCATCGGCATCGGCGACAATGCCCGGCGGATGGAGATCGCGCGGACCATGGACTTCGAGTGGGAAATCGTCGTCCATCCGTCCGCTTGCGTTCATGCATCGGCGACGCTCGGGCCGGGCACGGTGGTCTTTGCCGGCGCTGTCGTGCAGCCGGATGTGGTGATCGGCGAGCACGTCATCGTGAACACGGGCGCCACGATCGACCACGACTGCATCGTCGGCGACTACGCGCACATCGCGCCCGGAGTGCATCTCGCCGGCTCGGTGGAGGTCGGCGAGGGCGCGCTCCTCGGCATCGGAAGCGCGGTGATCCCTGGCGTGAAAATCGGACGCTGGAGCACGCTCGGAGCGGGCGGGGTGGCGATCCGCGATATCGCGGACGGCATCGTAGCCGTCGGCGTGCCGGCAAAGGAACTCAAACGATGAACCCTCGCATTTACCTCTCCCCGCCGCATATGAGCGGCGAAGAACTCGAACTCGTGAAGGAGGCCTTTGCCTCAAACTGGATCGCGCCGCTCGGGCCGCACGTGGATGGGTTTGAAAACGAACTCGCGCGCTTCACCGGCGTGCCACACGCCGCGGCGCTTTCGTCCGGGACTGCGGCGATCCATCTCGCGCTGCGGCTGCTCGGGATGCAACCCGGCGATGAGGTGCTCTGCTCGACATTCACTTTCAGTGCGAGCGCGAACCCGATCGCATACGAGGGCGGGCACCCGGTCTTCATCGACTCGGATTCCGATACTTGGAACATGGATCCGGCGCTGCTCGCGGAGGAACTCGCCGCATGCGCCGCGCGCGGGCGGCTGCCGCGCGCAGTCATCGTGGTCGATCTTTACGGCCAGTGCGCGGACTACGATCCCATCGTGGCGGCGTGCGCGCGTTACGACGTGCCGCTCATCCAGGATTCCGCGGAGGCGCTCGGCGCGACCTACAAGGGCCGGATGGCCGGAGGTCAGGGCCGCCTCGGCGTGTTCTCTTTCAACGGCAACAAGATCATCACCACCTCCGGCGGCGGCATGCTCGTCTCGGAAGACCCGCAGCTCATCGCGCGCGCCCGCCATCTGGCCACGCAGGCGCGCGATCCCGCGCCGCACTACCAGCACTCGGCGATCGGCTTTAACTACCGGATGAGCAACGTGCTCGCCGGGATCGGCCGCGGCCAGTTGCGCGCGCTGCCGGAGCGCATCGCCGCGCGCCGGCGCAATTTCGAGCGGTACCAGGCCGCGCTCGCCGGCGTGCCGGGGATCGCTTTCATGCCGATCGCCGCGTATGGCGGACCGAACTACTGGCTGACGTGTATCACGATCGATCCCGATCAGTTTGGAGCGAGCCGCGAGGACGTGCGTCTCGCGCTCGAGGCGAGCAACATCGAATCGCGCCCGGTCTGGAAGCCGCTCCACCTGCAGCCTGTCTTTTCCGACTGCCGAGTGCGGGGAGGGGAGGTGGCGGCGTCAATCTTTGAGCAGGGCCTCTGCCTGCCGAGCGGATCGAGTCTCACTGAGGAGGAGCACGGGCGCATTTGCGCGATCCTGCTCGGCGTGCCGCAGATGGCGACCCCTGCCAGCCTATGATGCGCCAACTTCTGCGTCCGGTTTTGCGACTCGTCTGGCGGCTGCCGGCCCTGCGCGCCATTTTCCTGACCGCGACGTACGGGAGTGTGCTGACGTTTTGCCTCTGGCTGTCCTACCTGCTGCGCTTTGACCTCGATGTGCCGCCGCTCATGAATGCGCAGATGTTCACCATCGCCGTCGTGACCGTCGGCATCCAGCTTTTGGGCCTGATCTTCTTCCATCAGTTCGACGGACTGCTCACGTATTTCAGCACGCCGGATATGAAGCGGCTTTTTGGCGCCTGCAGCGCCAGCGCCTTAGTGCTCGGCGTCCTGTGGCTCGCCGGCGGATTGGAGGTCGCGCCGCCGCGAGGCGTCATTTTCATGGATTACGTGCTGAGCTTTGTGGCGCTCGGCGGCACCCGTTTCGTCTTTCGCTTTGGCCGTGTCCTGAACTCCCAGACAAGCGCCGGCGGCGGGCGCAAGGCTCGGCGCGTGGGCATCGTGGGCGCGGGCGACACCGGTGCGGCGCTCGCGAGGGATTTGCTCGCCAAGCCGTGGCTGGCGCTGCGTCCGGTGGCGTTTTTCGATGACAACCGCCTGACACATTCGAGCATCCACGGCATCCGCGTGGTGGGACGTCCGGAGAATATCGGCGAACTCTGCGGCTGGCTGCGCATCGAGGAGGTGATCATCGCCATGCCGTCGGCTCCGCCGAAAAGGATTCGCGACGTGGTGAAGCTGATCCAGGACGCCGGCCTGCCATGCCGCTCGGTGCCGGCGCTGGATCAGCTCGCGACCGGGCGGGTGAATGTCAGCATGCTACGTCCCGTGGAGATTCAGGATCTGCTCGGACGGGCTCCGGTGCAGATCCAGGTTGCGGACGTGTGGCGCAGCCTGCGCGGGCGCACCGTGATGGTGACTGGCGCGGGTGGCAGCATCGGCAGCGAGCTGTGCCGGCAGATCCTCACTTTTGGCCCGGCCAGGCTCGTCCTCGTCGAGCGCTCGGAGCCGCAGCTATTCGTCATCGAGCAGGAACTGCGCGCCATTGCGGCCGACGATGTCGTGGAGGCGATGGTGGGCGACGTGACGCGGCGCGACCGGATGCGGGAGGTTTTCCGCCGGTTCCAGCCGGAGATGGTCTTTCATGCCGCGGCGCACAAGCACGTGCCGCTGATGGAAAGCCAGCCGGAGGAGGCGATTCGCAACAATATCTTTGGCACGGCGCAGCTTGCGGACCTCGCCATCGAGCACGGCGTCGAGCATTTCGTCCTCATCTCCACGGACAAGGCGGTCAATCCCACCAATGTGATGGGAGCGACCAAGCGCATCGCGGAACTCTACCTCCAGTCGCTGGCAGCGGCGGGGAGCGCCACGAAATTCCAGGCGGTGCGCTTTGGCAATGTCCTCGGCTCCTCCGGCAGCGTCGTGCCGACTTTCACGCGGCAGATCGCCGAGGGCGGGCCGGTCACCGTCACGCATCCGGAGATCACGCGCTTCTTCATGACCATCCCGGAGGCGGTGACGCTCGTGCTGCAAAGCTCCGCGTTTGGCGCGACCGGCGACATCCATGTGCTCGACATGGGAAAGCCGGTGAAAATCGTGGACCTCGCCACGCAGATGATCGCGCTGAGCGGGTTCAGGCCGCATGAGGATATCGAGATCGTTTTCACGGGCCTGCGGCCGGGCGAAAAACTCTACGAGGAACTCAGCCACGGCAATGAAAGCGTGACGGCCACGGAGCATCCCAAGATCACGCGCCTCGTCTCGCCGCCGATGCCGCAGAGCGATATCAAAGTTTTCCTCGCAGATCTCGCGGACGCGCTCGACGACGGCGTCTATGATCCGTCCATCCTGCGGGAACTGCTGGCAGCGATGGTGCCGGAATACATCCCGTACGTCCCGGCCGCGCGGCCCGCCGCGGACACGCCGCCGGTGCGATCCCTCGCGGAGCCGCTCGCGAGCGCCCTATCTGCGCACTAGCGCCGCCCGCAGCGCCGGTTTCCTGGCCGGCCCGCGGCCCCCTCAACGCCATCCGAGCAGCCGGTAATAGCGCGCGGCCGACGCGGCGGTTTCCACGACGGATTGCAGCGTGCCGTCGCCGATCCGCTCCGAGCCTGGCACCAGCGTCCATATTCCGCCTGCCAGGGCATCCGTGAAATCGACGGCATAGTGCAGTCCGGCGACGGTGGAAAAACTCAGCGTCACCGCGATCCCGCCTGCGCCAGGTCCGGCCAGCGGCGCGAGTTCCAGCCGCGAATTGCGGTCGAGCGGGTCGGTATCCGCCGCGAATTCGGCCGAATTGGACGAGCCATCGCCGTCGCTGTCCACCTGCCGGTCGTCCACGCCGACGACGTACGGCGCATCCTCCAGCGGGTCCGGGATGCCGTCTCCATCAATGTCTGGCATGGGCGGCGTCGCGTTGACAGTGCCCGAGTACGCGGAGTTGCCGGCTGCGCCGATGGAGCGGACGCGGTAAAAGTACGCCATCCCCGCGGTGAGCCCGCCATCGAGGTGGGAGGTGATGTCCGGGCTCAGCGTGGCGAGCAGAACGCTCGCGGAGAAGTCGGCATTGGTGCTGCGCCGCAGTTGGAAGCCGGATTCGGTGCTGCTGTGGTCGAGCCACCGCAACTCGACCGAACTCGGAGACGGGGAAAGCGCCGTCAAGCCGCTCGGCGCGGCGGGCAGGGTGGCGGCCGCCGCGATCAGGACATAGTCGATGCGCGTGGCCTCATGCGCGCCGCTGCCTTGGTCGATCGTCAGCCGTCCATCGCTTACGGTGACCGCGAGCGTCCTGTTCACGAACTGCCCCGCGGCGAGAGCCTGCCCGCTCCAAAAGACCGTCCCCTCCGCTTTGATCGTATGCGTGGAGGGAAACTCGCCGTCGCCGATGGCGACCGTTACGTCGTAGGTTCCGTTCGGCACGGCGATCTCCCAGACGCCGCCAGAGCGGAAACGGCAGAGCGTGGCGAGGCGCCGGTCGGCGATCTCCCTGTTTTCGCGCGTGTATGCCGTATGGCTCACGTTCCACCCGTAAGTCAGCCCATTGCCCCGGCTGGCGTACAGGTCGCCGGCGTCGGTGAAATAGCCAGCGGGAGCCGTCAGGCCGGCCGCTTGGAAATTGATGCTCGCAGAAAACGGCGCGCCGACCGTGACCGTCGCGACGCTTGAGACTGTGGTTGCGCCGCTGTTGTCCGTTGCTTTCGCCGTGAGCGAGTAGGTGCCCGCCGCCGGGTTCGTCCACGCATAGCTGTACGGCGCGACCAGGTCTTCTCCCAGTTTCGTCGTGCCGCTAAAGAACTCGACCTTGCTCACGCTCCCGTCGGCGTCCGAAGCGCTCGCCGTGATCGTGAGCGTGGCGGGCGCATTGAAACGGGCGCCGTTCGCCGGGCTCGTGATCGAGACCGAAGGCGGCGCGCTGGCGGGCGGATTCTGCGCGGCTGCCCTCGCGCCGACGACCGCATCGACCCAGGTCTGCGCGGCCTCGCCCGGCGCGTTCCAATTTACCCCCTCGCAGTAGAGCCACACGAAGCTGTCGCAGCGGCGCAAAGCGCGCTCGAGGGTGGTTCGCATGATTGTCGAATCCATCGGCTGACCGGCGAACGGGAAATTATAGACGCCGAAGGAAATGCCGACTTTCGCCGCCCATACCGGCCGAAGAAAAGCCGAGATGAACGGACAATTGGCCGCCGCTGTGGCGATGCCGGTCTTGCGGTAGTCGTAGGAAACCTGGAAATCGGCGACCGTCCGGTAGGCATAGACCTCGCCGCCGTCCACAAACTGCGCGCGGCTGCCCAGGCCTTCGATGAATCCCGCCGAAAATGGCCCGCGCAGTTCTTCCCTGTCCCACACGGTCTGGCCGCGCCGCACCGCGTCCGGCGTGCCGGAGAAGCTCGAGTAGGGCCCGTGGTAGGCCATCACCACGATCTCCGGATACTCCCGCGCAACCGCTTGCATGATCTGCCGCCCGCGGAGCCGGGCCTGCTCCTGGTACTCCGCCAGCGATTTTGCCGCATAGCTGCAATCGTCAGGATAGTTAAAAACCGCCTGTAGGTATTCCTCGTTGTCGAAAAAAATGCCCGCCACGCCGCGCTCTTTCAGCACACGCGCGAGCAGCCGGAAATTCTCAACCGTCACCGACCAGTCGCCGAAGAAATCCGCCGGCCTGTCCACGTTCACCAGCGCGAAATTGTGCTTCATCCGCGTGAAGGCGAGGCCGCCGAGCGGGGCGAAATCCCCGGCGATCTGCGCATAACTCCGCGCCGTGCCGCTCATCAGTACGCTGCCCGTCACCGTGCTCAGCACCAGCCCGTCGAATGGCAGCGTCTCGATGTGCGCGAAATGCTCGCGCACATATTCCGGTCGCGTGCGGAAAGTCGCCTGCTGCGCGTTGATCACCAGCGGGCCGGCGTCCGCCGCCGCGCACCCCAGCGCGAGGAGCGCGAAAAGCGCGCCTTTGAAGGTGTGGAAAAAAATCATGGTCGCCGGGTGGCCTGCATCCGTCACGTAGCATGGAGCACCCTGCTTTTCCAAGGGGCTCTTCGATCCGGCAGGGATCCGGCCTGTCAGCCCGCCGCGCGGAGTGTCTGGTTGAAAAACTCGATGGTGCGGGTCCATGCGAGTTTGGCGGCGGCCTCGTCGTAGCGGGGCGTGGTGTCGTTGTGAAAACCGTGATTGGCGCCGGGGTAAATGTGCGCGGTGTGGCGGACGCCGGCATTCTTGAGCGCGGCTTCGTAAGCGGGCCAGCCGTCGTTCACGCGCTTGTCGAGTTCGGCGTAGTGGAGGAGCAGGGAGGCTTTGATCTTCGTGACGTCCTCGGCTGCGGGCTGCCGGCCGTAAAATGGGACGGCGGCGACGATCGTCTCGGGAATCCGCACGGCGAGCGTGTTCGCCATGCCGCCGCCAAAGCAGAATCCGACGACGCCGATCTTCCCGGTGCAAGCCGGGTGCTTCTGGAGCCATTGCGCCGCGGCGATGAAGTCTTCAGTCATCTGCGCGGGATCGCGTTTCGCCTGCATCTCGCGGCCCTTGTCGTCATCGCCGGGATACCCGCCGAGCGGGAAAAGCGCATCCGGCCCAAACGCGACAAACCCGGCGACCGCGAGCCGCCGCGTCACGTCCTCGATGTACGGATTCAGCCCGCGGTTTTCGTGGATGACCACGACTCCCGGCTGCTTCGCCCCAGCCCCGGCGGGTTTCGCGAGGTAGCCGCGCATTTTTCCCGCGCCCGCGGGCGAGGGATACTCCGCGTATTCGGTCTCGATGCGCTTGTCGTCCTTCGGCACCTGCTGGGCAAAGGCGTAATCCGGAGTGAGCGCCTGGAGCAGCGCGCTGACGGTGAGTCCGCCGACGGCGAAGCGTGACGCGCGCTCGAAAAAGCCGCGCCGGTCCAGCCGGCCGTGGGCGTAGTCGTCGTAGAGATTGAGGAGTTCCTGGTCGAAGTCGTCGGAGGTCTGGCGTTTCATGGTTCCGATTCTAGCCGGACTGCCCGTCATTGGGAAACTGGCAAGTTCCGCCGCAGGAAGGCCATCGACCCCCGGCTGAAACATCTGTCATTGAATGACGATGATCGCCCAACCCGCGCCCGCCCTTCGCCCATCATGAAAAAGCCCGCGCTCCTCAAAGCCATCATCGCCCGGCTCGACGCCGAACTCGCGCTCAGCCTCCACGCCGCCCGCATCGCCGCCGCCGGCGCGACCGACGAGCAGAACAAAGCCGAGAACAAATACGACACGCGCGGCCTGGAACTCTCCTATCTCGCCGCCGGCCAGGGCCGCCAGATCGCGGAAACCGAGGCCACGATCGGGCAGTTGCGCACGCTCGCCCTGCGCGACTTCGGCCCGCTCGACCCGATCGATCTCAGCGCAGTCATCACCCTCGAATGCCGGAAGAAAACCGCGGACGCCCAGCCGCTCTACTTTCTCGCCCCGCGCGGCGGCGGCACGGAGATCCGCTACTCGGGCCGCGACATCGTCGTCATCACCCCGCAGTCGCCCCTCGGCCGGCAGCTCCTCGGCCGCCGGAAAGGCGACATCATTACATTCGGCCGCGACGCCACCGAGCATCGCATCGCCGAAGTGCGCTGAAGGTCAGCGGGGCATTTCCACCCGCACGCTCGGGGAGCCGGGGCGCACCGGCGAGTCCTATCGCGGCGCGTCCGCGCTGGTGATTCCCAGTTGTTCGAGGGCCGGCCGCAGCAGCCCGGCCCATTTCTGGTAACCCGGCTCGGCGAGGTGAAGGCGGTCGGCGGCAAAGAACTCCGGCACCGGCTTGCCGTCGGGCGTGCCGAGCCCGGCGAAGAGATCCAGCACGGTGAGATGCGCCTTCCCCGCGCCGAGTTTCGAGATGCGCGCATTCAGGTCGGCGTGCGCGCCGGGCTTCATCGGCGCCTTCGGATCATCGCGGGGCGGGACTTGGCAGAGGACGATCGGGAGCGCCGGATTCTGCCCGCGCGCCTGCGCGATCATGGCGCCGATGTTTTGCTCCGCGTGCGCCGGATCGCCATGCGCGCTCAGGTCATTGCTGCCCACGCACAGCACGACCGCGCGCGGCTTGAGATCGAGCACATCCTCGCGAAAGCGGAACAGCACGCCGCGGCTCGTGTCGCCGCCGACGCCGCGATTCGCCACCTTCACGCCGGGAAAAGTCTGCGCGAGCGTCTTCCAGTTGCCCGTGAGCGAGTCGCCGACAAACACCACCGCCCCCTGATCCTTCTCACGCTGCGTCCAAAACCACTTCCGATTGTCCACCATCCACCCAAACGAACGGATCGGCCCCTTTCCCGGCCACGCCGCCTCATCCTTCGCATCCGGATAAGGCGTCGGCCCGTCCGCGGCATGCAGCGTGGTGACGGCGAGCGCAGTAGCGATAGGCGAGAGCAGGAGGAGTGAGAGGCGATGGCGGTTCATGGGCGGGATGGGTGAAACAGATCAAAGCAGTCCCCCAATCATTCGTCAGGGAAAAAGACACAGCCCGCACCTTCCACTCCGACGCCGACGTCGTCGGCCTGCTCATCCGCGACGAGTATTGCGCCGACGCTGCTCCGGCGGCCCGAAGCACGGTGCGCAGAGCAGAGCCTTGCAGGGTGGTCTTGCGGGCCGAAGCAACTCCTTCCGCCTCAGCGACGATTTCCTGCGGAAGATCAAGCGTGGTCAGCATGGCGGGCGTCTCGGATCACGGGCAAAACGGTCAATGCCCTGTGAGTGGGTCAGCTTGAAAACAGCCGTCATTCTGAGCGGCGTTCCGGGAGGCTTTGCGATCGAACGGAGCGAAGAGCCGAGTCCGCGAGACGCCTATGGGACTATGGCGCAATCGCTGACTCTCAGTGGGCGCAGGCGGTGGCAAACTTGAGCCTAGGGTCGAAGGACCATCGGAGGACGAACCGAATCCAGTTAGGGCCGAAGGCTCGTCGTCATCCCAGCCTGGGATGAGAAGCCGTTGCCCCCGTCGGATCCCAAGTCCGTTGTTTCCGCCGAACTCCGTAATTCCGTCTGAAAAATCAGAACGGAGTTGCGGAATCTTACCAAATCGGCGGAAGGAACTTTTAGCCGCCGCTCCTAGCCTTCGATCGTGTTCATTTCCACGGGCTCGACTTTGACGCCGAGTTCCTCCAGCCAGACGATCGCTTTCTTGATCTCCTCGCGCTCGCCCTGGAGCGAGAGGGACACGATGCCGATCTCGTCGGTGACGCTGCACTGGCGGATATTCGTGACGACTTTGAACTGCTGGCCGAGCTCCCAGAGCACGGGGCGCGTGACGAGCTTGGTGGGAAACATGAGCCAGAGGCGCTGTTTTTCGTTCATGGGTGAAGAGGAGGGTTGATGGTTGAGAGTTGAGTGTTGAGTGGCGGAAGTGGCTTGCGGGCGCCGCACGCGATTGCGTCGATCATCCATCAACCCTCAGCACTCAACCGCCTCACTAACCGCCGGCGATGGCGGGGACGATGCTGATCTCGTCGGTGTCTTTGACCGGGGTGGCTTTCTCTTCGAGAAAGCGGATGTCTTCGCCGTTGACGAAGATGTTCACGAAGCGGCGGACGTTGCCGGCTTCGTCGCAGACGCGGTCCTTGAGCCCGGGGAATGCGCCGTCGAGGTTGTCGATCAGCTCGCCGACGGTTGCGCCGGCGGCGCTGACTTCTTCGAGTTCATTGGTGAGCTTGCGGAGTGGGGTGGGGATGAGGACGGTGGGCATGGAGGAATTTAGGATTTAGGATTTAGGATTTGTTTCGGATTTCGGATTTCCGCCGTCAGGCGGCCGCGGTGTCTTTGGCATACACCTGCTCCTCGAATTCGCGGAGGCTGGGTTTGATAAGGCGGGGCTCGCCGCATTTGCCGATGATGGCTTCCTGCGTCTTCAGGCCGTGGCCGGTGATGCAGAGCACCGCGCTGCCGTCGCGCGGGATTTTTCCCGACTCGATCAGCTTGCGCGTGCAGGCGACGGTGACGCCGCCGGCGGTTTCGGAGAAAATGCCCTCGCACTCTGCGAGCTGGCGGATGCCTTCGACGACTTCCTCGTCGGTGACATCCTCGGCATAGCCGCCGGTCTGTTTCATGGCGTGAATGGCGTAGTAGCCGTCGGCCGGCGTGCCGATGGCGAGCGACTTCACGATCGTGTCGGGCTTTGGCACGGGTTTGACGATGTCGGTGCCGCGCTTCATCGCGTGGGCGATCGGGGCGCAGCCGGTGGCCTGCGCGCCATAGACTTTGAATGCCGTGTCCTCGACGAGGCCGAGCCGCGCGAATTCGCCGTAGGCTTTGTGAATCTTGGTCAGCAGCGAGCCGGAGGCCATCGGCGCGACGGTGTGGGTCGGGATGCGCCAGCCGAGCTGTTCGCAGATTTCGTAGCCCATGGACTTTGAGCCCTCGGCGTAATAGGGGCGGAGGTTCACATTCACAAAGCCCCAGCCATACTTGCCCGCGATCTCGGAGCAGAGCCGGTTCACCTGATCGTAGGCGCCGTGGATGGCGATGACATTGGTGCCATAGACGAGGGAGCCGAGCACTTTGCCCTGCTCCAGGTCGGCGGGGATGAGCACGTAGCTTTTCAGGCCGGCGCTGGCGGCATTGGCGGCCACGGAGTTTGCGAGGTTGCCGGTCGAGGCGCACGCGACGACTTTGAAACCCAGCTCGCAGGCGCGGCTGAGGGCCACGGAGACGACGCGGTCTTTGAACGAGAGGGTGGGGTAGTTGACGGTGTCGTTCTTGACGTAGAGCTCGCGGATGCCGAGCGCCTTTGCGAGCCGGTCGGCTTTCACCAAAGGGGTGAAACCGACCTGCTTGCCGACGGTCGGCTCGCCGTCGATGGGCAGCAGCTCGCGGTAGCGCCACATGGTGTGCGGGCGGGATTCGATGACCTTCCGCGTGAGCACCGGGCGGATGGCGTCGTAGTCGTAGGCCGCTTCGAGCGGGCCGAAGTCGAAGTCGCAGACGTGGATGGCCTGCTTGGGATAAAGGCGGCCGCACTCGCGGCATTTGAGGTTCGAGAAGAAGGGTGATGGTTTGTCCATAGGTCGTGTGGCCTTCCATCGAGGATCGAGTGGCAATGAGGCGCGGATTCGAGGCTGCGACCGTGGAATCTTCGTCTCATCTTTTCCTCCGGCGCTTGCGCGCCTTCGGCTGGATTTGGCACCTGGTCCCCGGTGCTTGCGCACCGAGCGGTTGCCGTGACTTCATTGGGCCAGTCCCTCGGTCACTCTTGATGAAAGTGGGCGGACGGTAGGTAGGTGGGCCGGGGGCGTCAAATGCTTTTTCGGCCTGCGCCGCGCTACGGCTGGAATGCGGACGGGCGGTGTGTCCTGCAGCGGGACGGGCCGGCCGCGTCTTCCGAATCAACGCACTTGCCACCCCGGCGCGCCTTGTGAATAGTCCCGCCCCCTTTCACGGACAAAACCCGAAACCCGAAACCCGAAATCCGACTCCCATTATGGCCAACGCCAACGAACTCCGCAAAGGCATGTGCATTCGCTACAACGGCAATCCTGCCATCGTCCTCGAAGTCATGCACCGGACGCCGGGAAACCTGCGCGCGTTTGTGCAGGCGATCATCCGCTACATTGGCACGGGCAAAAGCGCGGATGTCCGCTTTGGCTCGACGGACAAGATGGACACCGTGGACGTGGAGCGGAAGGAACTGGAGTTTTCCTACAAGGATCAGGGCGGCTACAATTTCATGGATCCGGTGACGTATGACTCGATCACGTTCGATGCGTCATTCATCGGCGACACCAAGGATTACCTCACCGAGAACCTCAAATGCGAAATCCTCTACGTGGAGGGGAAGGCGGCGAGCATCTCGCTGCCGTCGTCCGTCATCCTCACGGTCACGGAGTCCGCCGAAGGCGTGAAAGGCGACAGCGCGAACAATGTGCAGAAGCCGGCGACGCTGGAGACCGGGAAGATCATCACCGTCCCGCTCTTTGTGAAGGAAGGCGAAAAGATCAAGGTCTCGACCGAGAACGGCTCCTACATGGGCCGGGCGTAGGGATTTTCGATTGGTGGGACCGCGCTTCGCGTGAGCCGTAAAATCCGAACGAAACTGTCTGCCGGAGCCAGCCGGCGGAAGCTCCGGCTGGCGACAGGAGCCACCGGCGAGACGCCCATGCAGCGGGTGCGGCGCTGGTGGCATCGCGGGTTTCGGAAAAGTTCGTTCAGCGCCATCTACGGGCTCTTCCTGCTCGTGCCGGCGTGGTGGCTCACGCAGACGTTCTTCGCGGCGTTTTCGCGCGCCTCCGCCGGGCAGGCGCTCTGGCTCTCGGACGAGGGGTGGTTTTTCGCGCTCGGCGCGGTGGTGTGGACGCTCGCGTTTTTCGGCGGCATCTGGTCCACGGGCGCCCCGTGGCCGCTGCACGTCTATGTCTTCGGCCACGAGCTCACGCATGCCATCTGGGTCTGGCTGTCGTGGGGCAGAGTGTATGACCGAAAGATGTGGTCGGCGGACGGCGGCTACATCGTCACCGACACGCACAATTTCTGGATCGCCCTCGCCCCGTATTTCTACCCGCTCTACAGCCTCGTGGTCATCGTCCTCTACGGCGTCGCGAGCCTCTTCTACAATGTCGCCGGCAGCACGCAGACCTTCCTGATGATGACGCCGCTTCAGTGGCTCTTCTTCCTCCTCGGGGCGACGTGGGCGTTCCATCTCAGCTTCACGTTCTGGATGATTCCGAAAGGCCAGACCGACCTCACAGCGCACGGCACCTTCTTCTCCCTCGTCATCATCTACGTGATGAATCTGCTCATCCTCGCGCTCTTCCTCATCGTCGTCGCGCCGGAGATCACCTTCGCCTCATTCGGCGAGGATCTGCTGCATCGCGCCGAGGACTTTTCCGAAACCGCCTGGCGTCTGATCTGCGCCGGGTGGGTGAAACTCGCCCGCTGAGCAGAAGGAGAGGCGTTCAGTCCCCTCATCCAGTCCCCTCGTTCCCAAACTCCGTTTGGGAACGCCGCTGCGGGCGAAACTCTGTTTCGGTGGCGGGACGCCCGCTGCGGTCGGGCGCGCTCACCGGGGCAACGGAGTTGCGCGGACATCGGCGTTCCCAAACGGAGTTTGGGAACGAGAGGGAAAAGAAGCAATCCCCACACGATCACTTGACACCTTTCATACGGGTTAGGCGCTTCTGGAGTTGAGCGCGATTCGTCTGCGCAGCTCCTGTATGTAGCGTCGAAGCTTGGGATCGCGCCGCCGCTCCGCCTCGAGCCCGGAAAAAGCGCGGCGCAGGCTCGCATCAAAGTATGGTGGTCCATCGGGGTTCAAGAACTCACTATATGGGGTGGTCGCGTTGGTGATCGCGATTCGCGCGCCGGTGTCGAGGTGCAACACCGCAGTCCACTGGGAGGCGTCCTCGCAGGTGGCATCGATCTCGATGCGGTCGATGACCATGCGATACTCGCTGCTCTGCAGCGGCGTGAGGAAATTGCGCTGCAAGTCCGGGAAAAGTGGCGCGTAGAAATCAGACCTGCAACGAAGAAGGACTATGGGACTATAGTTGGGATACTTGCCGCGCATGAAATCCCTCGGGTGCTCGGAATCGACGCTGCGCCGACCGGGTGTGGCGCAGCCGACGAGGGCCAGGATCGAAAAAGCGAAGAGGGCGGTTTTCACGGTGCGGCGGCAGAAGCGCCTAACTCTGAATTGGACGAAATCATTTCGCAATTAAAGGCGCAGGCCTCTCGTCCATCCCATCCCGGTTAGTTAGCGATGGGTTCACGGCG
>JANOBH010000276.1:0-17868 GCA_031411535.1 Chthoniobacter sp. | reverse complement strand
CCCAATTTCCGATGAAGATCCCCTCCACAAGCCTGCTTGCCGGCCTCGCGCTCGCTCTCGCCGCGACGGCAGAGGACGCGCCGCCGCCCGCCAAGCCCGTCGTGCGTTTGGTCGCGCCCGGCATTTACGAGGTCGGTAAAGTGCGGCTCGATCAAAAGGCGCTTACCATTTCCTTCCCCGGCAAGCTGAACATGAAACGGGGGCTGCTCGAATACCTGCTCGTGAACCCGAAAGGGTGCGTCCACGAAACCCTGCTCGTGACCGAGGTGGAGGCGAACGACATTCATGTGGCCATGTTGCTGCTCGGGGCGAAGGGCGGGGCGGTGGTGGCCGAGGCTCCGCCGGCGCAGCTCGACGCGCGGTATTTCCGCACCGCGCCGAAGCTCACGGGTGACACCGTTTTCATCACCGTGAAGTGGAAGGAGAAGGAAGTGGAAAAGACCGCGCTGATCGAGGATTGGCTCTTCAATGAGTCGGCCCAAGAAATGATCGAGCACGGCCCATGGATCTACAATGGCTCGATGATTTACGAAGGGCGCTTCCTCGCCCAGGTCGAGAGCAATCTCGTCGCGCTGGTGACGAGTCCCACGGCGTTGATCAATAATCCGCGCAAGGGCAACGACAACGACCAGATGTGGGGCGTGAACGAGAGAGCCGTCCCGCCGGTCAATACGCCCGTCGAAATCATCTTCAAACTCGTCCCGACCGGGAACCCCGCACCCACCGAAACCAAGAAACCATGAAACTGCCCGCCCTTTTCACCGCCGCCCTCCTGACCGCGCTCCCTGTCTTGGCCGCCGAGCCGCTCCCGCGCGACGAGGCCAATGTCTCGCTTCGCAACGAAGTCCTCGCCGCCCTCGGCAAAGGGCTCAACTGGCTGAAGGAGCAGCAGCAGCCCGATGGTTCCTTTGCCAATCCCGAGGCCCCGGCGTCTTCCGCCGACCATCCGGCGCTCACCGCGCTCCCGCTCCTCGCCTTTCACCACGAACCGACCGGCGAGGCCCGCGGCAAATATGCGCCCGTGCTGCAAAAAGGCTACGCGTACCTCCGCACCCAGGTGCAGTCCGACGGCGGGATCTACGCAAAGGGCCTGTCGAACTACAACACGTCCGTCGCGCTCATGGCGCTGCTCAACAGCGGCGATCCCAAAGACGAGCCGATCCTCACGAAAGCCCGCGCGTTTGTCATCGGCCAGCAGGCTGCAAACATGACCAAGCCCGGCCTCGACGGCGGCTTCGGCTACGGCCCGACCGGCGCCAGCCCCAAGCGCCAGCATCCCGACCTCGACAATACGCTCGTCGCCCTCGAAGCCCTGCGCGCCTACCGGCAGGCACGCCCGCAGGGCGAGGTCGCCGCCGGGCCGGACCTGAACTGGCAGGCCGCCATCGACTTCATCTCCCGCACCCAGAATCTGCCGAGCCACAACAAGATGGACTGGGCGAGCGACGACCCGGAAAACAAGGGCGGCTTCGTCTATTACCCCGGCTTCAGCAACGCCGGCGAGCAGACGCTCCCCGGCGGCAAGATCGCGCTCCGCAGCTACGGCTCCATGACCTACGGCGGCCTCCTCAGCTTCATCTACGCCGACCTCAAGCCCGAGGATCCGCGCATCACCGCCGCGCTCGAGTGGCTCGGAAAAAACTACACCCTCGAGGAAAACCCCGGCATGGGTCGCGCGGGGCTTTACTACTACTACCACCTCGCGGCAAAGGGACTCGCCACCGCGAAAATCCGGGAACTGACCGCCGCCGACGGCCGGAAAGTGAACTGGCCGCGCGAACTCGCGCTCAAGCTGATCAATCTCCAGAACGGAAACGGCTCGTGGGTCAACGACACCGCGCGCTGGATGGAAAAGGATCCCGTCCTCGTGACCACCTACTGCGTCCTGACGCTGGAAATCATCTACAACCAGCTCTGACCGTCGGGAGAGACTGTGAAATAAGTCGGGAGTCCTGGCGTGGGAGCGCTTGGCTACGCATCTAGCACCTCGGAGCCAAGCGCTCCTGCGCGCCCCGCCTGTGGCTCCCGCGCCAGCACCTGCAAGGCAGAGAACGCTCCGACAACTTCTTCACAGCCTCACAGACCCGCAGAGCGCGCGCGGATCACCCGGCTTCGCCCGCCGCCGCGCCTTCATACGCCTCCTTCCGCAACACGCCGACGAAAGGCAGATTCCGATACTGCTCCGCGTAGTCGAGGCCGTAGCCGATGACGAATTCGTCGCCGATCTCGAAGCCCGTGAAGTCCGCCTCCATCGCCTCGGCGCGCTCCTTCCTTTTCGCCAGCAGCACGCACACCCGCACACTCGCCGGGCTTTCCCCGCGCAGCCGCGCGCAGATCGCGTGCAGCGTGCGCCCGCTATCGAGGATGTCGTCGAGCACCAGCACATGCCGGCCGCGCACGTCGGGCAGATTGAGCTGGTGAAAGGTCACGGTGCCCGTGCTTTCGGTGCCGCCGTGGTAGCTCGCCACGCGCAGGCAATCCAGCCGCAGCGGCAGCGGGATGCGGCGGAGCAGGTCGGCCGCGAAGATCAGCGAGCCGTTCAGCACGGCGACGACGGTCAGGTCCTGACCGCGGTAGGTCGCGGTGATTTCGCGCGCGAGTTCATCGAGCCGGCTGAGGATCGTCTGCTCGTGAAAAAGGATGCGGTCGATGTCGTCGAGCATTGGGGGAATGACGAATGCCGGAATGACGAAGGAATGTCGAAGCGCGAATGACTGAGGACAGAACGGGACTGGGATTTGGAACGCAGAGACGCAGAGGAGGATAGGATGAAACGGAAATTGGAGGCAATCGAGCGCTCGCGAATCCGGCGGATGAATCCTGCGATGAAAAGACCGAACTGAACTTTCTGATCTCCGCGCCTCTGCGCCTCTGCGTTTTCATTCCCATCGCCGGATTTGATCCAGACGCAGCGCCGCGACCCGGATTTCCAGCTTGTCTCGCCATTCGTCATTCGCCATTCGTCATTCCACACCACCATGTCCTGCTACCATCCCTCCATCGAAGGCGCCCAGCACGGCGCCAAATCCCTCGCCGACTTCCTCGCCTACGCCAAGCGCAGCGGCGCCGCCGGCGCGCAGCCGAGCAACTACCACCTCCAGGGCGGCAAGCTCTTCAAGTCGGCCAAGGAAATCCGCAATACCTTTGCCGACGCCGGCCTCGCGCTCGACGGCATCTCCGCGCACTGCCCCATCTGGGTCCACACCACCGCGTGGACAGGCTCGCCCACGATCCGCCCTTTCATCCCCGCCGACGTTGCGAAAAAATCGCCCGCCGAGATCGAGAAATGGGCTGAGAACTACGTCCTCAAGCTCCTCGATCTCACGGCCGAACTCGGCATCAAAGTGCTGCCGATGTTCTGGGGCGTCGCCTTTGGCTGGGAGATCGCGACCGGCTATCCGTGGGGCTTCTGGGCAGGGCCCGGCTACGATCTGGTCAGGGAAGGACAGGAGCGTTTCGTGAAAAAAACGAAGAAGATCCGCGACCACGCGCGCAAGCTCGGCATCAAGCTCTGCCACGAAATCCACCCCGGCACCGCCGCGATGACGGCCGCGGACTTCCTCACCCTCGTGGACATCTGCGACGACGACGAATCCCTCGCCGTCAACGCCGACCCCTCGCACTGCTGGGAGGGCGAATCCTGGGAGACGCGCTTCCTCATGGTCGGCGAATACATCTGCGCCGCGCATGTGAAGAACTTCGCCATCCGCCGCGACCTCCCGCTGCGCAGCATGGAGCCGGACTGGAAGGACCGCGCCATGCAGTTCACCGACCTCCCGAGCGGCGACCTGAATATGAATCGCTACGTCGAGCTGCTCCTCATGGTCGGCTACCCCTCGCGCTACTGCGCCCTGCACGGCACGAAGACCGCCCCGCTCGTCGTGGAAGCCGAGAGCGCCCACCGCGACCTCGACAGCACGAGCGCGAATGGCATCGGCTACGTCCGCGACCATCTCCTCATCACCCCCGCCGCCGGGAGTTTTGAGGACGGCATGGGCGCGTAAGGCGGCCCGCCAGTAAGCCCCCCGCGCCAGTTCACGACTAGGAGCAACCCGGAGGGTTGCTGGAGATTAGCCCCGGGTGCCCAACCCGGGGTTCCCGTCCCGCAATGAATCCCGCCCCGGCAGGGGCGGCGGAATTTCCCGCGCCCCTGCCGGGGCGCATCCATCATTGGATGCCGGTTCCGGGGGTGGTCGCTGCGCTCGACCCCCGGCTAATTTCCATCAGCCCTCCGGGCTGCGCTGGGCGGCGGCTGTGCCAGCTTGTGCGCGATCCGTTCACCAAGGTTTGCTAGGGATGCCGTCGAGGGCATCACGGCCCAGTTCTCAAACTCGAAACGCGGAATTTCGCGCAGCTCATTCTCAGTCCACGACAGATCGCCGAGGAAGAAGCCGCGCCTAGCGGTGGGTCACCTTCAAATCCCTTACAAGTCCGAGGCGATAGTCCGAGTCGGATTTCCCATCAGGCTCCACTCGCTGCTTAATATCGACGCTCGAAGCGAACGCTTCGCCGCCATTTACCGCGAACAGGAGCTTCAGTGATCCAATCGTTATTGAAGGCTCCGCGAGCGCATCCGCGTTAAATCCGATGCATGTGAATTTTACATCGCGAACCAATTCCACATCATCAGCGAGTAACGCAAAAACCTTCGAGCCGGGTGCCGCAGTTACCCAATAACTGACTTCAGTGACACCATCACTAAGCGGTCTGTAAGTGATCGCCTCGTCGTTCCGAAACTCCACGTTCACTGCTTCGCCTCCCCGAAAGATCAACTTGAGCTGGACGAACCATTCCGCACTTCCAATCGAGATGAACTCACCGGGATTCGGCGGCTTTCCGCCTTTCCATTTTGCAAACGCCTCGAACGTGATTCTTAACGCCAACGAGCGTATGCGTTTCTCACTGGCGTCCAGTTTTTGCTGCAATCCAAGTTCTCTTAGCTTCTGAGCTTCGTCCCTTGCCGCGGCAAGCGCGCTGTTGATTCTCTTTTCGCGCAAATCGACAAAATGCTTTGCGGTCTGAAGACAAACCGCAATCGACGCAAGAGCTATGACCAGCCATTGAATTACCGCACTCGCGCTTCGGAGAAAAGTTGGGTCGTTCCAGTTCATTTTCAGAGCTTCACCAAATGCGCCGCGTGCCAGTCGCAGTGGTAGTAAGGTGGAGCCGGTCCCTTTCAGCATGCGGGCGAGTTCGATGCAGCGCGGGCGCATTCAGTCGATGCAGGCGCGCGCAGCCTCGCTACGCCACGCTCTGCGCCGGCTTTTTACCAGCAGGCTTCTGCGCAGCGAGGGCGGCGAGGACTTTCTCGACGGCGGCCTCGGCGGTGAGGCCGTGCTTTTTCCTCA
This sequence comes from Chthoniobacter sp., assembly GCA_031411535.1. Lineage (GTDB taxonomy): Bacteria > Verrucomicrobiota > Verrucomicrobiia > Chthoniobacterales > Chthoniobacteraceae > Chthoniobacter. The sequence continues at coordinate 12,520 of JANOBH010000276.1, read as the reverse complement.
GGATGTCCACGGCGCCGTGCTCGACAAACTGGTCGGGCCAGCCGACGCGGACGACGGGCGTCTTGATGCCGGCGTCATTGAGGTGCTCGATGACGGCGCAGCCAAAGCCGTTGTGGAGGACGTGGTCTTCCAGCGTGCAGACGACATCGGCGCTGCGGGCGAAGAACTCGATGGTGCCGGTGTCGAGGGGCTTGATCCAGCGGGGATTGATGACGGCGGCGCTGATGCCCTGGGCCTCCAGCATCTGAGCGGCCTGCTCGGCCATCTGGCACATGCCGCCGAGGCCGAAGAAGGCGACGCGGGTGCCGTGCTTGATGACTTCGGCCTTGCCGATTTCGAGCAGCTTCGGCTGCTCCTTTGGCACGACGCCGGTGCCGACGCCGCGCGGGTAGCGGATGGCGATGGGGCCGGCGCTGTAGTGGGCCATGGTCCAGAGCATGTCCACGAACTCGTCCTCATCCTTTGGCTGCATGTGGACGAGGTTCGGGATGTGGCGGAGGTAGCCGATGTCGAAGAGGCCGTGGTGCGTGGGGCCGTCGTCGCCGCTGAGTCCGCCGCGGTCCATGCAGAGGGCGACGTTGAGATTTTGCAGCGCCATGTCGTGGACGATCATGTCGTAGGCGCGCTGCATGAAGGTGCTGTAGATGGCGAGGAATGGCTTGAAGCCCTGGGTGGCCAGGCCACAGGCGAAGAGGGCGGCGTGCTCCTCGGCGATGCCGACATCGTAATATTTGTCGGGGTGCTTTGCGGCGAAGTGGACGAGCCCAGTTCCGGTGGGCATCGCGCCAGTGATGGCGCATAGCTTGTTGTTGGTATCAGCGAACTTAGCGAGGGTTTTTCCGAACAGCTCGGAGTACGTGGGCGAGCCGGCGGAGGCGGTCGCGCCGGTCTTCGGCTCGAACTTTCCAAGGCCGTGAAACTTGTCCGGCTTCTCCAGCGCGGGCGCGTAGCCTTTCCCCTTCTGCGTGAGGATGTGCAGGAGCACCGGCTCGTTCTGCGTCTTGAGAAACTCGAAGGTTTTGATGAGCAGCGGGATGTCGTGGCCGTCGATGGGGCCGTAGTAGCGCAGGCCGAGATCCTCGAACATGACGCTCGGGAGCAGGACGTTTTTCACGCCGGCCTCGACCTTGTGGGCGAGTTCCTTGGCGAATTTCCCGCCGAGCATTTCCACGAAGTTCGCGGCCTTCTCGTGGAGGTGCGCGTAGGTCGGGTGGGTGGCGATCTTGTTGAAGTAGCTGGCGATGGCGCCCACGTTTTTCGCGATGGACCATTCGTTGTCGTTGAGGACGACGATGAAGCGCTTCGTCGAATCGGCGACGTTGTTCAGCGCCTCGTAGCTGACGCCGCAGGTGAAGGCGGCGTCGCCCGCGATGCAGACCACGTTTTCATCCGAGCCGCGCTTGTCCCGGCCCACGGCCATGCCGAGCGCGGCGCTGAGGGCGGTGCCGGCGTGACCCGCGCCGTAGCAGTCGTGCTCGCTCTCGGTGCGGAGCAGGAAGCCGTTCAGTCCTTCGTACTGGCGCATCGTGCCGAAGCGCTCGCGGCGGCCGGTGAAGAGCTTGTGGACGTAGCCCTGATGCGAGACGTCGAAGACGAACTTGTCCTTCGGCGTTTCAAAAACGCGGTGCAGCGCGATCGTTAGTTCAACGACGCCGAGGTTCGGCCCGAGGTGGCCGCCGACGGAGGTCGGGTTGTCGTCGGAGAGGACTCGGACGAGTTCGTCGCGGACTTCCTTGGCAAGCTGCGGGAGGTCTTGCTCGGCGATGGTTTTGATGTCGGCGGGCGAATTGATCGTTGGCAGGAGCGGCTTAGGCATTGGAAAAAGTCGGGTGGTGAGCGATGCGGGCAAAGTGGCGGCAAACCCTCTCAGAATAGGCTGACGTCCTGGCGGGGGCCGGTGGCCGGCTTGCTCTCGGGGTCAAACGGCACAAGTTCGGGATCGGCGTCCGCTTTGCGCATGAGGACCTCGACGCGCTTTTCGACGGCTTGGAGCTTTGACTCGCACACTTTCACGAGATCGATCCCCTCCTCGTAGCGCCTGATGAGGTCCTCCAGCGGCAGCTTGTCCGAGCCCATCTCCTCGACCACCTGTTCGAGTCGGCCGATGGCGGTCTCGAAGGTGTGCGTCGTTGCTACGGGTGTCGGTTTGGCTGGCATCAGCGGGATTCTCTATCTCTCAGCGCTCAACTCTCAACTCTCATCTTTTCCCCGGTCAGTCCTCGCGCTCGGTCCACCGGTCGCGGTCGGCGTAAAAGATGCACTCATTGTCCACGGGCATCACGGTCGAAACCTTGAGCGGGAAGTCCCGCGTCGTGATGTTGCGGAGGATGAAAGGCGCCCATTCCGAATACTCGCCCTTCACGATGTCGGCGATGAACGCCTTGTTCCCGGTGACTGGTGTCAGGTAGAGCCCGACGATGGCTCCGTTCAGGAGCTTGTAGTCATTGAGTGTGACGAAGTCCTGGACCGACATCGGCAGCCAGAGGCTCCTCCGATCCGCGTACCACGCCACGGCCCACGGCATGTCAGTGGTGATGACCTCCTTCTCCGTCGTCCAGTTTCGCATGATCGCGATATACGGCGGGACGTATGGCGGCCATTGGATCTGACTCTGCGGCCCGGCCATCATCTGGATGGCGTCATTGATGAAAGGCATCGATGAGAGAAAAAAGAGTGCGCTGAGGAAGGCGAGCCGCACCAGCTTGATATTGATCTCGAGCCGCGTCCACATCACGAGGACAAAGGCCAGCCCGTAGCAGATCATCATCGGGACAAAGAGGATGTGGAGGTCATTTGCTCGCGCCCCTCCGCCCTCGGGCATCCCGAAGACGGCCATCCCAAAGACCGCGAACAGCCACATGAGAAAAATGGCCCATCGGAAGTGCGACGTCTCCGGCCGCTTGAAGAGATGCAGCAGCGACACGAAGAATATCGGGGCCATCAGCGAGCGGCCCAAGTTATCGGCCAGCGAGCCGATCTGATCGATGACCTGGCTCTGGACCTTTGCCCGGAACGTCCGCGGCGAAACGCCTTCGAGCGACACGTCGAGCGAGCGCATGATTTTCGACTCGCTGCCCCTCAGGCCGGACAGTCCCGAGTACCAGCCGAGCCCCACCGGCGTCCCGCAGACCTGCTGATTGCGCACCAGCCACGGTGTGTAGATCGCCATGAAAATGACCGCCATGACCGCGGCGTCGCGCCCGAGCGGCCGGAAAAACAGGGCCACGAAAATCAAAGCCCCGACGAACATCCAGATCGTGATCCCATGCGTCAGCGCGAGCAGTCCGAACAGGCCGGCTGTCGCGGAAAGCCACCCCAGCGCGGGCTTGCTGAGGTATTTCGCCTCGATCGCGCGGACCAGCGTGTGCGCAGCGGCGCTGAAAAGAAACAGCATGAGCATCTGCGGCAGGCCGGACATCGCGTATTCCCAAAACCGCTGGCAGATCAGCATCATGCACCCGGCAAACGCCGCCAGCCTGTCGTCAAAGAGCCGTCGCGCCGTGTAATAACTGATGAGGACCGCGAGCAGGTAAAACAGCACCTGCACCGCGGCGATGATCTTGTCGTAGGTGTAAACGAGTTCCTTCGTGCTCATCAGCTTGTCGTGGGTGAACCACGAAAAGACCTCGGCCGTTTTCTGCGCCTTGCGCAGCCATCCGTCCACCGTGTCCGCGGCGATGAAGGCCGCGGCGTTGATGTACGGATTTAGCGGCGCGTGAAAGATGTCGGGCTGCGTGTCTGCGGGAAACTTGCCCATGTTTTTCTCAAACAGCCACAGCGCCGCAGGCCGGATCATCTTTGTCGTGAAGCCATTCCCACGCGAAATCTCCCGCGCGATCTGCGCCTGCTCTATCCCCTTCTCATGCGACAGCCCCTTGAATCCGGCATCGCGGAAGAACCACAGGTTGATGTTGAAGATGATGGCCGAGACGATGACGGCAAACTTGACCTTTTTGACCCATCCCCCCTCCTCCAGTTTATGCACCAGTTCCTGGACCTTAGTTTGGTTGATCATCTTTGGGGGTCTTTAGTTCGTTGATTTTGCGGTGCAAAGTGCGCCGGCTAATTCCGAGCTTTTTTGCAGCCTGGGTGACGTTTCCACCGGTTTCTTCGAGGGCTTGGAGGATGAGCCGGTGCTCGGTATCGTGCAAATTGAAACGACTCCCGCGCAGCGGGATGTACTTCTCAGAAGCGAGCCCGACGCCGCCCGACGCCGCGCCCTCGCGGACGAAGGCCGGCAGGTCGCGCAGCGTGATTTTTCCCGTCTTCGTCATCACCACACCATGCTCGATGGCCGTCCGCAGTTCGCGCACATTCCCCGGCCAGTCGTAGCGCAGGATGGCCTGCATGGCATCCGCCGTGATCTCCGGCACAGCCTTCCCATTCTCCTCCGCAAAGGCTTTCAGAAATGCCGCGACGAGCAGCGGGATGTCCTCCTTCCGCTCGCGGAGCAGCGGCATGGTGATCGGCACCACGCTCAGGCGGAAAAAGAGGTCGTCGCGAAACTTCCCCTCGCTCACCAGCTTCTCGAGATTCCGGTTCGTCGCCGCGATCAGGCGCACATCCACCTTGATCGGCGTATTGCCCCCCACCCGCTCAAAGCTCCGCTCCTCTCCGAGCACCCGGAGCAGCTTCACCTGCGTGGCGGCGTCGATCTCGCCGATCTCATCGAGGAAAATACTCCCGCCATTCGCCTGCTCAAAGCGTCCGATGCGCCGCTCGACCGCCCCCGTGAACGCCCCGCGCTCGTGCCCGAACAGTTCGCTTTCCAAAAGCTGCGGCGACAGCGCCGCGCAATGCACCGCGACAAACTTCGGCTTTGGCCGACCGCTCAGCGCATGGATCGCCTGCGCCACCAGTTCCTTGCCCGTGCCGCTCCCGCCCTGGATCAGCACCGTCGCCCGCGTCGGCGCGACCTGCCGGACAGTGTCAAAAACCTCCTCCATCACCAGCGACTCGCCGATCAGCCGCTCCAGCCCGAATTTTTTCTCCACCACCTGCTTCAGCTCCACCACCTCCCTTTCCACCTTCCGGCTCCGCAGCGCACGCTGGATCAGGATCTCCAGCCGGTCGATGTTCAGCGGCTTCGTCACAAAGTCATACGCGCCGTGCTTCATCGCCTCGACTGCCGCGTCCACGGAGCCGTACGCCGTCATCATGATCACGATCGGCGGATGCGGCAGCGCCAGCACCTTGTCCACCAGCGTCATCCCATCCTCGCCGCCCAGCCGCAGATCGGTCAGGACGAGGTCCACCGTCTCCCGCTCCAGCACTCCCAGCGCCCCGCCGATGTCCGCCGCAACATACACCTCGAAGCTGTCCTCCAGCGACGCGCGCAGCCCTTCGCGCGTGTGCTTTTCGTCGTCAACGATGAGGAGGGTGGGATTCACGGGAAATCGGGAGCCGGGACAACTAGCGACCCGCCTCCGCACTGGCAAGCCCCGCAAAGTAGCTTGGGCTTCAGCCCAAATGCGACAGGCGACTTTGGGCTGAAGCCCAAGCTACTTTCTCACCGTGTCCCCGCCTCCAGCATCCGCCCCATCTGATTTCTCAGCGGCAGACGGATGGTGAGCGTCAGTCCCTTTCCCTGATCGCTCGCGAGGTCGATCTCCCCGCCATGCTCCCGCACGATCCGGCGCACGATGAGCAGGCCGAGCCCGCTCCCGCTCGCCTTCGTCGTAAAGTACGGCTCGAAAATCTTGCTCATGTCCTCGGGCGAAATCCCGCCGCCCGAATCCGAGAAACAGACCGACACGAACTGCTCGTCCACATTCGTCCGGATGCTCAGGATGCCGCCGCTCTTCATCGCCTGAAAGGCGTTCTTGATGACGTTGTAAAACGCCTGCTTGAGCTGATTGCGATCCGCCTCGATCAGCGGCAGATCCTTTCGCAGCTCCTGCTCCACCAGGATGCTCCGGTCCTCGATCTCAGGCCGCAGGAATGCCACCGACTCCGCCACCAGCGCGTTGATGTTTTCGAGCTGCTTCTGCAAATGCGCGGGCCGAATCGCACCGAGAAACTGCTGCACGATCGAGTCCAGCCGCGTGATCTCGTCGAGCGCCACATCCAGCGATTTTTGCAGGTCCGCGCGCGGCCCCGCCGGCAGCTTGCGCAGCTTCCGCTCCATGAGTTGGACGTGGATGTGCAGCGAGTTCAGCGGATTGCCGATCTCATGCGCCACGCCCGCCGCCAGCAGCGTCAGCGCCGTCAGCTTCTCGCTCTGGATCGTCTCCTCCGTCGAGCGCCGCGTCTCCGTGATGTCGCGCAGGATCACCGCGTAGCCCACCATCTCCCGCTCCGCCGCCCGCTTGGCCATCGGCTGGTCCAGGCTCAGCGGCACCACGTAGAAATTCAGAAACCGGTGCCGCGGATAAAAGACCTCCATGTCCCGGCTCACCACCTTCTCCGCCGCCACCAGCTTGTCCCACTCCAGCCCGCGCAACCGGTCGCTCAGCGGCTCGCCCATGCATTTCTCCCGCTCCAGTCCGAAAAGCTCGCACGCCGCGCGGTTCAGGTAATTGATCCGCCCCTTGAGGTCCGTCACGATCACCCCCTCGTGGATCGCGTTGAAGATCGTTTCGAGAAACCCTTTCTCATCCGCCAGCCGCAGCAGATACCCCTGCACCTCCTCCGGCCGCACGCGGCTGATGCGTTCGATGAGCTTGTCGAGAAAGCCGGAGTTCATGCGGGGGTCGGGTCGTGGTGAGGTCTGACGCGAAGCTGACAGCCTCCACTACAGCCGCGGCAAGCGCGATTCACACCTCCCCGCATTTCGCGTAACTTATCCCCATGACTGCTCCCACCACCATCGGCGGCTACCTCATCCAGCGCCTCGCCGCGCACGGCGTCGGTCATGTCTTCGGCATCCCAGGCGACTACGTGCTCGGCTTTTACGACCAGCTTCAAAACAGCACGCTGAAGACGATCACGACTTGCGACGAGCAGGGCGCCGGATTTGCCGCGGACGCCTACGCGCGGGTGCGCGGGCTCGGCGCGGTCTGCATCACGTACTGCGTCGGCGGATTGAAAATCGTGAACCCTATCGCGGGCGCGTTTGCGGAGAAGTCGCCCGTCGTCGTCATCAGCGGCGCACCGGGAATGGGCGAGCGCGAGCGCAATCCCCTCCTCCATCACAAGGTCCGCGAGTTCGACACGCAGCGGCGCGTCTTCGAGCAGATCACCGTCGCATCCGCGGCGCTGGAGGACCCGGACACCGCCTTCGCCGAGATCGACCGCGTGCTCCACGCCGCCCTCCGCTACAAGCGCCCCGTCTATCTGGAGCTGCCGCGCGATCTCGCGGGCGCGCCGGGCCGCCCCGGTCACCGGGCTCCGGAGGTCCACGAGAAAAGCGATGATCTCGCGTTGCGCGAGGCGCTCACGGAGGCGGTGGCGATGATCAACGCCGCGAAGCAGCCCGTGATCCTCGCCGACGTGGAGGTGCATCGCTTTGGCATGCAGGACGATCTCCTGCGGCTCATCGAAATCGCCGGCATCCCTGTGGCAGCCACGATCCTCGGCAAGTCCGTGATCAGCGAGCAGCACCCGCTTTACCTCGGCGTCTATGAGGGCGCCATGGGGCGCGACGATGTGCGCGCCTACGTCGAGGCGAGCGACTGCGTGATCCTGCTCGGCGCGTTTATGACCGACATCAATCTCGGCATCTACACCGCCAAGCTGGACCTCGGCAAAGCCATCTATGCTACCAGCGAGAAGCTCGCGATCCGGCATCACACGTTTGAAAACGTGCGCTTCAAGGACTTCGTGCGCGGACTCATCGCGGCGGATCTCCGGAAGCACGACTCCGGGCCCCGCCCCGCCCCGCCACAGCCGCGGGAGTTCGTCCCCGCCGCGCCGGACACGCCCGTCACCATCACGCGGCTCTTCGAGCGCGTGAACGCCTTTCTCGACGAGCGCACCATCGTGGTCGCCGATGTCGGCAATGCCCTCTTCGGCGCGAGCGATCTCTTCATCCGCAACCGCACCGAATTCCTCGGCCCCGCCTACTACGCCTCGATGGGCTTCGCCGTGCCCGCCGCGCTCGGCGCGCAGATGGCCAGCCCGGAGCTGCGCCCGCTCGTCATCGTCGGCGACGGCGCGTTTCAGATGACCGGCATGGAGCTGAGCACCATCGCGCGCTGCGGGCTGAACCCCGTGGTCATCGTGCTGAACAACCGTGGCTACGGCACCGAGCGGCACATCCACGACGGCCCGTTCAACGACGTGCTCCCGTGGCAGTATCACAAGCTCCCGGAACTTCTCGGCGTCGGCCGCTCCTTCCTCGTCACCACGGAAACGCAGCTCGACGAAGCACTCGACGCCGCCGCGAAACACACCGCGACCTACTGCATCCTCGACGTGCATCTCGACCCGCTCGACAAGTCCGCCGCCCTCGGCCGCCTCGCCGAACGCCTCGCCGAGCGTCTGGCAAGAAAGCCCTGACGCCGCGTGCGTCGCGCACGCAGGAGGAGGCTGTCAGCTCCCCTACCGGCGCACGGCACTGGAAGGCGCCACCCGCCCGCGCCTTTCCGCCAGCCGCTGGATCACCAGCAGCACGCCCGCCAGCGCCAGCGCCGCGCCGAGATACTGCCACCGCACCCACGTCTCCGGCGTGCTCGTCGTCAGCTCCAGCCGCGCGTTCGCCTTCACCTTTTTGAAATGGAGCACCTGTCCCTCCGTCGGGAAATCCACCGACAGCGAAATGCGTCCCGCCGTCTGCATCCGCCGCGCCTCGTCCTGCGCCGCCGCGCCCTGCTGAAAGCCGCCGCCAAACGCCGGCGCGGCATTCGCAAGCGCGAGGCCGGTCGCAGCCGCGGGAGCATCCGCGGGCGCACTGCCCGGCCCCTGCGGTCTGCCCGGCATCGCCGTGACAGGCGGCATCGGCTGGGCGCTCTGCGGCGGAGGCCGGAGCTGGGCCGGCGCTTCCGCCGCCGGCTGCTGCGCCGGTGGAGCCTGCATCGTCATCTTCATCTCGGCCTGCTGCTGCATCTGCTGCTGCGCCTGCTGCTCCTGGAAACGCACCGAGTTTCCTCGCGCCGTGTTGAAGAAGTTTTCCGTCTGCACCTTCTCCCCTTTGCGCTCCGAGTCGTCCGCCTGCTTCGTCTGCTGCGACATTGCGGACAGCTCGCTCTGCGCGTCCTTCGCCTGCGGCAGATTCTTCGCAAAATCGCTCTCCGACAAATCGCCGCGCCCGCCCTTCCCGCCCGCCTGCGGCTTGGCCGGACTCGCCGTGCCGCGCGGCTTGCCGTCCGTCTTCTCCGCGACGACGCGCTGCTGGAGCACGATGTTGTCGTTCAGATAGAGATTGTTCCCGACGCCCTCCGCATTTCCCGGCACAGGCGTCGCCGCCGGCTTTTGCGAAATGAATCCGCCGTTCGCCGTCCAGTTCTGTCCCTGCTGCGCGGAGCGGCTGCCCTGCACGTCGTCCGCCGAAGGGTTCGCGATGAACTGCTGGATCTGATCGGTGATTTGCTCACCCCTCTGCGCCGTGTTGCCGCTCCGTGCGCCAGCGGCACCGAAAAGCAGCGCGTCGATCGCATTCGCGCTGATCGCCGTACCACCGCTGCGATTGCCCCCGGTAAGCGGGCTTGTCCCCACCGGCCTATTCCCCGGAGCGACGAAAGGGAACTCGACTGGCGATTCCTTCTCCAATTCCGCCACCTTCTGCGCCTCGCGCGCCAGCTCCTCGTTCACCGCCTTGCGCTTGCTCGCCACATAGTCGCCCTGCTGCGCGATTCCCTTTTTCCCTACGCTCTCCTCCGCCGGTGTCGGCTTCGGCGTCTGCGCCCCGCCGCGCCGGAAGTAGCTGTTCGTCTCGGCAAAGTTTTCGTCCCGGTTTTCGGCCTCGATTTCCTTTTGGAGGATGCCCCAGTTCTGCTTCGCGTTCTGCTTCGTGGCAACGCTCGCCTTCGTCGAGTTGAGGATGGAAAAGAGCGCCTTCTGCTCCTGCCGCTTGCTCTCGATTTTCTCGACCTTGTTCAGGTCGCCCAGCACCGCCTCCATGTTCCCGTCAGCCTTGGAAAGCCGCCGGTCATCCGGCAGCCACACGTTCCAAAGCGTGCGCTCGACGGTGATCCCCGGCAGCTCTGGGTCGCGGAAATCCCGCGTCGTCCGCCAGCCGAGTTCCGCACGCTGGAGGCGGTACACCAGCTCCACGTCGTACGAGAGATCGCCCGGCTTCGTCTTGATCAGCGGCACGAGGATCGCCTCCGCGCCATTCACCTTCCCCGCGTCCGCCCGCACGCTCTGCCCGGCCACGCGCACGCTCATCAGCTCCGCGCCTGCGGGCAGCCTCACGGGGAGGAATTGCAGCGAACGATTCTGCAGCCGGTACGTCGCGCGATGCCACTCCGTGCCGTCGCGCCGCAGCGCCGTCGTCATCTCCGCCCACGCCACGAAGGCCGCGCGCGTCGCCGCCTTTTCCAGTCGCTCCACGCCCACCTTCACGCTCCAGCCCGGCTGCACGCGGTAGATGCCCGCGTTTTTCGACAGCTCCGGCAGAAACGGAATCTCACTCACAGGCACGGGATCGGTGCCCGTTTCCGTCAGCTTCATCTCAAACTCCGACGCATTGTCCGTGAGCACGAACCCGCTCGTCATCTGCGCGTCCGGGAAAGCAATCGCGGGCATCGCCACCTCCCCCGGATTCGGCAGCTCCAGGTCCACGGTGAACTCGACCGCCTCATACACGTCGTTTTGAAACTGCACCTCGTACACCCGCCGGTCGCCCTCCACCCGCGAGCGCGTCTCGCGCACCTCGCCTCCACTCACCCTCGCCTCCGGCACCGCCGCAGGCAGCGTGAAGGTCGCTCGATCGATGCTCCCCTGCCGCAGCGTGAGTTGCGCATGCACGCTCACCCCCACCCATCCCTCATGCGCCAGCGCGTGCAGCACCCACAGCGCATTCGTCTTCGCGGGCAAAGCCGCGAGCGCCACCTGCGCCGCGAATTTCTGGTCCGCAAAAGTGAACCCGCGCTTCCGCTCCAGCGGCGGCAGGATTTGGAAATCCGTCGCCGCCTTTTCCGGCGCGACCTCCTTCCCCTCGTCGGAAAGTTTCATCTTCACCTCCACGCCCTTGTGCGCCGCGATCACCGCCTCGCCGTTCACCTTTTTGAAACCGTCGAGCGTCAGCGGTCGCACGTCGATCTCCGTGGGCGCAGCCGCATACTGCCGCACGAGATACACGACGAGCGGCGTCATCTCCGGCGTCGCGCCGGAAAAGCGCAGATGCAGCGTGTCGCCCTCGCGCCACCAGTCCTGGAGCCGCTCGCTCTGCACCGCCTGCACGTCGAACTGCGCCGGCAGCGCCACCGTCATCGCCAGCACATCGTCGCCTTTTGCGAAAAGCTGGAGCGAGGCGATCAGCTCGATCTTCCGCCGGTTCACCTGGTACGCGTAATCCACCCGCGCTTCCCGCCGCGGCTCCGACAGCGCCGCGCGATAGCCGAGCAAACCGGTGCCGTTGTAGCCACCAATCAAACGACCCGGCGTTTCCGCAGGCAACTGCATCGGCGTCTGCCGCAGCGTCGCCGCGGGCTGCGCGGTGACCTCCACGCCTTTGCCCGCGAAAAGCGCCACGCCGCTTTCCAGCCGCTTCGCCGCTGCCGAGAAAACCGGCGCGTGCATCTCCGCGGGCAGCTTCGGCATCGGCCGCTCGCAGTGGATCGAAAACGAATATTCCTCCCGCGCCGCCTCGTTCAGCACGATCTCCAGCGACTGCCGCTCCGCGCCCGACGTGAGCTTCCACGACTTCATATTCACCGCCTCGATCGCAGTCAGCGTCAGCCCGTTTTCAAAATAAACCGTGAACCGGTCCTGCCGCGCCTTTGGAAACGTGAAGGTGTAAGCCGCGCCCGACGTCTCCAGCGTCGGCGTGACCGTCACCCACGGCCCGAAATTCGCGACCGCCGGCTCGGCCACGCGCGTCGCCTCGTCGCCGCTCTCCAGCTTCACCTCCACGCCGTCCGTCGTGCCGACCGCCGCGGTGATGACCTTCGCCCCGTCCACCGTCCGCTCGATCACGCCGCTCCCCGGCCCTATCACCGCCCGCGTCCGCGCGTCCGGCAGCGTCAGCATCACCAGCGTCGCCCCCGTCCGCGGCACACCCCACGCGAAGTTCATCGCACCGCGCCGCAGCGGAATCTCAAACGCCACCTCGACCGTGTGCCGCCCCGGCTTTTCCACGATGATCTCCGCACCATCGTACGCCGCCGCCACGCCGTCGATCTTCAGCGAGCCGATCTGCACGCCCCGGAACGCCAGCGGCACCTTCACCCACGCGTCATTGTAAGTCGTCACATCCAGCTTCCCCGTGATCGCCACCGAGCGCTCGCCCACCACGCCCTCATACCGCGCCGCGCTCAGCACATAAGCCACCGCCGCCGCCTCCGCCTGCGCGCCCGTCCGGCTCTTCTTCGCCGCCTCCCACAGCTCCAGAAAGCGCTCATACGGCAGGTAAAACTGATCCGGCTTCTGCCCCGCCACCGGCTTCGTCGCATCATAAGGCACGATCACCATCTCGCTC
>JANOBH010000275.1:0-8001 GCA_031411535.1 Chthoniobacter sp. | reverse complement strand
CTCCGCAGCTTCCACTCGGAGCCAAGCGCTCCTGCGCGCCTGGCCCGGGGCTCCCACGCCACCACCGGCATGGTAGAGCACGCTCCGACGACCTTTTTTTAACAGCCTCTCAGCCGCCGGCCTTGAGCTTTGCCAGCGCGGCCTGGGCCTGCTCGATCTCGGCGGCGTCGCGCGCCACGGCGAGGAAGGTCTGGAGCGTCTGGATCGCGCCGCGCCGGTCGCCGCGCCCGGCTTGCAGCGCGCTGAGGCGGAGCGCGATATCGGCCACGTCGGGCCGGCGCTCGCGGGCCGTGCGCAGATGGGCGAGCGCCGCTTCGGGATTGGCCGCGAGCAGGTCGGACGCCGCCCAGTCCGCGTAGATCTGCGCCAGCGCGAGCGAGAGGTCCGGCAGCTCCCCGACCTGCGCGATGATCTTCTCCAGCAACAGCGCGACCGGCTCAAAGCCGGACTGCCCCTTTGCCATCTCGCGCAGCCGCGGCGCCATGTCGGGGCGCAGAATCCCGGGGTGCGCCTCGATGAGCGCGAGCGCGTGCCCGGCCTGGCTGCCGCGGTCGAAATAACCGAAGAGCGCCCGGCGCAGCGCGAGCAGGCGTGGCGGGGTGAGGCCGAAATCCGCCGCCGCAGCGCCGAAACGCTCCATCTTTTCCGTGGCAACCAGCCAGTCGATGATCGCCTCAAAGCGCCGGTTCGCCGGATTGGCAAACGCCGCGCGCAGCGTCCGCTTCGCCGCGGTGAAATCCTTCGCCTCAGTCTGCAGCCGCGCAGCTTCGAAAAACACCTCCGTGTTGCGCGCGAAGTGATCTCGCCGCAGCGCCTCGGCATAGAGCTGCCGTGCGCGGGCGGTGTCGCCGAATGAGGCGAAGGCGCGCGCGATTTTCCCGGCGAGGTCGTCGCTCAGCGCCGCGCGCGTGGCGAGCCTTTCGAGCACGGCGCGGGCGGCGTCCCTGCGGCCGAGTTGCTCGAGCGTGCGGGAAAGGCGGAGCGCCGGCTGCTCGTCCAGCGGGCTGAGCTGCGCGATCCGCTCCAGCAGGCGTGCGAGCGGCTCGTGAAGCTTCGCGGTTTCCAGCGCATCGGCCGCGCGCAGCAGCCAGGCGTCCGGCGCATCGTCCCGGGCGAGGATCTGCGTGAGCGTGGCATCCGCCGCCTGGCGTTCGCCGCGCCCGACCTGTGCCGCGAGGATGATCACGCCCGCCGGAATCGGCCCCGCGCCGTCCGCCCAGAGCGCCGCCAGCTCAGCGGCGAACTCCTTTTCCACATGCAGCCGCGCGGACTGCTTCGCGGCCACGTCGAGATAACTTCCGAGCAGGCCGGCCGGGCCCGCTTCGGCGAGCTGCCGCAGCCGGCGCAGCTCCCGCAGCGCCGTCGCGGGGCGATCCTCCGGCGTGATCAGCTCGGTGAGTTTCGCCTGCAGCGGAAAGTTCGTGCGCGCATCCGTGCCCCGGGTGAGCGCCGTCTGGATCACGCTCCGTGCGAGCTTTCGCGCGTCCCTGGCTGCGAGCGCGTCCGCCACGCTGAGCACGGCCGCGACCTGCTGCGACGCCGGGATGCGCTCCAGCGCCGTGAGCGCGTCCTCGGGCTGGTTGTTCTTCGCGAGCAGGAGGGCGAGCCGTGTTTCGATCTCCGGCCCCGTGGCTTTTTGCAAAAGGGCGAGCGCCTCCGCGAGCCGTCCGTCTTTCTCCAGGATCGCCGCCAGCGCAAGCCGTGCCGGGAGATTTCCCGGCTCGAAGGTCAGCAGCCGGCGATAGATGGTCGCGGCATCCCCGGCCTTTCCGCCGCGCTCGCAGAGCTGCCCGAGCCGCAGCAGCAGGCGGGTGTCGCCCGGCGCATTGTCGAGCGTCTCGCCGAGCAGCATGCGGGCCGGTTCGTTCTCGCCCTTGCGGTCGAGCAAGTCCGCGAGCTGGACCACGAATTCGCGCCGGGCCGCTTCGTTCAGCCGCTGCGGGCCGTCGCCCAGACTCGCCCAGAGGATTTCCTCCGCCGTGTCCTCGTCGCCCGCCGCGCGGCAGGCGATGAGCAGATTGCGCAGCGCCTCGGGATCGCCGAGCCGCTGCTGCCAGATCTGCCGCTGGATCTCCACCGCCGCCACGTTCGCGCCCATCCCGGTGAGCGCGCCGGCCAGCGGCGCGAGGCCTTCGTGAGGCGAAAGCTTCGCATACATTTCGATCCACGGCTGCGCCAGGACGGGCGCGTCATACGCGACGTGCAGGGCGCAGAGCTGGAGGCGGATCTCGCGCACCAGATTCTGCGCCTGGTCGGTCTGGAGCTGCGCGAGCGCCTCGTCGGCCAGCGCCTTCTCCCACAGGAAAACGGCCAGCTTTTCCATCCGCCACGACTGCAACTGCGTGCCGGCCTGGAGCAGGAAACGCCAGCGCCGCGACGCGGAATTCCCCGTGTCGTCGTACTCCACGCCGACCAGCGCCCGCATCTCCACGATCTTTTCCACCGCCGCGTGCGCCGCGCCTTCTTCGCCTGCCAGCCCGCGCAGCAGCACGGTGGAAATGGCGGCGTGCAGCGGCTGCGCCGTCGCGTCGATGCCGCCGAGATAGGCCGTGGCAAAGGCCGGGCGCTCAGCCGCCGGGAGGAGCAGCCAGTAGTCGCGCAGCGCGGCGCAGACCGGCGAGGCAAAGGAATCCGCGGGCAGCCGGATCGCCTCGCGCAAAACCGCGCGCGCCTGCCCGGCGTCGCCGCTCAGCAGGTACCAGCGCGCCAGCTCCTGGCCGCAGGCGCCGCGCTGCGTGCCGGCGCTGTCAAAGAAGCGGCGGCCGAGCTGGACGGCTTCGCCAAAGCGGTCGCGTCCCGCGAAGAGTGTGGCCGCCTGCCAGAGGCGGAGATTCGCGCCCGGCGGGAAGAGCTTTTCCACGAGGCTGGCATCGAGCCGCCGGTCGCTGAGATCGAGGTACTGCTCCAGCGCGACGGGCAGATAGTCGCGCTCGCCCGGCGTGCGCCGCTTGTCGCGCAGCCAATCGCCGAGCCGCGTGAATTCACCCGCCTGCAAAGCGAGCCAGATAAAGGCCTGCGGAGGCTTCGGGTCGCGCGGATCGGTGGCCATCAGCGCGCCGATCCTGTCCAGCGCGGCACCGGCGGCCCCGGCGTGATAGAGCGCCCAGAGCGTTTCGCTCGGCGCGTCGGGCACGGCCTGCCAGCGCCTGATCCACGCGGCGAGCGCGGCGGGATCGTCCTTCGCCGCGGTCATCTGGGCGAGCTGGCGGATGGCGCTCAGCCGCCTCTCGGCGTCGCTTGTGGCGTCCTTTGCGTCCTCCACCCAGAAGCTCCTCAGCGCGCGGAGCGCCGCCGGGGTCGGCCGCCCATTGCGCTGGCCGACGATCGAGAGATAGCTGGTCTGGAGGCGGCCGGACTCCGTGGTTTTGGTCGCGGGAAAGCGGACCGGACCGCCTGCCTTTTCCGGCGTGGTGCGCTGCAGGATTTCCTCGAGGCACGCTGCGGCTTCCTTTGTCTCGCCCGCTTCCAGATCGATCTCGGCGAGGTTCGCGAGCGTCTGGAGATCGGCCGGATCGAGCGCCCGCGACTTGCGCAGCAGCTCGGCCGCGCGGACGGGCGTGCCCCATTTGAGCTCAAAGTCGGTCGCGTGTCCGAGCGCCGCGCCGTCGCGCGGAAACTTGGCGAGGATGCGCTCCCAGGTCCGCGCCGCGCCGTCGATGTCGGAGTTCCTCTCCTGCAACTGCGCGAGCTTCTCAAAAGCCTCCGCGCGCTCCTGCGGTACGACGCGGAGAAACTGCTCCTGGAGCTTTACCGCGGCGTCGAGCTTCCGGAGATCCTCCGCCTCGCGGATCAGCTCCGGCAGGGCTTCCGCAGGATTCTCCGCCGCGAAAGACGCATCCGCCAGCACCTCGAACGCCGCCGCCTGGTCGCCCGTCGCTTTCAAAATCCGCCCGAGCGCCATCTCGGTGAAATAGTCGTCCGCGCGCACCTTCCGCCGCTGCTCGAAGTGGGTGCGCAGCCAGCCGAGCAGCTCGTGTTTCGCGCAGTGAGCGAGGAGGTCGCTGAAAAGCGAAAACTGCTGGCGCTGGTCGGCCTCGGTCTCGATGGCTTTGAGCTGCAGTTCCGCCGACTGGTCGTGCAGGCCGAGGCGGTCGAGCGTGAGGAGGAGCGGGGCAAAGGCGTCCTTTTTCCGCGAGATCGGGCTGAGCGCATAGACCTGCCGCCAGGTGGCGAGCGCGTCCGGCCAGCGCTCGGCGCGCTGCTGCGTGAGGGCGAGGTCGGTGAGCGCCTCGACGCTGCCTGGGCTGGCTTTGGAGAGGCCGTCGAAGATGGCGAGCGCCTCCGGGATGCGGCCGGCCTGAAGTTCGAGCTGGCCGGCGCGGCGCTGGTAGCTGGCGCGGTTGGCGGGGTCGATCTCGGCGAGCCGCATGAGATTGAAAACGGCCACGGGCGACGGCCCGCCCATGGTGTGCAGCCTGACGAGCACCTCGTAGGTCGCGGCGGATTTCGGATTGATCGCGAGCGCCTTTTGCGCGGCGTCGAGCGCGCTCTTCGGCGCGCGGCTCCACAGCTGCCAGCGGGCGAGGCGCAGCCAGCCGGCTTCACTCCGGGCGGCGGCGGCCTCGCGCTCCAGGGTCGCGAGATACCGGCCGAGCGCGGAACTCGGATCGCTCGGGCGATCGAGGGGAGACATGCGCAGCGGCGGGCTTCCCGCGGTTTCCGTGTCGCTGCGTAGGCTGTCGAAAAGCTTCTGGTCCGCCTGCTCTTTGTCCGCGTCGGTTTTGCTGAGTCGCACGGCTTCGGTGAAAGCGGCCTGCGCTCCCGCGATGTCGCCCCGTGCGATCCGGAGGTCGCCGAGGGCGAGCTGGAAATCGCGCGTGTCCGGCTGGAGCGCGACGGCTTCACCCAGCGCGATGGCGGCGGAGGGGAGATCGCCCTGTGCCCTGAGAATCTGGCCGATGCGGAACTGCGCGGCGGCGCGTTTCTCCGGCGGATCGCCGGGGATCACGAGCCGGGAGAGCGTCTGCCGTGCGTCCGGCTCGCGGTGCTGGAGGAAGAGGAAACTGGCGAGCGCCAGCACGGCCTCCTCGCCGCCGGTCACGGCCTCGGCGGTGAGGTGCTGCTCCACGAGATCGAAGAGGCGGTGCTGCTGGTAGAATTCGAGCGCTTTCGCGCGCACGGCTTCGTCGTTGTTCTTTGCCTCCAGCAGCGCCGCGATCCGGCGGCGCGCGGCCGGCATGGCGTCGCGCTGGAGGTCGAGCTTTGCGCGCTCGAAGACGAAATCCACATTGGCCGGCTGCTCGGCGAGCAGCCTGTCGTAAAGATCCGCGGCCTCCCCAGGCAGATCCATCTGCCGGAGCAGGCGCGCGAGTTTCAGGCGGTAGTCGGCGTTTTTCGGCGCGAGCCGGATGGCGGCGGTGAGCCAGGTGCGCTGCGGCTCCAGCTCGCCGAGACGCTCGTAAAGATCGACGAGCTGGAGGCACGCGCCGAGGTCGCGCGGATTGTCGGCGGCGAATCTTTTCCAGCGCTCCTCCAGCTCCGGCGTGCGGTGGTAGCGCTGGTGCAGCCGGATGAGCTGCGAGCCCAGCTCGGCGCGCAGCCAGTTGCCGGGCGCGGTGAGAGAGAGCGCCTTTTCGAGCGCGGCGATGGCGGCGTCCTGATTGCCAGCGCCCTGCTGGACTCGCGCGAGCTGCTGGAGCGCGAGCGCGCGCTCGGCGGGCGGCGCGTGGGCGTCGAGGTAGTCGAGATGCCGGATGGCGCGTTCGGTCAGGCGATTCTGCGCGTAGGTGTCGGCTAGGCGGCGGTGGAGTTCGAGGTCGCCTGGATTCAGCGCGACGGTGCGCTCCCATGCGTCCGCGGCCTTTTCGGCATCGCCCGCGGCAAGCCACGCGGAGCCGAGCTGGAGGAGCGTCTCGGCCAGCCGCGCATCGTCCGCCGGGAGCAGCGCGACAGCGCGCTCAAACGCCTCCGCGGACTCGCGCGGATGGCCGAGATCCGACTGCAGCCGCGCCGCGGCCAGCGCGGGGAGGGGATTCTTTCCGTCGAGCTTCGCGGCTCGGTCGAAAGCGGCGAGCGCCTCGTCGTTGCGCCCAGCCTTTTTCAGCAGGTACCCGAGCACCAGCTCGGAGGCGGATGTGCCGCCGGCCTTGTATTCATCGAGCAGTTCCGCGGTTTGATTCTGGTCGAGGTAGGCTTTCCACAGCCGTTCCAGCGCGGTGCCTTCCCCGGGATTGCGCTCAAGCATCTGCTTGTAGCGCCCGAGGACTTTCGCATCGGGCGGCGCCTCGCCGCGCGCGGTGAGCGCGGCCAGCAGGGATAGCAAAACGAGGGTCCGCCGTGACATGGCGGACAAGCTACGTTTTCGCGCGGCGGCGGCAAGCGTGCGAGACGATCCCGCTTAGCGCGTGGCGTCCTTCACTGCGCCTTTTATGTCGCTGGCGGCGTCCTTCACGGCGTCCTTGGTGTCCTCCGCGGCGTCGCGCACTTTCTCGCCGGGCCGGGAGTCGGTGGCGTCCTTGACCTTGTCCTCGATTTTCTCGCCGAGGGTCTGGGGCTTCCGCTCGCACGCGGTGAACGCGGCGAGGATGGCGAAAATGGCGAGGGCGCAGGCGAATGGGATGATGGTTTTCATGGTGTGCATTTGGAAACGCGCCGCGGGCCTCGGGCGGCTGTATGAGGGCGCCATCCTATCCGCTGAGCAGCGTCTTCGCGTGGGCGAGGGCGCTGTCGCCTTTGCCGCCGAGCATGCGGGCGATTTCCTCCACGCGCGCCTTGCCCTCAACCTTGTGAAGCTGCGAGACGGTGCGGTCGTTCGCGTAATCCTTTGTGACGACAAACTGCGTGTCCGCCAGCGCGGCGACCTGCGGAAGATGGCTGATGCAGAGCACCTGATGCTCCGCGGCGAGCGACTTCATCTTCGCGCCGACGGCGTGCGCGATCTCGCCGCCGACAATGGCGTCGATCTCATCGAAGACGAGCAGCGAGATGGTGTCCTGCGCGGCCAGCGAGGACTTCACCGCGAGCATGACGCGCGAGATTTCTCCGCTGGATGCGATGGCCTTGAGCGGCTTCGGCGGCTCGCCGGGATTTGGCGCGAAAAGGAACGCGACCGCTTCGAGTCCGTGCGGGCCGGGCTTTTCCAGCGCGGTCGTCGCGGCGGCGAATTCGGACTTCTTGAAACCGAGATCGCGCAGGTGCGCGGTCACGCTCGCCGCCAGCTTGGGCGCGGCGGTCTTGCGCTTTGCACCGAGCTTTGCGCCGGCTTCGAGCATCGCATTGCGCGCGGCTTCGATTTCCTTTTCCAGTCGCTCCAGCTCTTCGCCGCGCGACTCGATTTTTCGCAGCCGCTCCGCCGCCGCATCGCCGAATGCGATCACCTCCTCGACGCTGCCGCCGTACTTCCGCTTCAGCGTTTCGATCAGCGTGACGCGCTCCTCCATCTGCGCGAGCCGCTCGGGATCGAGGTCCATCTCCTCCGCGTAGTCCTGGAGCGAGCGCGCGAGGTCATCCAGCTCCGTCGTCGCGCGCAGATGCGACTCGGTGAAACGCGCCGCCGCCGGATCGACGCGCTCCAGTTCGCGCACCAGCCTGCCGATCTCGATGAGCCGCGTCATCACCGCGTCGTCGGCCTCCGCGAGCCGCCCGATGATCTGCGTGGAAAGCTCCAGAAGCCGCCGCCCGTTTGACGCCACGCCGTAGCGCGCGAGCAGCTCCTCCTCCTCGTCCGCGCGGAGCTGCGCGGCCTCGATTTCGTGCGTCTGATGCCGCAGCAGATCCACCTCGCGCTCCAGCGCGGCCTCGCTCGTCGAGAGCGCCGTGTGCTCGGCTGTGACGGCGTTCAGCTTCGCAAAATGCGCCTCGTATTTCGCGCGCAGCGCCTCGGCTCCGGCGAAGGCGTCGAGCAGTTCGAGCTGCTTCGCATCGGAGAGCAGCGACTGGTGGTCGTGCGGCCCGTGGAGGTCCACCAGCCCGTCGCCGAGCAGCTTGAGCACGGCGAGCGTGGTCGGGCTGCCGTTGATGAACTGGCGGTTCGTCCCCGCAGTGGAAAAGACACGCTTCAAA
>JANOBH010000274.1:0-1798 GCA_031411535.1 Chthoniobacter sp. | reverse complement strand
GCGCTCGCGTCCGTCCTCCTCTCCATCGGCGCGCACTTCGCCTACTTCGCCGTCTTCTTCTGCGCCGCCGCGTCCTTCGGCTCCGCGAGCCGCATCCCCACCTTCGGCGAGCTGTGCGGCATCATGCCCGTCATCAATACGCTCACCGCCCTGCCCATCAGCGTCGGCGGCCTCGGTGTGCGCGAGAAACTCTTCCAGGTTTTCCTCGGCGACCTCTGCGGCGTGAGCGATGCCGTCGCCGCCGTCATGTCCACCACCGGCTTCGCGCTGAGCCTTGTCTGGGGCTTGATCGGCGGCCTGCTCTACATCTTCTACCGCCCCTCCGAGCACGCCCGCATGCGCGAGATGCGCTCCGAGGTTTCCACCCTCGAGCACGCCGTCGCCGAGGAGGAGATCGCGCTCGAAACCGCGGAGGAGGAGAAGTGAGCGCGCAGGTTGGAAAGCGGCCGTTTGTCACCGCAAATTTCGCGCTCACATGGGACGGGCGCATCTCCACCCGGCGCGGCACGCCGGCGGATTTTTCCTCGAGAAACGACAAGCGCCGGCTGGTCGAAATCCGCGCGGAGTGCGACGCCGTCCTCGTCTCCGCGAAGACCGTGGCCGCCGACAACATGAGCATGGGCCTGCCCGATCCCGCGCTCCGCGCCGCCCGCACCGCGCGCGGCCAGAGCGCGTACCCGCTCCGCGTGCTCATCACGAATTCCGGCCGCATCGACCCCGCGCTGCGCCTCTTCACGAAGACCTTTTCGCCCGTCGTCATCTTCTCCACCATCCGCATGCCCGCGCGCACCCGCGACGCGCTCGCGCCGCTCGCCGACGTGTGGCTGCACGAGAGCTCATCCGTGAATCTCCCCGCCATGCTCGCCACGCTCCGCGCCGGTTACGGCGTGCGCCGCCTCGTCTGCGAAGGCGGCGCGCAAATCTTCCGCGCCCTCCTCGCCGCCGGCCTCGTGGATGAACTCCACGTCACGCTTTGCCCGCGCATTTTCGGCGGCGAGAAAGCGCCCACGCTCACCGGCGTCGCGGGCGCGTTCCTTCCGGTCTCCGTGCCGCTCGCGCTGGCGAAAATGGAAGTCGTCGAAGGCGAATGCTTCCTCCGCGTCCGCGTGGGCGGAAAAGCTCAAAGCTCAAAGGTCAAAGCTCAAGAGAAGGGCCAAAGGCCAAAGACCAAAGGCCAAAGACTGAGCGAGTGAAACGACGCCCAAAAACAACGTGTCATCCTGAGCGGAGCAGAGGCTTTGCGAAGCGCAGTCGAAGGACCCCGGAACTCGCGTGCGACACTGCCCGTGAATGCGCGGGGTCCTTCGACTCCGTCCCGTTTGCAAGGCCAAACGGAACTCCGCTCAGGATGACATCGCTTTGGGAGTTTCCTCCACCTCCTCCATCGCCCCGCGCCCGAAACCACCCTTCCAGCCACGCGGAAAAGACATCCGCATTTTGAACTTTGAGCTTTGAACTTTGAGCTTCCGCCGCCGCCGCCGCGCCGCGCCGTCATCACCGGCCTCGGCCCCATCGCCGCGTGCGGCATCGGGCTCGATGCCTTCTGGCAGGGCATCCGCGCGGAGCGCAGCCCGATCACGCGCGTCTCCACCTTCGACACGAGCGCGCTTCACGCCCACTGCGCCGGCGAGATTCGCGACTGGGATCCGACCGCTTTTTTTCCGCCCCACCGGCTGAAGCGGCTCGACCGCTACGCGCAGTTCAGCGTCGCCAGCGCGCTCCTCGCCCTCGCCGACGCCGGGCTGCCGTGGTCAAAGGCCGCGCCCGACCCGCGCACCGGCGTCAGCTTTGGCACAGC
>JANOBH010000273.1:0-1764 GCA_031411535.1 Chthoniobacter sp. | reverse complement strand
GCGCAGCTCGGGTGGCATGTGGCCCTGCGCGTCTCAGACACCGGCAGCGGCATGTCGCCGGAGACGATGGACAAGATTTTCGACCCCTTTTTCACGACGAAAGAGCTGGGCAAAGGCACCGGGCTGGGTCTCGCGACGGTCATCGGCATCGTGAAAGGCCACGGCGGCTTTCTCAACGTGCAGAGCCAGCTTGGCGTCGGCACGACCTTCTCGGTCTTCCTCCCCGCATCGCGCGACGCCGAGGTGGCGAAAAAGGAGGACGAGGCCGCTGTCGCCCGCGGCAAAGGGGAGCTGGTGCTGGTCGTCGATGACGAGGCGCCGATCCGCGAGGCGCTCGTCGGCACGCTCGCGGCGCACGGCTACCGCGTTTTCACCGCCGAGGACGGCACGGATGCGCTCGCGCTCTATTTTCAGCGGAAGAGCGAGATCGCCGTCGTGCTTACGGATCTCGCGATGGGGCAGATGGACGGCATCGCGCTCGTCCGCGCGCTTCGCAAGATCGACCCAGCCGCGCGCGTGATCGTATCGAGCGGTCATTTTCAAAAGGAAAACCTGGCCGTGCTGAACGGGCTCGGAGTGAAAGTGCTGCTCGAAAAACCCTACACCGCGGACAAGCTGCTCCGCGCCGTCCGCAAGGTGCTCGAGCCGGCTCCGGCGGCTTGAAATCAAGCGCCCGGCGCGCTTTACCGGGACCCAAGCTGCCCGTGAACGCTCACGAACAGATAGTACGCGCCGCAGGCGGAAATGGCCGCCGAGCCCCAGCGCAGCGCGGATTTATCAAAGCCCTCCCGCAGCTTTCCGCGCCCCAGCGCGAGCAGGCCGAAAAGCGGGAGCACCACCGCCTGATGCCCGACCTCGACGCCGATGCTGAATGCTCCGAGGGCGAGCCAGGTGCCGGCCGCCGGCAGCCCTGACATCGCATCGCGCAGCCCGCCCGCGAAGCCGAGGCCGTGGATGAGCCCGAAGCCGAACGCCACGCCGAGCCGCAGCCATGAGTGCGCGCGCTGCGGCGAGACGATGTTTTCCACGGCCACGAAAATAATGCTCGCCGCGATGACCGGCTCCACGACCCACGGCGGCAGCCGCACGATGTCGAAGGCCGAAAGCGAAAGGGTCAGCGTGTGCGCGATTGTGAAGGTCCCGACGACCTTTGCCATCTCCCAAAAGCCCAGCGTGGCGAGGACGAGCGCGCCGATGAAGAGCAGGTGATCGTAGCCCGTGAGAATGTGCATTACGCCGTGCCCGAGATAGTCGCGGAATGTGCGCCAGCGGTCGTTCCCCCCGGTCGCCGGATCCGCCTCCCAGCCAGTGGGGAAGCTCTTCGGCTGGCTGGAGAGGAGGAGAGCGGTGCCGACTTCATCGGAGCCTTCGCGCTTGATTCGCACCGCGTAGCTCACGTCCCACGCGGTGCCGATGGCGTAGGAAAACTCGCGCAGCATCCCGTGCGAAAACGTGATCTCCGCGGGCCGCGCGTCGCCGAGCGTGTAGTCGAGCTCGTATTGGTAAAAGGTCTTCTCCGGCTCGGTGATTTCCGGCGGCGCGGTCACCTTTGTGATCTTTCCCGGCAGCGGGCGTCCGCCCGCGGAAAGCGTGAGATGTTTCAGGAGATAGTCGCGGTGCCGCTCCGCCGGGCCGCTCAGCGCCTCCACGCTGAGGGCGCCGTCCACTCCCTGCGCGACCGTGATTTCCTTCACCGAGACATTCACCGCCACCCGCACGCGCCCCGGCTCGAAAAGCACCCACATCGCGTCCTGCAAAAACGGA
>JANOBH010000272.1:0-1526 GCA_031411535.1 Chthoniobacter sp. | reverse complement strand
CGACGACTCCGTGCTCGTCGGTGACGTAGAGATTCATGTCCAGCGTCGTCTTCGTGAGGTTGTAAATCTTCGCGGAAAACTCGCGCTTTCGGGCCGCATCCCACTCCCGCCGCAGCCCCGCGATGTCGAAGCCCTCCGCCTCCAGGCGCGCCGCGAGGAGCTGCGCGACATCGACCATCGACTCCTCTGCCGCCTCCAGATACTGGCGCTCGACGCGCTGGGTCAGCTTATTTTCCAAGGCGTAAAGCCCCACCGCGAGGAAGACGAGAAAGCCCAGCAGGATGCGCGAGGTCGTGCTCACAGAGCCTCGCGCAGCGAGTAGCCGAAGCCGCGGTGCGTCTCGATGGGGTCGGCCTCGCTGCGCACCTCCTTGAGCTTCGCGCGCAGGCTCTTGATGTGCGCGTCCACGGTGCGCTCCAGCGCCGCGCCGGGGTCGTCCCACGCGATGTCCATGAGCTGCGCGCGGGAGTAAACGCGCCCCGGTTTCGCGCACAGCGCGCGCAGCAGCCGGAACTCCGTGCCCGACAGAATCAGCCGCACGCCGGTGAAGTGGATCTGCGCGCGCTCCTCGTCGATCCGGAACACACCATCCGCCGCGGGCCCGCTTCCCGCCGCCGCGGGCGCGGGCTGCATGCGCCGGAGCACCGCCTTCACGCGCGCGCTGAGTTCACGCGGGCTGAACGGCTTCACCATGTAGTCGTCGCCGCCGATTTCCAAGCCGACCACGCGGTCCACTTCGCTCGCCCGCGCGGTGAGGAAAATGATCGGCAGATCCGAGGTCCGGCGGATCTCCCGGCACAGGTCGAAGCCGACGATATCCGGCAGGCCCACATCGAGCACCACCAGCGCCCACGGCCCGCGGGCCAAGGCGGAGCGCGCCTCGCCGCCCGTCGCGCACCCGTGCGGCTCAAAGCCCTCGGTCTCGAGCGTGTAGAGGATGTTGTCGAGGATCGAAGGCTCATCTTCGACGACAAGGATGCGCGGTTTCATGCGGCGAGCGTGCGCGGGTGCGGTGCGGTGATCAAGCCGCAGGCGACGGCATCGGCGGCGGCACGGGCCGCGTGGTGAGCGCGGCGTCCCATTTCACCCGCGCGGTGAAGGCCATGAGCAGCGCGAGCGTGATGATGGCGCCGATGGTGATCGCGATCCCCGTCAGCCCGTCGAAGAAAAAGCTGTAGCTGAAGAGTACCATGTAGGCGAACTGCGCGACCGCGGAGATGAGCGCGAACTTCCCCGTCGTCGCCCGCCACAGGTAGCCCGTGACCAGCGAGACCGAGACCCCGGCGGCGATGAAAAACGAGCGCGTGAGCGGCACCAGATCCACGAGATACGCGAACAGGAGCTGGAAGGCGAAGCAGCCGGCGGCGAGGAAGAAATAGTTCATCGGATGCAGGTCCGTGCGCTCGCGGATGCCCACGATCACGAGCACGGCAAAGAAGAAGAGCAGCGAGACCGGCGCGAAGAATGTCATCCGCCCGGCGACGTAGCCGGGATTCGTGACCGCCGGCATGTCCATGGCGATGGCG
>JANOBH010000271.1:0-6169 GCA_031411535.1 Chthoniobacter sp. | reverse complement strand
CCATTTTCGCCCTCGACACCCGCCACGCCGCGCCTGACATTTCCGCGCCATGAGCAAGCCCGTAGTCCCGGTGGAAATCCGCACCGTCCTGCCGTTCAATTCCGGCCGGGCAGTCTTCATCGGCAATGACGACAAGGTCTTTGTCATCTACGTGGACGAGAGCGTGGGCGCGGCCATTTCCATGTTCATGAACCAGACGCCGAAGGAGCGTCCCCTCACCCACGACCTCATCGGCCACCTCATGGCCGCGCTCGGCGCGAAAGTGGATCGCGTCATCATCAATGACCTCAAGAGCGAGACCTACTTCGCCCGCCTCATCATCAGCGCCGAGAATGAGCTGTTTGAGAAAAAGATCGTCGAGCTGGACGGCCGCCCGAGCGACTGCATCGCCCTCGCCATCGCGCAAAGCGCGCCCATTTACGTGAGCCGGGAGGTCTGGGAGGAAGTCGAGGATCGCAGCGACGTCCTGCGCCACCTCGAGGAAAACGGCCCGCAGGGCGAGGGCGAGAAATAGGTCCCTGGCCGCGCTTTGCGGCGACCGTCGCGCCACCGGGCCGCGATTTCATTGCGCCAAGGACGCCCCTTCAGTCGCAAGGAACAATGTCCGATCCCATCCTCTCACCATGAGCACCATCAAAGCCTACGCCGCCACTGCCGCCGGAAAACCACTTGAGCCGTTTGAATATGATCCCGGCGCGCTCGGCGACGAGCAGGTGGAGATCGCCGTGAGCCACTGCGGGATGTGCCATTCCGATCTCTCGATGTGGGAGGATGGCTGGGGCATGACGGAGTATCCGTTTGTGCCGGGGCACGAGGTCGTCGGCACCGTCGTGGCCGCCGGGGATCATGTGAAAATGGTGAAAGTCGGCCAGCGCGTGGGGCTCGGGTGGTATTCGCAGAGCTGCATGGCTTGCCCGCAATGCCTGGCCGGCGACCACAATCTTTGCGCGACGGTCGAGGGGACGATTGTCCACCGGCACGGCGGCTTTGCCGACCGCGTACGCTGCCACTGGGCGTGGGCTGCGGTGCTGCCGGAGGGGCTCGATCCGGCGAAAGCGGGACCGCTTTTCTGCGGCGGGATCACGGTTTTCAATCCGCTCGTTCAATTTGGCGTTCAGCCGACGGATCGCGTCGGCGTCGTGGGCATTGGCGGCCTCGGGCATCTCGCGCTGAAGTTTCTCCGCGCGTGGGGGTGCGAAGTCACGGCCTTCACGTCCAGCGAATCGAAGCGCGAGGAGGCGCTCCAGCTCGGCGCGCATCGCGTCGTCAATTCGCGCGACTCCGCGCAGCTCGGAAAAATCGCCGGGTCGCTCAATTTCATCCTTTCGACGGTGAACGCGACGATGGACTGGCAGGCGTTCGTCGGCGCGCTCGCTCCGCGCGGGCGGCTGCACACCGTCGGCGCCGTGGCCGAGCCGATCAGTCTCGCCGCCTTTCCGCTGCTCGCCGGCCAAAAATCGCTTTCCGGCTCGCCCGTTGGCAGCCCCGCGACCACGCAGACGATGCTCGAATTCTGCGCCCGCCACGGCATCGTGCCGACCGCGGAGTTTTTCCCGATGTCGCGCGTGAACGACGCCTTCGAGCATCTCCACGCCGGCAAGGCGCGCTACCGCGTCATCCTCGAAAACGACCTCGCCTGACGCGTAGCGCGCGCGTCACACGATCCGGTCCACCGCCACGATGCCGGGGATCATCTGGAAATGCCCGTCGAAGGTGAGCACCACCGCGCCGATCCGGCGCGCACAACAGGCGATGACGACATCCGCCAGCGGCAGCGTCTTTCCGGCACGGTCCAGCTCCCACACTGTCTGCTCCACGTCCGCCCAGAGCCGGTTGTCCGTCGGGACGTAGAGCATCACATCCCAGCGCGCCTGGAATTTCTCCAGCAGCCCCTTCTCCCGGATGCCGCGGGCGACCTCCGCGCGGATCACCCCACACGTCGCGATGTCGCGCACCTCGGAGATCGGCCGCAGATCGCGGAGCGGATTCCGCCCCAGCCGCATCGCGCCGATATACCAGCAGCTATCGATTAGAACGGGGTTTCCGGCCATAGCGAACAGGCGAGGGTTTCGGCGTTTCGGCGGCGCGCAATGTCTCCAAGTCGTACGCCGGATCGAGCGCGTTCTTCCAATCCTCGGAGGTCATTCCGAAGTCATCGGACAACAACGCGCTCAAAGTCGCCCTCCGGTCCATTTCCTTCAAAGCGTTGTCGATCACTTCCGTCTTGGTCTTGGCGCCGGTGAATTTCATCACCCGGTCCAATAACTCGTCGTCAATATTCAAGGTCATCTTCATGCCATACACGGTATGGCTTCCGTCTGGTTCGTCAAGTCACATTTGCCCCTTGAAATTGTAACCGTCATTGTTACATATCCCGCCTCACATGAATCCGTCTCCAATCCCGAATGACACGCTGCTCGCGCAGCTCAACTGGCGCTACGCCACGAAGAAATTCGACCCCGCAAAAAAAATAGCCGACGCCGACTGGGCGGCGCTGGAGCAGGCGCTCATCCTCACGCCCACGAGCTACGGCATGCAGCCGTACAAGTTCGTGGTCCTCACCGACCCGGCGCTCCGCGCCGAGCTCGTGCCGGCCTCGTGGGGCCAGACCCAGCCGGTCGATTGCTCGCACTACGTCGTCTTCGCCGCCCGCGCGCGGAATACCGAGGCGGACGTGGACCGCTACCTCGCGCGCATGGCCGAGGTGCGCGGCATGCCCGCGGAGGCGCTCGCCGGTTTCAAGAAAGTGCTGATGGGCGACGTGGTCCACGGCCCGCGCGGCCAGGTCGCGCTCGAATGGGCCGCGCGGCAGGCGTACATCGCGCTCGGAAATTTCATGACCGCCGCCGCGCTCACCGGCGTGGATACCTGCCCGATGGAGGGCTTCGAGCCACCGAAGTATGACGAAATCCTCGGCCTGCCCGCGCAGGGCTACCATGCCGTGGTCGCGTGCGCCGCCGGCTACCGGGCGGCGGACGACAAGTATGCGGCGTTGCCGAAAGTCCGCTTCGCCGCGAGCGAGCTGATCGACCGCCGCTGACCGCCACTCTCACCACACCGAATCATGAGCAACACCATCCCTTTCACCGACCTCACGCAGCGTCCGCCGCGCAGTCCCCGCACCCGCCTCGGCGGGCTCGTCCTCCTGCCGCGCATGCTGGACAAAGGCCGCGCCACCCTCGCCGGCAAGAACGGCGCCTATCACTACGCCTGCCCTCTCGATCAGCACGTCGTGAACTTCCTCGGCATCGATCCCGAGGCGCTCAAGGCCGAGCTGGCGACGGGCAAAGGCGACGGCGAAATCCTCGAATGGATCATGGCCAACGCGAAGCACCAGCGCAGCGCGTGGGAGATCGCGCAGTGGTCGGCGCATCGCGATCAGGCCACGCCGAGTGACGTGGAGTCGCGCGAGTACTTTAACAACTACCACAAGGAAGCCGGCGCGAATCGCCAGGACATCACGACCTGGGCCGACGTGCTCGATCTCGACGACCACGTGACGTTTGGCGGCAAGGCCTGACCGGGCCCGGGGACATGCGTCTCTCCTTCGCGCTCCTCGCGCTCAGCGCCGTCCTGCCGGCTAGGCTTCACGCGGCGTGGACTTTTTCCGATGCGGAAGCGCGGCCTGCGCCGGCGGGTTTGGAATTCACCCAGCGCCGTGCCAGCGACGGCGCGGACACCGCGCAGCTCTACATCGTGAGCTTCGCAGCGAAGTCGCACACGATCGCGGTCATGGATAATCCGGCAGGCGATTTCGACGCGGCGGGCGCGGCCCGCAAACGCGGAGCGCTGGCCGCGGTGAACGGCGGCTACTTTCACCCGGACCGCACGCCGCTCGGTCTGGTCGTGCGGCAGGGAGTCGAGATTCATCCGCTGGAAAAGGCGCGCCTGCTCAGCGGGCTCGTCGTCGTCACGAATGGAGCCGTGGCGCTTCGCCGGCCGGCGGAGTTCAAAGCGTCGCGTGCGGTAGGAGAGGCATTGCAGGCCGGGCCGTTTCTCGTCGATGGCGGGAAGGCCGTCGCCGGGCTCGACAATACGCGGAGCGCCGCCCGCACCGTCGTTTTCACCGACGGCGCCGGGCGCTGCGGCGTGCTCATCTGCAAAAGCGTGACGCTGTCGCAGCTGGCCGCGCTGCTCGCCACGCCCGGCGTGCTCCCGGCTGGTAAAATCTCCCGCGCGCTGAATCTCGACGGCGGCAGCTCCACGGCGCTGTGGGTGCGCGGCGATCCGCCGTTCTACGTGCGCGAGTGGAAGAGCGTGCGGAACTATCTTGCGATCGTGCCGCGCTGACGGGAGCCAAGCTGCTTTCTGCCGCGGCTGCGGCGTGCTAGTCATCCCGGCCCATGCGCCCGCTGCTCGCCTCCCTTTTCGCCATCCTGGTCCTCGCCGGGCAGGCCGTGGCGCATCCGTTTTTGCAGGACGCGATGTGGGTGCTTTTCGAGCCGGGGCGCGTGCGGGTGGCGGTGAATGTCTCGGTGAAGGAAATCACGGTCGCGCAGGGTGTGGACGGTGCCCTCAGCGTGGAGGCGCTGAGCGGCCCGGCGGAGCGGCACCGCGACTATCTCTTGAAACATCTCACGCTTTCCGCGGGCGGGCGCCCGCTGCCGGGAGCGGTCACAAAGGTGACAGCGCCGCCGGAAATCACCGAGCCGGAGAAGACCTTCTACCAATACGAACTCGACTACACGCTCGGCGACGCGCGGCCCGCGGAGGTGACGTTTTCGCACGGGATGCTGCGCGAGTTTTCCTACGCCATCGGCACCGCGTGGGACGTGAGCTACGCGGTGCGGATCAAGCGCGCAGGCTCCGATGAAGTCGGCACCGCCCTCCTGCTCTCCCGCCAGCCGAAGGGCTTCCCCACTGGCTGGGAGGCGGACACGGCGAACGGGAGGAGCGACGGCTGGCGCACATTCCGCGACTATCTCGCGCACGGCGTGATGCACATTCTCACGGGCTACGATCACCTGCTCTTCATCGGCGCGCTCGTCCTCGCCACGCTGGGCTTCTGGGAGATGGCAAAGGTCGTCGGAGCCTTCACCATCGCGCACACGCTGACACTTTCGCTTTCGGCCTTCGACATCGTGCGGCTGCCGCCGTGGGTCGTGGAGCCGGTCATCGCGGCGAGCATTATTTTCGTTGCCGTGGAAAACATGGTCTCGCCGCAGCGCGCGCATTCATGGCTGCGGCTCGGCGTGGCGTTCGGCTTCGGGCTCATCCACGGCCTCGGCTTCGCGGGCGGGCTGCTCGACGCGATGTCAGGGCTGCCGGCGGCCGGCACCTGGCTCGCCCTCGGAGCGTTCAGCATCGGCGTCGAGGTCGGGCATCAGGCGGTGGTGCTTCCGCTTTTCGGCCTGCTCGCGCTGGGGCGCGGAAAGCTGCGGGAGGGCTTTCAGAAAGCCGCGCTGCGCTGGGGCTCGGCGGCCATTTCCGCCTGCGGGGCGTACTACCTGTTCGTGAGCGTTCACCGGCAGCTTTGGTCCCGGTAAGGGGCGCTGGGCGCTTGATTTAAAGCCGCCGGCGCCGGCTCGAGCACCTTGCGGATGGCTCGCAGCAGCTTGTCGGCGGTGTACGGTTTTTCGAGCAGCACTTTCACTCCGAGCCCGTTCAGCACGGCCAGGTTTTCCTTTTGAAAGTGGCCGCTCGATACGATCACGCGCGCGGCTGGGTCGATCTTGCGAAGCGCGCGGACGAGCGCGATGCCGTCCATCTGCCCCATCGCGAGGTCCGTGAGCACGACGGCGATCTCGCTCTTCCGCTGAAAATAGAGCGCGAGCGCATCCGTGCCGTCCTCGGCGGTGAAAACGCGGTAGCCGTGCGCCCCGAGCGTGCCGACGAGCGCCTCGCGGATCGGCGCCTCGTCATCGACGACCAGCACCAGCTCCCCTTTGCCGCGGGCGACAGCGGCCTCGTCCTCCTTTTTCGCCACCTCGGCGTCCCGCGATGCGGGGAGGAAGACGGAGAAGGTCGTGCCGACGCCGAGCTGGCTCTGCACGTTGAGAAAGCCGCCGTGGCCTTTCACGATGCCGACGACCGTCGCGAGACCCAGCCCGGTGCCTTTGCCCAGCTCTTTCGTCGTGAAAAAGGGGTCGAAAATCTTGTCCATCGTCTCCGGCGACATGCCGCTGCCGGTGTCTGAGACGCGCAGGGCCACATGCCACCCGAGCTGCGC
>JANOBH010000270.1:0-13793 GCA_031411535.1 Chthoniobacter sp. | reverse complement strand
GGGTGCAGGGAGTCAACGCGGGGACGGCGGTTTTCGAGGTGGCGCGGCGGCGCGGTTGCGGCATCCTTTTTCCACACACGCTCTGCCATGAACAAACGCCGCATTTTCGTCCGTCTGATCCCGATCGCCATCGCGGTGGTGGTGGTCCTTTTCCAATATCTCTCGTCGGAGAAGATGACGAATGAGGCGGGGCGGACGGCGCGGCATGCGCTGAATCCGCGGCAGGAGGAGGCGCTGGGGCTTCAGAGCTATGAGCAGGTGCTGGCGGAGTCGCAGACGGTGGAGTCGGGGCCGGAGTATGAGCTGGTGAAGCGGGTGGCGCAGCGGCTGGCGGGGGCGACGGGGCCGGCGGCGAAGACTTTCGACTGGCGGGTGTCGCTGGTGCGGAGCCCGCAGGTGAATGCGTTCTGCCTGCCGGGGGGAAAGATCGTGGTCTTTACGGGGATCCTGCCGGTGGCGAAGTCGGAGGCGGGGCTGGCGACGGTGATGGGGCACGAGATGGCGCACGCGACGCTGCGGCACGGTTCGGAGCGGCTGCTGCAGCAGAAGGCGACGCAGACGCTGATGACGGGGGCGCAGTTCTCGATGGGCGACATGAGCTATGAGCAGCGGCGGGCGGTGATGGGGGCGATCGGCGCGGGGGCGAAGTACGGGGTGCTGCTGCCTTTCAGCCGGGATCACGAGAGCGAGGCGGACCGGATCGGGCTGCTTTACATGGCGCGGGCGGGCTATGATCCGCGGGAGTCGGTGGAATTCTGGAAGCGGATGAGCGGGGTGTCGGCGGGCGGGAAGTCGCCGGAGTTCATGTCCACGCATCCGTCGGATGCGACGCGGATCGCGCAACTGGAGTCGCTGCTGCCGGAGGCGGTGGCGGAGTATGAGCGGGCGCGGGGACGCTAGGGTTTCACGGTGGCGAGGGCTTCGCGCCGGGCTGTGCCGGAGGCGAGATGCGAGCGGGCGCCGGGGAGGTGAAAGAGGTCGCCGTTTCGATAGATCTGCGCGTTTTCAGGATCGGTGAAATGGAAGCTGGTGAGGGCGTCGGGGACGATCTTTTCGCAGCCGCTGCGCTCCAGGCAGTCGTGCAGGGCGCAGTCCGGGGCATCGAGGCGGCGGCCGTGCTCGTCCTTTGGGAAGACATGCTCCCAGTAGCGGGTCCGCTCCAGCAGGGCGCGGTGGTGAAAGTAGGCGCCGAGGGTGTGGTGCGGGGAGTCGAGCTGGTCGCGGAGGCAGTATTTTACTTTCACAAACCGATGGGAGGTCTCGGTGCCGATGGCGGCGATCCATGCGGCGAGCTGGGAGATGGGGGTCCAGACGTCGGCGTCCATGAAAAGCAGATAGTCGAACTCCCCGGCCATGAGGCGGTGGGGCAGCGCCTCCTTGCAGAAGGCGATCTCCTCGGCGCGCACGCCGGCGTGCGCGGTCTCCAGATGGAGCAGGCGCGCGGGCACGGCGGGAAACTCTGCGAGCACCTCGCGCGCGGCCTCCAGGGCGGCCGGGTGCGCGGAGCCGATGGCCACGCTCAGCTCAAAGCCGTGCCCGCCGCCGGCGTATTCGCGCAGCAGCTCGCGGGTGACGAATGTCTCGGCGCGGCCCTCCGGCTCGGGCGGATAGATGGTGGCGTAGGTGACGCGCGGACGGGCGCCGGGAGCTGGCTGGCGGGACATGGGTTTTTTTAAAAATGAAACGCGGAGAGCATTTGATCATTCGCGCCGGATTCCGGCAAACTAGCGCGCATGACCATCAGCGATCTATCCGAAATCCCCGGCCGCCGCTATCCCGCGCGCCGGCGCACGCAGAATCTGGCCGGCGGCGTGGCGCCGATCCAGACAGCCAATTTCTCGATGGGAAACGTGACGCTCGATCCGGAGGGCGGGCAGGTGCCGTGGCACAATCAGGAGCAGGAGGAGGTGTACTTCATCGTGGAGGGCACGGGCGAAATGTGTCTCGGCGGGGAGCGGCGGACGGTCACGGGCGGGCAGATGGTGTACATCCCGCCGGGGGTTTTTCATCAGCTCACGAATGTGGGCGCGACACCGCTGCGGATGATCTACTGCTACGGCCCGGCGGGCGACGTGGCGCACTGGCGGCAGGAGCTGGACGGCACGCTGCCGCGCGCCGGGCACGAGGCGCCGCCACTGCCGGAGGGCGCGTGGCCGCAATGCACGGAAGCCCCGGCGGCCGCCGCGGACGCGCAGTGAGCGCGCTCTTTTTCGCCTTTCCCTTTCCGGCATCCACTTTCACTTTCCCGGCATGACTGAAGTGCAGCAGCAGAAGATCGACGAAGCTTTCGAAATCCTTACCGAGCATTTCGATCACGTGGTGCTGGCCGTCGGCACGTATGACGACGACAAGCAGTACACGACCACGGCGTCCTACTACGGCGGCGTGGCGCCGGCGATCGGCCTGTGCAAGCTCTACGAGAAGCGCTGGACGAAGGAGCACCTCTGGGGACCGGACGATGGGATGGAGTGAGGGGGAGGTTGATGGTTGATCGATGCGGCCCGGCACGGGGCGCGGGCTCTTTTTCCAGCGGTTTCTTATTGGTAAAGGAGAACGCCGCTAGCAGACTCCGCGGCTCAGATTTCGCGTCACTCAGCCCTCAACGATCAGCACTCAACTTCCTCAAATGACTGTCGGCATCATCCTCAACGGCGTCACCGGACGCATGGGCACAAATCAGCACTACCTGCGCTCGATCCTCGCGATCATGGCGCAGGGCGGCGTGCGCGTGAGCGAGACGGAGCGCCTCATGCCCGCGCCGATCCTGGTCGGGCGCAATGCGGGCAAGCTCGCGGAACTCGCCGCGCTCGCGCCGGCGGGCACGGCGATCCCTTTCACCACAAACCTCGGCGAGGCGCTCGCCGATCCGGCGAACGTCATCTATTTCGACGCGCAGACGACCACGCGGCGCTTCGACGGCGTGCGCGAGGCGATCTCGGCGGGCAAGCATGTGTATTGCGAAAAGCCGACCGCCGTGAGCACG
Source organism: Chthoniobacter sp. (assembly GCA_031411535.1). Lineage (GTDB taxonomy): Bacteria > Verrucomicrobiota > Verrucomicrobiia > Chthoniobacterales > Chthoniobacteraceae > Chthoniobacter. The sequence continues at coordinate 10,810 of JANOBH010000270.1, read as the reverse complement.
GACGCGGCCTACGATCTCTACCGGATGGCGAAGGCGGCGGGCATCAAGCACGGCGTGGTGCAGGATAAACTGTGGCTGCCCGGCATCGTGAAGCTGAAGACGCTGATCGACTCGGGATTCTTCGGCGAGATTCTGAGCGTGCGCGGCGAGTTCGGCTATTGGGTCTTTGACGGCGAGAACGTGAAGCCGCAGCGGCCCTCGTGGAATTACCGCAAGGAAGACGACGGCGGGATCATCGTGGATATGCTCTGCCATTGGCGCTACGTGCTCGACGGGCTCTTTGGAAAAGTGCGCGCCGTCTCGTGCCTCGGGGCCACGCACCTGAAGACGCGGCTCGATGAAAAGGGCGCGAAGTTTCCCTGCACGGCGGACGACTCGGCGTATGCGACGTTCGAGCTGGAGGGCGGCGTCATCGCGAATTTCAACAGCTCGTGGTGCGTGCGCGTGCGGCGCGACGACCTGCTCACGCTCCAGGTCGATGGCACCCACGGCAGCGCCGTCGCAGGCTTGCGCGACTGCGTGGCGCAGCACTCCGGCGCGACGCCGCGCTGCACGTGGAATCCCGATCTCGATTCGCCGGTTGATTTCGCCGACGGCTGGAACCGGGTGCCCGCGTACCAGGCTTACGACAACGCTTTCAAAATCCAGTGGGAGCTTTTCCTCCGCCACGTCGCGCTGGGTGAAGCCTTCCCGTGGACGCTCCTCGAAGGCGCGAAAGGCGTGCAGCTCGCGGAGCTCGGCATCGAGTCGTGGGCGAAGCGCGCCTGGGTGGACGTGCCGGAGCTGGAGGCGTAGCGGCGCGGACAAAGCTCAAATCGCAAAGAACCAAAGCTCCATGTCCTCCAAGGTAGAGAATCCTACGATCATCCGGAACCCGAACCGCAGCCTGTGGGAGGCGGCGCTGACCGGACATCGTCCGGAACTCGGGCAGCTCGCGGCGCGCTGCTGGCCGCCCGTTTACGTCTGGCTGCGGGCCTCGGGCTCGGAGCCGGAGGAGGCTGCGCAGCGGACGGAGGATTTTTTCGCCCGGCTGCTGACGACCGACATGCCGCGGCCGGACGAGGGGGACGTGGCGCATTTCCAGGATTTCCTTTTGCACCGCATCACCGCCTACGCGGAGGCCGGCTGCCCGCCGGCGGATGTCGCGGCGCAGGCGGCGGCTTCGCTCGTCATCGACCGCGCGAGGGCGGAAAAGCGATTCGCCCAGGAGCCTGCCGGTCGCACGCCGGAGGAGCTTTTCACCCGCCGCTGGGCGCTGACCACGCTGGAGGCCACGCTCGAGCTGCTCCGCGACGAGTACGCGGCGGAGGGAAAGCAGGCGCTGTTTCCTTTTCTCCCCCCTTTCCTGAGCTTCAGCGGCGGCGAGGAGCGCTACGTGGAGGTCGCCCCGCAGGCCGGCGTTTCTGTGAGCGCGCTCCACGTCACGGTCTTTCGTTTTCGTCAGCGTTACCGGGAACTGCTCCGCCGTTTCGTCGGCGATACGGTGAGGGAGGAAGGCGATGTGGATAGCGAATTGACCAAGCTCCTGGTCGGGGCTAGCTAACGGCTCGCGATGGCTACTGACACGGATCCCACTCCCTCTGACGACGCCGCGCAGGGCGGCGCTGGCGCCCTGCCCTCGATCCTCGGAGGCATGAGTCCGGACGAGCTTTTTGCCCGCGGCATGCAGAGCGTCCGCATGACCGGCGGGGGCAGCCTCAATAGCTGGGAGCCGCCCACAATCACGGAAGCCGCGCGCCTTTTTCCAAATTACGAAGTCACCGAGATGATCGGCCGCGGCGGCATGGGCGTGGTGTACAAGGGGCGGCAGACCTCGCTCGACCGCGTGGTGGCGATCAAGCTCCTGCCGCTTGAAGTCAGCATCGACCGCGACTTCGGCGACCGCTTTGTCCGCGAGGCGCGGACGATGGCGAAGATGAACCACCCGAACATCGTTTCGGTTTTCGACTTCGGCCACACCACCGAGGGGCATCTCTACTTCGTCATGGAGTTCGTCGAGGGGACGACGCTGCACCAGCTCATCAAAGCCGTGGGGCTGAAGCCGGCGCAGTCGATCGAGCTGATCATCGGCGTGTGCGATGCGCTCGAGTACGCGCACAGCGAGGGCGTCATCCACCGCGACATCAAGCCGGCAAACATCCTCGTGGATACGCGCGGGCGCGTGAAAGTGACGGACTTCGGCCTCGCGCGGATGGACACCTCGAAGACACCCGAGCAGTGGGGCCAGACCATGACCGGCATGGTGCTGGGCACGCCCGACTACATGGCGCCCGAGCAGAAAAAGGGCATCCGCGTGGATCATCGGGCGGACATCTACAGCACGGGCGTGATGCTTTACGAAATGCTCTGCGGCGAAATCCCCGCCGGCATTTTTGATCCGCCCTCTCAGCGCGTGGCCGTGGACGAGCGCATCGACCAGGTCGTCATCCGCGCCATGCAGCAGGAGCCCGACCGGCGCTACGCCAGCACCGGCGAAATGAAGTCCGCGGTCGAAATGATCCGCAACACGCCGCTCCCCCAGAAACCATCCGGCGTCGCCGCCAGCGTGGCGCTGTCGGCGGCTGGATTGGCGACTGCCCCGCAGCCGGCGGGCTCTGTCCGCCAGCCCGCACATTCCGAATACGCCGCGCCGCAGCCATCGCGCGCCCCGATCGGTACATTGATCGCCGCAGGCTGCGCGGTCATCGCCGTGGGCATTGTCGCGTGGAAGGAATTCCGCCCGCAACCGGCGCAGGCTCAGACCCAGGCCGCCACGCCCGCACCGCTCATCTCCGCCGCCACCCCAGAGCCGAAAGTGGAGGAAAAAAAGCCAGAGCCCGAGCCGGTCAAAACCGAACCCCTCGTCGCTGCTGCGACTCCGCCTCCGGCCACCCCGGCACCTGCCATGGAAAAGCCGACAGAGCCGGTCGCTCCCCTGCCCCCGCCGCCGCGCGACCCTCCGACAGCCGTGGCCGTCGTCCAGAACCCGCCGCAGCCGCGTCAGCCGGGTGTTTCGGGCATCATCCCTCCCTATCAGCGCCCTCCCACAGCACCTCCCGTTTACATCGCCCCGCCGGAACCGGTGGCGGTGCTGAGCAACGACTGGAACGGCCTCGTCGCCACGGCGGATAAGCTGATGAGCCGCCGCCGGACAGACGAAGCCATCGACGTGTACGCCGAGGCGCTCGAAATCGCCCAGCAGAATCCCAAGAACGTCTCCATGGCCGAATTCGGCCGCGTCTGCGCGAGTCTCGGCAATCTGCTGAATCAGCACCGCTCGCGGGACGAGGCGCGCGCCACGCTGATCAATGGGCGTCTCTTTCTTCTCAAAAACAAAGGCCCCGGCACCTCCGTCGAGCAGATCGAGAATCTCCTCCGGAAGCTCCCGAAGGAGTAACCCCTCCGCCGGCGCGGCTCGCACGCCCCACCCGTCGAACCGCTGGCATTTCGACCGGCGCCCGCTACCGTCTGCGCCCCTATGTCACTTTGGAATACCGCCCACCCCTGGCTGCGCGAACTCGTCTCCTACGAACCCGGCAAACCAATCGAGGACGTGGCCCGCGAGCTGGGGCTCAAGCCCGGCGAGATCATCAAGCTCGCCTCAAACGAAAACCCGCTCGGCCCCTCCCCCAAGGCGCTCGCCGCCATGCGCGACATGCTGGAGCGCTCCCACTTTTATCCCGATGGCGGCGGCTACTACCTGCGCGAGGCCATAGCAGGGAAGATGGGGCTGAAACGCGAAAACGTGATCCTCGGCTGCGGCTCGAATGAGGTCATCGAGTTCATCGGCAAAGCCTTCCTCAACCCCGGTGACGAGATCATCTGCGCCCGCCACGCCTTCGTCGTGTACAAGCTCATGGCCACGCTTTTCGGCGCGGTGACCGTCGAGGTCCCCGACCCGAATTTCGCCCACGACCTCGACGCAATGGCCGCCGCGATCACCCCGCGCACCCGCGAAATTTTCATCGCCAATCCGAACAACCCCACCGGCACGCTGCTCTCGCAGGAAGAGATCGACCGCTTCATGGAAAAGGTGCCCGACCATGTCGTCGTCGTCTTTGACGAGGCGTACTACGAGTTCCTGGAAAACCCGCCCGACACGCTCAAGTTCGTCCGCGAAGGGCGCAACGTGGTGGTGCTTCGGACCTTCTCCAAAATCCAGGGTCTCGCGAACCTCCGCATCGGCTACGGCCTCGCGAAGCCCGAACTCATCGACGTGCTCCAAAAGACGCGCCAGCCTTTCAATGCCAACGGCATCGCCCAGGCCGGCGCACTCGCCGGACTCGCCGACGACGAGCATCAGCGGAAGACGCGCGAACTCACCATCGAAGGCCGCGACTGGCTCCAGCGCGAGTTCGCCGCGATGGGCCTCGAATTCGTCCCGAGCTTCGCAAACTTCATCCTCGTCCGCGTCGGCGACGGCAAAGCCGTTTTCCAGGCGCTGATGCGAAAGGGAATCATCGTCCGCGACATGAATTCCTACGCGTTGCCCGAGTGGATCCGCGTAAGCATCGGCACCATGGAGCAAAACGCGCGCTTCCTCGCCGCCCTCCGCGAACTCCCGAATCTCGCCACTGCGGCACCCGCGCAGTAGGATTCCCGGCCGGGGAATGCGGGAAAAAACCTCCCCCATTTTGAGGGAGTGGAGCCTAAGGGGTTCGAACTCCAAGCCGGGTGGTGGCGTTTTGGCGGGCGTTGTCCGCCAATGGCCGCCAACAGCAGGGTTGCGGGCGATTGTGGTGTTCCTGCGTGTGTCCGCCAATTGACGCCATAACCCGCCACTTTCCTACCGCGTTTCTGGCAGGAAATTCGGCGTGGCTCACCGCAAAACGCCCGACGCTTTCGGGCGAATTCCGCCAGCATGCTCGTGGCGGGATCTACTACCGTCGCAGTCTGCCCGATCGGCGCCGCCTGCGGTGTATCCGCCGCCGGGAGATTGAATCCAAAGAAATGTTCCCAGTTGCGGACGCGGCAGTGTTTAGGGATCGGCACGTTCGCGCACGCGCAACGAGGAACCGTTTGCCTGGGCACCCGCAGGCCGACTGCGTGGGTTGCTCGCGTGGAATTGCCGGCGGAGTGCTGTCGTCTGAGGCGGGAATTTTCTGAAATTGTTTGTCCAAAATTCGCGGTTGGCAGGAAGTAACTTTACAGCCCGAAGCATGACCCCAGACCCGATGCGCCATTTTGAAGATCCTGCGGCGGCGCAGCAGCGGTTTCTTTCGCTGTTTCTGCGCAGCGAGCGGGAGGTCTTTCGCTATGTGGCTGCGCTGGTGCCGAATGTGGCCGATGCGGAGGACATCGTGCAGCAGACGGCGCTGGTGCTGTGGGAGAAATTTGCTGCCTACGACCCTGGCCAGCCATTCACGCCCTGGGCCTGCCGGTTCGCTTTGAACAAGACCCGGCAGTGGATCGAGCGAAAGCAGCGATGGCAGGCTCTCCTTGAAAACGGACTCGCCGAGGAGCTGGCACAGCGTCGCGAGGAATTACGGCCAGAGTTCGATTTACGGCTGGGGCATTTGGAAAGATGCCTGGGCAAACTGCCCGTGGAGCAGCTTTCGCTGGTCGAGGGTTATTACTATCGCCGGGATGGCATTGAGAATCTGGCAACGAATTCCGGTCGAACCGCGGCCGCCACTTACAAAATGCTGCAACGGGTGCGCCAGGCTCTTCAAGCCTGCATCGAGAACGCGGCGAGGCCGGAGGGAGCCACGCCATGAAACTGGATTTTCCTTCGCACGAATTTGATGACGCGGTGGCGGTCGTCTGCCATGGCTCGGTTTCGGATGAGCAAGCGCGGGCCTTGAACGAACTGCTCCGCACCGATCCCACGGCGCGCGACGAATACCTTTTCCGCGTCGAATTGCATGCGCGACTGGCCTCAAATCCAGATTTTTTTGTCGTCACGACACCGCAGGTGGTCGAGTCCCCTTCAGCGGATCGCCTCAGCGACGACTCCCAAAAGGTGGTTTCTTTTCGACCGTCACGGCACGGACGAAGGCAAGTGCTCAGTTGGGCGGCGGCCCTGGCTGCCTGCGTGGCTTTGCTGGCCAGCGGGTGGTGGGGATGGCGTGTGTGGCGGCAGGACGAGCGCAAGGGGGTGACGAGCAAGGCGGTCGCGATGCTGAACCGGGTGGTGGATGCGCAGTGGAACTCCAGCGACGGAGCGCCGCGAGTGGGCGCACCGTTGGACCCTGGCTGGCTTCGGCTGAAGTCCGGTTTGGCTCAGGTGGTTTTTTACAGCGGTGCGCGGGTGGTGATCGAGGGACCGGCCGAATTTCAGATCAATTCACCTGGCGAAGCTTCCTGTCGCGTGGGCAGGCTCACGACCGAGGTTCCGCCGGAAGCGCGCGGCTTTCGGATTGCGACTCCGCAGATGAACGTGACCGATCTGGGCACCATGTTTGGTCTCGACGTGAAGGAAGGTGCGACGGAGTTGCATGTCTTCAAAGGCAGCGTGGAGTTCGTGCCGGCCAGCGGTGCGGCGAAGCAGAGTTTGCAGGAAGGCTCCGGCGCGGTGGCTGAGGGTTCACGCCCGCCGCGTCTGATCACCGCGAATGCGGCGGCGTTCGCGTCGATGTTCGACTTGCAGGCTAAGTCGGTGGCCGCGGAGTCATCGCGCTACGATCAATGGCGCGCGACCAGCCGTCGGCTCAATCAAGACCCCACGCTGCTCGTGCATTTCGACTTTGAACACGCCGCGCCCTCCGACTGGCGGTTGCACAACGCGAGCGGCGAGAGTGCCGCGGTGCCTGATGGGACCATCGTCGGCTGCCAATGGGTCGAAGGCCGCTGGCCCGCGAAACCAGCACTGGAGTTTCGCGGCGTGAGCGACCGTGTCCGCGTGAGCGTGCCGGGCGAATTCAACTCGCTGACGATGGCCGCCTGGGTGCGTGTCCAGGGATTGGATCGACAGTTCAACTCACTCTTCATGTGCGATGGCTTCGACGCGGGCACGCTGCATTGGTTGATCCGCAACGATGGCGTGCTGGGATTGACCGCGATCGGACCGGGTGCGGGTAACTACCAGATCGTGGCCAGTCCTTCCGTGCTTGAGCTGGGCCAGTTCGGCCTGTGGCTGCATTTGGCTGTCGTGCTCGATGGAAATGCCAAACGGGTGTCGCACTACGTCAACGGTCAGCTCGTGAGCGAGAAGGCGCTCAAAATCCATCCACCGTTTCGCATCGGCACCGCCGAGCTGGGTAACTGGAATGGCCGCGGATTCCCGGACAACGATCCTGCCATGATCCGGAATTTCAGCGGCGCGATGGATGAGTTCTGCCTGTTCAGCCGGGCGCTGCCGCCATCCGAAATTCGCGCCCTTTATTCAAGCGACAAACCGCAACCCGTGTCAGGCGCGGTGCGCTGACGCGAGACTCCCACACGACCTTTAGAACCCTCCCAACCCACCCATGAAAACTAAACTCACCCTCCTCACGTTCGTCTCGCTTCTGTCCTGCCAGCTATGCCTGGCGCAAGACAAACCGCCGGTGGATGACTGGAAGCCAGCCTCCACCAACCAGTCAGGCAAAGACTATCCGCAAGTGAACTCGGAAGGCCGGGTTAGATTCCGCATTGTGGCACCCGAGGCTCAAAGCGTATCCTGCACTTTCAAAGACAGCAGCGTCTTTACGAAGGGTGCGGACGGTGCCTGGACCGGTTACACGCGGCCCCTGGATGAAGGCTTCCACTATTACATGCTCAAGATCGACGGGGCGGAAGTTTCCGATCCGAACAGCATGGTTTTCTTCGGCGCCAATCGCTGGGGAACCGGCGTCGAGATCCCCGCCAACGACCGCGATTTCTACGCGCTGAAGAATGTGCCTCATGGCCACTTGCGGGAGATCTTCTTCCACTCGAAGAGCACCGACTCGGAGCGTCGCGCCTTTGTCTATACCCCGCCTGGTTATGACCAGAATGCAGAGCAACGCTATCCTGTCCTGTATCTCCAGCATGGGTATGGAGAGAACGAATATGGCTGGGGCGTCCAAGGCCATGCCGGTCTGATCATGGATAACCTCATTGCCGAAGGTAAGGCCAAACCATTCCTCATCGTGATGACCTACGGGATGACGAACGACGTCAAGATGGGCGGCATGAGAGATTTCAAAATCGAAAACTTCCAGACCGTTCTTCTCGACGAACTGATTCCTCACATCGAAGCGAACTTCCGCACGCTCGCCGATCAGCCGAATCGCGCGATGGCCGGACTTTCCATGGGTGGCATGGAAACCAAGACGATTACCCTGAAGCATCTCGACACCTTTTCGCGCATCGGCCTTTTCAGCGGCGGGAACATCAGTCCGAAAGACATCTCCGACCTGGATGCTTTTAAGCAGAAGAACAAACTCGTCTTCGTCAGTTACGGCAGCCGTGAACTCGGGAACAACCGCGGAGGCGATCCGAAGGCAGCCACTGAAGAGCTGAGGCAATCGGGCGTGAACAGCGTCTTCTACGTCTCCCCGGATACGGCCCACGAATGGCAATCCTGGCGGCGCAGCCTGCACGAGTTTGCTCCGCTGGTGTTCAACGCATCAGCAGCCGCAGCGGCGGCTACCGCCCCGACGGCAACGACCGCGCCTGCCGCCGCGGCAGCAGGAATCACAGGGGATTGGAAGACGGAGTTTGATTCGCAGGTCGGCCCGCAAAAATACACGTATCACTTCAAGCAGGACGGCCAGAAGCTGACCGGCAAGGCTGATGCCGTGATGCGCGACGAGAAGCGCGAGGTGGAGTTGCTGGAAGGCAAAGTGGATGGCGACAAAGTGTCGTTCGTCGAGATGCTGAAGTTTCAGGACAACGAGATTCGTATCACCTACACGGGCACGATCGCGGGGAATGAGATGAAGCTAACCCGCGCCGTCGGCGATATTGCGAAGGAGGAAATCGTGGTCAAACGCGAGGCGGCGACCACGCCAACTCAGCCCGCCGCAGCGCAAAACGCGCAGCAGGCTGAACCGCCAAATCCCGAGGCTCGCGGTCGCCGCGGTGGGTTTGGCGGGCCGATTACCCTTGGTCCAGACGACAAACCGGCCTTCCCCGCTCCGCCGGAAGGATTCGATAAAAAGCGCGAGGACATCGCCCACGGAAAGCTGGAGATGGTGGAATACGACTCCAAGTCCGTCGGCACTACGCGGAAGGCGCTCGTTTTTACGCCGCCCGGCTATTCGCCCGCGACCAAATACCCCGTCCTCTACCTACTCCACGGCATCGGCGGTGACGAAGTGGAATGGCGCAACGGCGGCCATCCCGAGGTCATTCTCGATAACCTCATCGCGGACAAAAAGGCCGATCCGATGATTATCGTTATGCCGAACGGTCGCGCGCAAAAGGACGACCGTCCGGGACCGAACGCGATGGGCACCGCGCCGGCGTTCGGGGAATTCGACAAGGACATCCTCGGCTCGCTGATTCCGTTCATCGAATCCAAGTATTCCGTGAAAGCCGATCGTGAGGACCGTGCGCTCGCCGGGCTCTCGATGGGCGGTGGGCAGTCGCTAAACTTCGGGCTGGGCAACCTCGACACCTTTGCCTGGATCGGCGGTTTCTCGTCCGCACCGAACACGAAGCCGGCGGCGGAACTTGTCCCAGACCCGGATAAAGCGGCCAGGCAGTTAAAGCTGCTCTACCTATCCGCTGGAAACAAAGACGGCTTGATTCGCATCAGCCAGGGTGTCCACGGCTACCTCAAGGAGAAGAATGTGCCGCACGTCTGGCATGTGGATGACCACGCTCACGACTTCAATCATTGGAAAAAGGCGCTCTACAATTTCTCCCAGCTTATTTTCAAACCGACGACCAAGTAGCAATCTGCCATCCCACACGGTTGAAGTTCCCCATCACCACGACACTGCTGATTCTTTCATGAAAAGACTTAAACAAATTCTGATTCTTCTGACGGGAAGCCTCATGGCTCTCGACACCTTTGCCGCGGACGCCCCGGATCGGCCGCTCCATGTTTTGTATCTTGGCCCCGTCAGCACCGGCGGTGGCGGTGGAGGCTTTGGCGGCTCGCGGACGAACTACGTTTATCTGCCCGGCCAGACTTTGGCGCCTGAGGCAATTTACTTTGACCATCTATCCGATTCCACCCAGCTCACGGACAAGTATCTGAGCCACTTCGATGCGGTCGTGCAGGTAGTTCCAGATGGCGAGATCGATGCGACCCACCAGCAGATGCTCGACAGATTCAAGACGGCGGGCCACGGACTGATCAAATACCCCGACGGGCAGCGCCCGACGGATGCGGTGATGCGCGAAGCCGTCCTCGGTGGCATCAGCAAAAAGGCCAAGTCTGACTGGGAAGCTTCCCTCGCTGCGCGCCCTGCCTTGGAGCGCCTGCCGGGCGATGTCCCGAACTACGAGCGCCGACCGGAGCCAGTTAAATTGCAAGCGCCGCTGAGCCCGCAGGACAGTATGCGCTACGTGCAGGTTCCGGCGGATTTTGAGCTGCAACTTTTTGCTGCGGAACCAGACGTGGTGAAACCTATCTATGTGGCTTGGGACGAGCGTGGGCGGGCCTGGGTGATTGAGGCGCGAGACTATCCCCACGGCCTCGTCAATGAAGGGCTGCCCGGCGAGTCCTTCATCAAGATTTGCGAGGATACCGACGGCGACGGCAAGGCTGACAAGTTCACCGTCTTTGCGGACAAATTGAACCTCGCGACCTCGCTGGTTTTCGCGAACGGCGGGGTCATCGTGTCGGAAGCGCGCCATATGCTTTTCCTCAAGGACACCAATGGTGACGACAAGGCCGATGTCCGCGAGGCGATCCTGCCTGGCTGGGGCACCGGCGACACGCACGCGATGCAGAGCAACCTCGCCCGCGGCTTCG
>JANOBH010000269.1:0-1745 GCA_031411535.1 Chthoniobacter sp. | reverse complement strand
CGAAGCGCAGTCGAAGGATCCCGTGGTGCCACGAACGGCGTCATCGGAGATTCCACGGGGTCCTTCGACTGCGTTTTGGTCGCAAAGCCGACCAAAACTCCGCTCAGGATGACTCGCAATTTGAGTTTTTAGACGCCCTCTAAGGAAACGCTGATTAAATCCCGGAGGGTCTTCCGGCATTTAATCAGCGGTTCCCTAACCCCTTCCGCCGCCGCCGGAGATCCAGCGCGCGGCGTAGGCGATGAGTTCCGCGGCGGTGCCGAGGCCGAGCTTGGCTTTGATATTCGAGCGGTGCGCTTCCACGGTCTTTGCGCTGATGTGCAGACGCTGGCCGATCGCGAGCGTGGGCAGGCCGCTGCCGAGCAGGCTGAAAACCTCAAACTCCCGGTCGCTGAGCTGCCCGACGGGTGGAGCCACTTCGTTGGACGGGCGGCCGCTTAAGCCGCGCAGAATCCGCGAGGAGATACTCTGGCTCACGTAGGTCTCGCCCGCGAGCACGTGGTGGATGGCGGCGAGCAGCTTTGCGCCGCCCTCCACTTTCATGATGTAGCCCGCGGCCCCGGCCCGCAGCGCGCGCTCGGCGTAGTGCTCCTCGTCGTGCATCGAGAGGACGAGCACCTTCAGGGCGGGCTTGATCGCCTTCATGTCCCGGATCAGTTCGAGGCCGCTCTTGTCCGGCAGTGAGAGATCGGTGAGGACGAGGTCGAGCGCCTGTTTTTCGACGAAAGCCAGCGCCTCCTCCGCCGTGCCCGCCTGCGCGCAGATCGAGAGATCCTTTTCCTGCGCGATCAGCAGCGCGAGACCGGCGCGGGTGATCGGATGGTCGTCCACGAGGAGGATGCGCGCCTTGGGGCGCGTGGCTGGGTGGGGCTTCATGGCGCGGCCCCCTCAAAGTGGCAGACGACGGCGGTGCCGCCGCCTTCCGCCGGGCCGATGCGGAGGGTGGCTCGGATCATGTCGGCCCGGTAGTGCATGATGCTGATGCCCATGCCGCCGGTCCTGGCGGGTGGCAGGGGGCAGCCGGTGCCGTCGTCCGACACCGTCATGCACGCGCCCTCCGGCGCGCGTGAAAGCGTGATGCAGACGCGCCCGGCGTGGCCGTGGCGGACGGCATTGCTGATGGCCTCCTGGGCGATGCGGTAGAGGTGCGTGGCCGCGGTGTGGTCGGGCACGAGCACGGGAGCCTCGCACGCGTAGGTGCACACGATGCGGAAGAGCGACCCCGCCCCGGCGGCCAGCCCCTCGAGCGCGTGCATGAGTCCCTGCTCCCCGATCTCGACGGGCGAAAGCCCGCGGGCGAGCAGGCGCGCATGGCGCGTGGCGTCGCGGAGGAGCCCGCCGATTTTTTTTGCATCCCGCTTCAGGTGGTTCGTGTCCTTCAGCTCGTGGGCGAGCGCCTCCAGGCGAAACTCGATCCCGGCGAGCTGCTGGCAGAGGTCGTCGTGCAGATCCTGGCCGATGCGCCGCTGGGTCTTGTCGCTGATGGCGAGCAGCTCCTCCTCCATCGCGAGGCGCACTGTCGCCGCGCCGATCACGTTGGCCACGGACTGTGCGAAATGGACATCTTCCGAGCTGTACTTCCGCGGCCTCTTGGAGTGCGCGCCGAGCACGCCGAAAGGGCCGCCGTGGCCGTGGATGGGCACGCTCACGCCGCTGAGTGCGCGGTGCCCGGCGAGGAGGGGGGGAATGCGGAAGCGCGTCTCGTGGCGGAAATCCTCGACGGTCACCGGGCCTTTCTGGAGCAG
>JANOBH010000268.1:0-5476 GCA_031411535.1 Chthoniobacter sp. | reverse complement strand
TTTAGAGCGCAGCTCAAAACCCGACGGCCAGCGGGCGGGCGCTCACGTCAGCCAGCCGCCCGCGGATCAGAGCGCGCAGCTTTTCGCGCTCCTCGCGTCCCATTTTCCCGCGGCGGATGAGGGCGAAAAACCGCTCGCACTGCCGGCGGTGCGCGTCGTCCCAGCGGGAGCTGGAGAGTCCGGCGCCTTCGAGCGCCGCCTGCATCCGCGCGCTTTGGATCGTGGAGTCGTCGCGGCGCGCGTGGGCGCGGTTGATGACGTAGCAGAAGGTGCCGAGCGCGCGGTCCAGCAGGATCCAGGGGAAATTCAGCGCCGCATACGGGCCGACCGACATCGCGCTCCCGCCGAGCCGCACGCCGCCCGGCAGCCACGGCGTCTTGAGCTTCAGCTCGGGCCGCTTTTTCCCGACCACAAATCCCGTGATCGCGCCCGCGCCCGCGCCGACGACCGTCGGGATGCCGATCGAGTGCCCGACCGTGGCGAGATCGAAAAGCACGCCCGCCGCCGCGCCGCTGATCGCGCCGGCGGCGATGAGCTGCCGCCCGTCGAGCCCGAACGCGCGCCAGGTGTCGTCGCTGAAAAGGTCCGTGTCGAAAAGCTGCGCCTCCGCCTCCTCCGCGCGCACGCGGCTGTGCCCGAAAAGCTGGATGATCGCCCGCTGCGCGCGCGCCTCGCGCGCGCTCACGGCCTTGATGAACCGCGCCTTCAGCTCCTCGCCCGCCGCCGCGCGCCGCGTCGGCGACTCCGCGTCCACGCCCGCCACCTCGCGGTGCGTGAGCGCGTCCGCCAGCAGTTCCACGATGATCTCCGCGCACTCGCCCAGCCGCGTCTCCCACTCCTCGCGGAAGACGGCCACGGCGCGCGCGAGCTTCGGCTTCCAGCTTTGCTCGATGCCCGCGAGCGTCTCCAGCAGCTCCAGCCGGTCGGCGAAAGTGGCGTGGTGCGCATTGAATTCGCGCACCGCATTGAAGTGCAGGCCGAGCCGCCGTTTCCAGTCCTGCACATGATCGTCGCTGCCCGTGCGGTTGATGATCGCGAGCCGCGGCCGGCCGGTGAGCCGCAGGATTTCCATCTCCGCCGCGTGGATCTCCAGCACCGGCTCCGAGCCATCCACCACGTAGAGGATGCCCGCGCCATCGACGACGGGCTGGAAAAGCACGCACTCCGCCTCGAAGTCCGCGTCCCCTCGGTGCCGCGCGATGAACTCGCGGAACAGCGCCAGCGGATCGTTCGCCTGCGCCGCTGGTGCCAGCTCGGCCAGCGCCTCGATCGCGTTTTGAAACCCCGGCGTGTCGTAGAAAACGAAAAGGTCGCGCAGCTCGAAACGCTGGCACTGCACAGTCTCGCCGGGCATCGCGCTGATGCGCACCTGGTCATTCTCCGAGAGCGTGGAGACGACGGACGACTTGCCGTGATTGACCGCGCCCACGATCGCGAATGTCGGCGTCGGCTCGCTCATGCCGGGCTCCATTTCTCCAGGCTCAGCGGCAGCCGGTGGATGGCCTGGAAGTTCCGCCAGTGCGTGAATTCCTCGTCGGGCACCGCCGCGAAACCCGCGCCCTCCTTTCGCCCCACCAGCAGCACGATGACCTCCGTCTTCGGCCCCGCCGCCGCTGCGAGCTTTTGCAAAAAGAGCGCGATCGCCCGGATCGGCGCACGCCGCGCGCGCACGGCCACGATGACGCTCGCACGCGCCGCGCCGCCGCCCGCGAGCGCGGACAGCGCGGACAGCGCGGACAGCGCGTCCGCGTTTCCGCTCGGGTGATCGATCTCCGCCGGAAAGGCCTGCGCCACGCGCCAGCCGAAGACCCTGCCGATGTAGTCCGCCAGCTCCGGCTCGGAAACCTCCGCATCCGTGGCCATGAGCGCGAGGCACTCTCCGCCGCGCGCCGCGTGCGCCGTGGCGGGAGCCGCCGCGTCGGGAATCTCCAGCGCCGCCGTCCCGTCCAGCGTGTGAATGACCGGCCCGGTGAGCCGCCGGTGGAGCGCATTGCAGCCCTCGTGATCGAAGCTCAGCCCGCGAAGAGCGCCGCGCAGTTTCACCGACGCAAAGGCGAGCAGCGCGCCGCGCAGGAGCAGGCCGTAGAACGCCACGGCGTAGGCGAGAAACGGCCACCACGAGGCCATCGACCCGCGGTCCAGCGGCTCGATGCCCTCGCTGTAGGAGAAGCGGCTCGCGATGACCTCGGTGAGCGTGGGGTGGGCATTCGGCGCGAACCACGCCCACGGCGCGGCGAGCCCGGAAACGAGGCGGTAGGCCGCCTCCGCGCTGAGGTGGAGCGTGGATTGCCAGCCAAAGGCGAGGTCCACCGCCGCCACGTGCGCGAGCAGCACGGCGAGGATGCCCACATTGTAGCCGACGGCGAAAAGCTGCGTGACGATGAGAAACGGCCACGCCGCGAGCGTGCCGTAGATTTCCCGCTTCCGCCCGATCACCGCCAGCCCTGCGCGCAGCCGCTCGCGCTCCTCGCCCGGCAGGCGCCGCAGGCTCGCATTCAGCACCCATACCAGCCCCGCGAGCATCCCGCGCAGCGGGTGAAAGTCGTCGAGGAAATCCGTCATCGAGCGCACCAGCCACGCGAGCGCCGCCGCCGCGAGCACCACCATCTGCACGCCGATCGTGCAGGCGAGAAACCACGAGACATTCACCGGCTCGTCGCCTTTGTAGTGCAGGAGCGCCGCCGTCACGCTGCCACCGAGCGCGAGTCCGATCAGCGTGCCCAGGCTGCCGAGCGCCTTCCAACCCGCCGCGCAGTGGGCACCCGCCCCCGGCTTCCCAGCATCCTCGCGCCGCGCCGTCAGCCACGCTTTGAAAACCGCGCGGCGCGAATCCTCCCCGCCCGCTCCAAGCTGCGGACGCACGCGCTTTTCAAAATACTCGCGCCCGTCGTCCACGCCCGTCTCTCCCGCGAGCAGAGACTCGAAGTCGATAAGGTCGGCGAGATTCCAAGACGTGGATCGACTCACGCCTGTTGAGTAGGTTTCACGCTGCCCGATGTCATTCAGATTCTTCGCGCCGGCGACACCGATCCGCGCGGTTACAGGTAAACCAACGCAGAAGTTGCGCTCGCGGATCATCGGACGGTAGGTATAACGTAAATACAGCCATGCGGCTCCCCCCTTCATCTCGCATCCGCGCCGTCACCCTGATCGAGCTTCTCTCGGTGATGGCGGTTCTCGTCATCGTCGCGGGGTTTCTCGTGCCCGCCGTCGCCAGCCTGGGGCGCTCCACGGCGATCGTCACCGGCGGGAATATGGTCACAAATCTCGCCAATTTTGCCCGGCAGTCCGCCGTTTCCAAAAACACCATGATCGCCCTCGTGCTGCTCACCGGGCAGGGCACCCCGGAGGACTACCGGTCCTTCATCGTGCTCGAATACATCGCGGGCGGCGGCGGCTGGTCGCCCCTGAGCGCGTGGCAGACGCTCCCGGACGGCATCTGCGTGGATTTCGCAGACACGGCGAACTGCACCTTTTACGAGCAATCGCCGGCGGCTTTCCCCCTCCTCGCCGGCCCGCCTGTGCAGAAAAACCCGCCCGTCACCTACAAGACCGCGCAGGTTGGCGCGTCCGCCTTTTCCGCCCGCATCTACCTGCCGACGGGCGGCCTCCAGAATCCCGAGAAGCCCGCGCAGATCCGCCTCGTCGAGGGCTTCGCGCAGGGCACCCAGCTCGTCCGCACGCACCCCGACGGCACCGGCAAGTCCGCGAACTACTACGACATCGCCATCGTCGGCGCGACCGGCACCACCAAGATCACCCGTCCCTGAGTCATGCGTTCCGCCTTTGAAAAAATCCGCGCCTTCAGCCTCGTCGAGGTCGTGCTCGCGCTCGGCGTCGCGTCGGTCGCTCTCGTCTCGATCATCGGACTGATGGGCGTGGCCGTGAATACGAGCGGCAGCGCCGGCCACGACACCCTGTTCGTGGCGATGACCAATGGCGTGCTGAACGACATGCGCTCCGCGGAGTTCGACTCGCTGTGGAAAGACATCCCGAGGAACTTCAAGAACGTCGCGCCCGTCTCCGGCACCGCCGCGCCCGTGGACTCGATCTACTATTTCTCGAATGAGGGCGCGCTCGTTCCCGCCGCGAACAAGGCCGACTTCAGCACGATGTATCAGTGCGTGGTCAAAAAGACGCCCGACCCCGCGAGTCAGGTCGCCGCGGGCAAGCCCTTCAACCAGATGAAGCTCCAGATCAGTTTCACGTGGCCGGTTTCGGCCAATGCAGACCCGGCCAAGCGGCCCAACCGCCAGACCATCTATGCGAGCATCGCCCGCTACTGATTCCAGCCGCGCTTTCACCCTCGTCGAGCTGATGGTCGCCGTCAGCATCCTGGCCGTGCTCGTCCTGCTCTTCAGCGGCGTCTTCAGCCAGGTGAATAGCGCGTGGACCACCGGCGAGGGCAATGCCGAGCGCCGCCGCAGCGTCCGCGCACTCGCGGATTTCATCGGCACGGAGCTGCAGAGCGCGCTGCTGCCGGTCGAGACGATCTCCACGAACAAAGGCGGCAACATTCAGTTCGTCGTCAATCCGCCGACTTCCCAGGTGCCGGACGAGTACCGCAATGCCGACGCCGTCTTCTGGCAGGCGCCGCTCGCCACCGAGACGAGCCAGGGCGAGATCGCGGAGATCGGTTACTTCGTGAAATGGGAGGCCGCCACCGGGCAGGGCGAGCGCCCGATGCTCTGCCGCTTTTTCGTCAATCCCTCCGTCGGGAGCGGGGCGAGCACCGTCCCGAATCCCGACTTTCTTATCTACGACTCCGACCCGAAGCGGTGGCTGAGCAAGGTGACGATCGACAAGGCGGCGCCCGCCAGAAAACCGGACGGCTACAAAGGCATGTTTGCGGAAAACGTCCTCGGCCTCTGGGTGCAATGCTACCGGCTCAAGCCCGCGCTGAATGATACCGCGACCCCGCCCGCGCTGGAGCTGCCGCGCGCCTTTGACTCCCGCGTAGGCTACGACCTCAACAGCAAGCTCACGACAGGCACCGGGACAAAGGACATGCGCTATCTCCCCGGCTCCGTGCGGCTTTCCATCGCGCAGCTCGACTCCCGCTCCGCCGCCCGCCTCGACCCCGCCGCCGGCGCCATCAAGGCGCTGGCGAAAAAAGCCACGGACGCTTCCGACTTCCTTACCCAGTTTGGCGATCAGGCCAAAAGCTCCGCGCCGCTTCGCGCGCTCCTGCCCGGCATCCGCATTTACACCACCGAAATCCAGCTCCTCAACGCCCGATGAAAACCTCCCGTTCCTCCCAGCGCGGCGTCGCGCTCGTCATCACGCTCTTCTTCGTCGTCCTCATCACGATCATCGCCGTCGGCCTCCTTGATACCGCGCGCAGCGACCGCGCCGCCGCCAGCACGCACCTGGAGCGCTTGCGCGCCGCCACGATGGCTCGCGAGGGCATCGAGCGCAGCGTGGCCACCCTCCGCCGCGAGACCACCGACGAGCCGCGGACGCCCGGTGAAACCGA
>JANOBH010000267.1:0-2413 GCA_031411535.1 Chthoniobacter sp. | reverse complement strand
CTGCGTCACATGCTCGCGATGCGAGGGCAGGACGGCTTCCCGCCAGCTTTCGGCGAGCGCGGAGGCGCGGAAAATCTCGGCGTCGAGTCCGTCGGGGAAAGTCGGCTCGACGGTGTTCGAGGCGTAATCGAAATCGCCATCAAGATAAAAAGCCACGAGCCGGTCGATCATCTCCGGGTCGGCGAGCGGACAGTCGCCGGTGAGCCGGACGATGTGTTCCGGGTGATGGCCCTGCGCGGCCTGGTAGAAGCGGTCGAGCACGTCACCGAGACTGCCGCGAAAACAGTCAACGCCAAGCCGGGCACACAGCGCTTCGAGTGCGTCGTCCGCCGCTTCGGTGCTTGTCGCCACCACGAGACGATCAATCCGCCGGGCGCGGCGCAGGCGCTCGATTTGCAGTTCGAGCAGCGGCTTGCCCTGCAACAGCTTGAGCACTTTGCCCGGCAGGCGGGTCGAGGAGACGCGGGCTTGTAGGATTCCGAGGATCATTGCGGCATCAGTTCCAATTGGCGGGATTGATCAGCGCCTCATCCGCGACGGCCAGCGCCCGGAAATCGAGCAGCGCATTCGCCCCAGGCCGCGCGTCCAGCAACTCGCGTAACTGCGCTGCGCCGCAGACGCCGACCATCCAGCAATCCACTTCCGAGACCTGGCCAGCAAAGCGCAGCGCGCCCTGCATGGGCGTCAGCCCTTCCGCGCGGAGAAACTCGCGATAGGCCCGCACCGCAGGTGCCAGCGGCGCGAGGCGGGGCGGCAATTCAGACTCCTCCATAAGCAGCAGCCCCTGCAAAAAAACGGAACGCCCGTGCACTTCCACGCCCGCGGCTTTCACGCGCGAAAGGACACCGTCAGCGAGAAAGCGCTGGTCGAAGACATTCATCGGAAGCTGCACCAGATCGATGGAAAAGACCGCGGCGATCCGGCGCAATTCGTCTGGATTGTAAACTGAGACGCCGATCTTGCGGACGAGGCCGGCGTCGCGGAGCGCCACAAGCCGCTCCCAAAACCGCCCGCCATTCTCCGCGAGCAAATCGCCGGCGTGATGGACGAGAAGTCCCTCCACAAACGACTGGCCGAGCCGTCCCAGCGAGCGGTGAAAATGACGCACGACTTCGTCGATCGCTTCGTCCGCAAGTCGGGCCGTCCGAATCCCGCTGGTCTTCGTGATAAGACGAAACGGATGCGGCCGCGGCAGGCATTCGCCGAGCACCGCCTCACTGTCGCCGTAGTCCGCGGCGGTATCCAGATCCGTCACGCCGTGCTCCGCAGCCATCGAAAGAATCGCGCGCACCTCGGCGAGCGGGACCTTCCCGAGCGCATTGGACACGCCATAAGGCAGGCCGAACTGCACGGTGCCGAGGCCGAGTTTGATGCCGGGTGCGATCATTTTTCCTTCAGGCCTTCCGGCGTGAAAACCGCGCGATAAGTGAGCGCCTTTTCCAGCAAATCGCGCGGCGTGTGAAAGCGATCGCCGAGCTGAATGGCACCCATCATATCCTGCCCGTCTTCGCCCGCGACGTGCGTGATGCCGAGCGCCCCGCCTGCGGTCGCGACCATCAGCATCCCCTCCGATTTCCGGAAAACGAGCCCGCTCTGGAAGGGATGAAATTGCCCGCCGCCGATGTCGGCGAAGCAGCCTTTCAAGAAAGCGCGGCGGCCATTCATGAAACTGGATGCGCCGCGAAACGGCTCGTCGAATGCGCGGATGAAGCGCTCGATGTCCGTGAGCTTCCACGTCCAGTCGATGTAGCCGTGATGCTCCGTGGACAGCCGCGGCCAGTAGCTGCTGAGGTATTCGGCCTGCGGCATCGCGGTGAATTCGCGGCCGGCCCTCACCTCCTCGAAAAACTCGCGAAGCAGCGCGCGGCTCTCCCCGATATAGGCGGCCATGTAGTCGGCTGGCGTCCGGCACGATGGCGGGAACACGAACGACCGGCTTTTCACCACGGGCCCGGTATCGACGCCAGCGTCCACCTCATGCAGCAGGCAGCATCCCAGCCGGTTGTCGCGCAGGATCTGCCAGGAAAAGCCGCCCGCGCCGCGGTCCTGCGGCAGCCGCGCCGGATGGAGATTCAGCAGCCGCCCATTGAACCGCGCGATGAAGGCCGGGCGGAAAATCCACGCCGCGCCGAAGGAAAGCGCCAGCGTGCCACCATTGATCCGCCCGAGCACCTTCGCATCGCGATCCAGATCGCTGCACACCACGCAGTCGATTCCGAGTGCCGCGAGCTCTTCGCCCAGCGTGCGGCCATCGGACGACATGACTTCGCGCTGATGGCGGGGACTCGTGATCACGGCGACCGCCGAGCCGGCAGCGCGGAGCTCGCGCGCGCATTCCACGAGGAGCGCGCCGCCGCCGAGCAGCAGGTAATTGGTAACACCGGAAGTCTGCATCGGTCAGGCGGGTTGCACC
>JANOBH010000266.1:0-2500 GCA_031411535.1 Chthoniobacter sp. | reverse complement strand
CCGACAAAGCCGGGCCGGCCCGCGGTCGGGCTCGACGACATCCGGCGCGTGCATGAGGCGGTGAAGATCCCGATTTTCTGCATCGGCGGCATCAAGCTGGAGAACCTCGAAACCGTGATCGCGGCAGGCGCGCGGCGTGTGGTCATCGTCTCCGGGCTGCTGCAGGCGCCGGACATCGCGGACTACGCGAGGCGGGTGAAGGCGATGCTCTGAGCCGGTGAATCAAAAAAGGCTGCCCTGCGCCGCTCCGGGGTCGGCGTGGGCGGTGAGCATTTCGAGGAACTGCTCCTCGTCGAGGACGGTGACGCCGAACTCGCGGGCGTCGTCGAGCTTTGAGCCTGCGCCGGGGCCGGCGACGACGTAGCTGGTCTTGCGGCTGACGGAGCCGGAGACGTTGCCGCCGAGTGCGCGGATTCTTTCGGCGGCGGCGTTGCGCGGCATTTTTTCCAGCGTGCCGGTGAGGACGAAGGTCTTGCCGGCGAGCGGGGAATCGGCAGCGTTGCCGCTGCTGCCGGCGGGCGCGATGCCGAGCGCGTGCAGGCGGCGGAGTGTCTCGCGGCCGGCGTCGCTGGCGAACCACCCAAGCACGGCTTGGGCGGCGACGGGGCCGATGACGGTGACGGCGTCGGAGTCCGCGGCAGCCTTCTTTTTCGCGGGAGCGGCGAAGCTGGCGTCGATCAGTCGTCGGCCTGCGGCATTGGCGTCGGCGAGGAGTTCGGCGTGGCGGGTGGCGAGCTGCTGCTTTTCGAGTTCGGTGGCGTCCTTGTTGTGGCGGGCGCGGGGATTGGTGGCGTCGGCTTCGGTGTGGAGGCGGTCGAGCGCGAGGACATCGCGCAGCAGCGCGGAGTCGCGGACGGCCTCGAGCGAGGCGTGGTGTTTCGCGAGGTCGTGCGCGGTTTCCTCGCCGACCTCGGGGATGGCGAGGGCGTGGAGCCAGCGGGCGAGCGGAAGCGTCTTCGCGCGATCGATGGCGTCGATCACCTTGCGCGCGTTCTTTTCGCCGAAGACGCGCGGCTCGTCGTCGGTGCCGAGGTTGAGCGGCGCGAGCTGTTCGAGCGTGAGGCCGAAGAGGTCGATCGGGTCGCGGACGAGGCCGCGCTCGACGAGTTTGTCGGCGACGATGCCGCCGAGGCCGTCGATTTCGAGCGCGCCGAGCTTGGCGAAGTATTCGAGACGGCGCGTGAGCTGCGCGGGACAGTTCACGTTTTCGCAGACCCACACGGCGAAGTCCGGGTCGCGCTTCACCGCGCCGCCGCACGCGGGGCATTTGCCGCCGATGTGCGCGAGGAAATCGAACGGCGGCGCATCGGGCACGCGCTTTTCCAGCACCACGCGGACGACGGCGGGGATGACCTCGCCGGCTTTCTCGATCACGACGGTGTCGCCGAGGCGGATGTCTTTGCGTCTGATCTCGTCCTCATTGTGCAGCGTGGCGCGGCTGATCGTGCTGCCGCGGAGCAGCACCGGCTCCAGCTCGGCGACGGGCGTGAGCACGCCGGTGCGGCCGACCTGCACGGTGATGCCGCGCAGCCGCGTCTCGGCCTGCTCGGACACGTATTTCCAAGCCTTCGCCCACTTCGGCGCGCGGGAGTGAAAGCCGACGCGCTCGCGCTGTTCGAGGGAGTTCAGCTTGATGACGGCGCCGTCGGTCTCGAAGCCGAAGGTGTCGCGGATCGAGTCGAGTTCATTGATCGCCGCCATGACGTCATCAGCGGTGGCGCAGAGCCGTGTGAATTTCGGCGTGCGAAAGCCGAGCGACTTCAGCCAGGCGAGCATGGCGTCCTGCGTGGGCGGCGGCTCGGCGCTCACCTCGCCGAGACCGTAGAGGACGATGTCGAGCGGACGCTTCGCGACGGTGGCGGGGTCGAGCTGCTTGAGCGTGCCGGCGGCGGTGTTGCGCGCGTTTGCGAACGGCTCCTCGCCTGCGGCGATCATCTGCTCGCGGATGCGCTGGAAGCCGGCGACCGGGAGATAGACTTCGCCGCGGACTTCGAGGGTGGAGGGCACCGAGCTGTCGGTGGCGCGGGCCGGGGCATCGACGGCGCGATGCCCTCCAGGCGCGTGCAGGCGCAGCGGGATGCTGCGGATGGTGCGGAGGTTTTCGGTGATGTCGTCGCCGGACTCGCCGTCGCCGCGGGTCGCGCCGGTGGCGAAGACGCCGTCCTCGTAACGCAGGCTCACGGCAAGGCCGTCCACCTTTGGCTCGACGAGCCATTCGAGCGGCTCGCCGGGGAGCAGCTTCTCCACGCTGGCGATCCATTTGCGCAGCGCCTCGGGGCCGTCTTTGGCGAAGAGATTGTCGAGCGAAAGCATCGGCACCGCGTGGCGCACGGGCTTGAAACCGGCGGTCGCCTTTTCGCCCACGCGCCGGGTCGGCGAGTCGGGTGTGATCAGCTCCGGGTGGGCGTCCTCGATGTCGCGCAGCTCGCGGAAGAGCGCGTCGTACTCCGCGTCGGAAACCGTGGGCGCGGCTTCGTCGTAGTAGCGGCGGTTGTGCTCC
>JANOBH010000265.1:0-4176 GCA_031411535.1 Chthoniobacter sp. | reverse complement strand
CGAGGACGGACTCGAAATCCTCGGCGGCGTCCCGCTCCGCGGCGCGCGCCTCGACAGCTTCGGCGACCACCGGATCGCCATGGCCTTCGCCATCGCCGGCATGTTCGCCGAGGGCGAAACCACGATCACCGGCACCGAGTGCGTGAACACCTCCTACCCCGGCTTCTACCAGACCCTCGAAGGTCTCCTCCGCGAATCGTCCGAGCGCCAGACGCCCGTCGTCACCTCGCTCCCCACGCACGTGTAGGATGGGAGAGCACCTCGTCATCGCCATCGACGGACCCGCTGCCTCTGGCAAAAGCAGCGTCGCCCGCGCACTCGCCCGGCGGCTCGGCTTTGTCTATGTGAACACCGGCGCCATGTATCGCGCCGTCACCTGGCTCGCCGTGTCAAAAGGCGTCCCCACGGCCGATGCCACCCGCGTCCAGCAGCTCCTCCATTTCACCGACATCGCCTGCGGTGTCGCGGATGGCGAATCGACCATCCTCATCGACGGCATCGACCCGACGCCCCACCTCGTAGCCGACGACGTGAATGCGAACGTCTCCGCCATCGCCACGATCCCCGAAGTCCGCCGCATCCTCGTCGCCAAACAGCGCGCGTTCGCCAGTGAGAACGATGTCGTCATGGAGGGTCGCGACATCGGCTCCGCCGTCTTCCCCGAGACGCCCTACAAATTCTACATCGACGCCTCGCCCGAAGTCCGCGCGCGCCGCCGCTCCGCCCAGGGGCTCCAGGACAGCGTCGCCGCACGCGACAAGGTGGACTCCACGCGCCGCACCTCGCCTCTCATCATCGCCGAAGACGCCCACGTCATCGACAGCTCAAACCTCACCATCGACGGCGTCGCGGGAGAGATCGTCGGCCGTCTGAAGCTCAAGGGACTCACCCTCACCGAAGCGTCGGGAAGGGTGAAGGCGGAAGGCTGAACCGTGAGCCTTGATTGAACCCGCGCCGGGTCCTTTCGTCCTTCCGCCTTCATCCCTGATCCTTTCCCCTCATGGGCGTCCATTACCAGTTCGGCTACCGCCTCGCGCAGTTCCTCTCCCGCACGTTCTTCGACTTCCGGGTCATTCACCGCGAGCGCATCATCGAGGAAGGCGGCGCCATCCTGGCGATGAACCACGAGAGCTACCTGGACCCGCCGCTCGCCGGGATCGCCTGCCACCGCGAGATCCACTACCTCGCCCGCAAGACGCTCCTCGAGTGGCCCATTCTCGGTCCGATCCTTCCGCATCTCAATGTGGTCCCCGTCGATCAGGACCGCGCCGACATGAGCGCCCTGAAGACCGTCATCAAACTCATCCGCGCGGGCCACAGCACCGTCATCTTCCCCGAGGGGTCCCGCACTCTCGACGGGGATCTTCTGCCCGCGCTGCCCGGTCTCGGCCTCGTCATCGCCAAGACGCTCGCGCCCGTCGTCCCCATGCGCATCTTCGGCGCGCATGAGGCATTTCCCCGCGGTGGGAAACCGCGCCTTTTCAACCCGATCACCATCGTCGTCGGGGAGCCCATGTTTTTCACCAAAGCGGACCTCACCGGCGAGGGCCGCGACCTCTACCAGCGGCTCAGCGAGCGCGTGATGGAGCGCATCGCGGGCATCCGTCTGGAGTAGGTCCGCGGAGGCCTCGGGCATCGGGCGGTGACAGACGTCTGGCCGCTGGCATCCGCAGCGGTTTGCGATCGCGGGAGCCGCTTCTTTTGCCTTTACCGCGCCGCTCCCCATATCCAACTTCCGCGCCATGCCCGCCCATTATGAAGAATCCATGCAGCGCGACATCGACCGTCTCCGCGGCAAGGTCGCCGAGATGGCGGCGCTCGCCGAGGGCGCCCTGACGGCGGTGCTGCGGGCGGTGGTGAAGCGTGACCGCACGGTGGCCTACACGGTGATCCTGCGGGATCAACGCATCGACGAACTGGAGAAGGAGATCGACCGGCTGTGCCTGGAGTTCATCGTGCGCCAGCAGCCTGTGGCAAAGCACCTGCGGTTTGCCTACACCACCATCAAGATCACCCAGGAGATCGAGCGCATCGGCGACTACGCGGAGAGCATCGCGAAGCAGGTGCTGAAACTCTCAGCCATTGATTTCGAGCTGCCAGTGGCGCGCTTCGAGCAGATCGCGAACCTTTCCATCCCGATGCTTCGCGAGGCCGTGCGCGCCTTTACCACGGAGGATGCGGAGCTTGCCCGCCGGACGATGCCGGTGGAAGAGGAAGTGGACGGACTCAAGTCGGTGATCAACGCGGAACTCTTCCAACTCGCGCAGGCGGGCCGGCTGCCGATGACTGCGCTGACGCCGCTGATGACGGTCGCCCGGCGCTTTGAGCGGGTGTCGGATCAGGCGAAGAACATGTGCGAGGAGGTCATCTACATGACCACCGGGGAGTATTCCAAACACGCCCACGGCGATGTCTGGCGGATGGTCTTTCTCGACGGCGACAACTCCTGCACGAGCCAGATGGCGGAAGCCATCGGCCACTCGCTCAACCGGCCGCAATTCGTCTTCGCCAGTGCGGGGCTCACTGCGGGCACGGTCGATCCGGGGATGGTCGGGTTTCTGCAAAGCAAAGGCCTTGATGTCTCGCACGCCGGGGCGCATGCGCTCGACCAGGTGCCCAATCTCGAACACGCGCAGATCCTGGTGGCGCTGAGCAAGGAGGCGAAGCGTGGCTTTCCCTCGGCCACCAAGGCTGTGTGCCTGGACTGGAGCCTTGCCGACCCGTCTCAGGGGCAAGGTTCGCCCGAGGAAAAGCGTGCAGCTTACGAGCAGGCGTATCGCTTTCTGCATACCCATATCTCCGAGCTGAGCGATGCCGTACTCGCGGACCGCATCGACTAACCTCCTCCTCTTAGTCTTCCTCCAACCCCGGGATTAAGAGGAAGCGAAAGAGACGCAAGCCAGCCATTTACCCGACACCCGCAAACCCCACCCATGAAACTCAGCTCCATCACAAAACACCTCCTGCACCTCTCCAGCACATCCGCGATCGCGGGCGCGCTGCTCTTTACCGGCTGCGATAGGAGCGACAGCGGCGCGAAAAAAGCCGAGGCCGTGAGCATCCAGAACATCGGCTCCGACACGATGGTGAACCTCGCGCAGGAATGGGCCGAGGCTTACGCCAAGGTCGAGCCGGGCGTGTCCGTGGAAGTCTCCGGCGGCGGCTCCGGCGTGGGCATTGCGGCCCTGCTCAATGGCACCTGCGACGTCGCTAACAGCTCGCGCAAGTTGGAAGAGGAAGAGGAAAAGAAAGCCACCGCCAAATATAACGGGCAGCACCCGAAGGAATGGCACGTCGGCTACGACGCGCTGGCAATCTACGTGCATCCGAGCAATCCGATGACGGAGATTTCTGTGGAGGAACTGAGCGACATCTTCCGCGAGGGCGGCACGACCACGAAATGGAGTGATCTCGGTGCGACGCTGCCCTCGGGCGATGCGGAGATCATCCGCGTGAGCCGGCAGAATAACTCGGGGACTTATCATTATTTCCGCGAGGCGGTGGTCGGCAAGAAGGCTGACTTCAAGGCCGGCTCGCGAGACATGAACGGCTCGAAGGATGTCGTCGATCTCATTTCCACCACACCGACCGCGATCGGCTACAGCGGCATCGGTTACAAGACGGACAAGGTGAAGGTGCTCAAGGTTGCCAAAAAGAAGGGCGATCCGGCCATCGAACCGAACATCACCACCACGCTCGACAAGAGCTACCCGATCGCGCGGCCGATGTTCATGTACACGCCGCCCGGCGTGGGTGCCCATGTGGACAAGTATCTCCAGTGGGTCCTGAGCCAGCCAGGCCAGGACATCGTGGAGCACGCCGGCTACATCCCGCTCGTGAAGAAGTAAGTCTGCCTCGTCTCGCTCTCGCGGCGGCGTCCTGACGACGGGGCGCCGCCGCATTTCCCACCCACCGCATGGCCGCCAAGCGCCGCACCTTCGAACTCTGCACCGAGAAGGCGATCGAACTGCTGATCAAGCTCTGCGGGATGAGCGCGATCCTGTTCGTTTTCGGGATCTTTTTCTTCGTCTTCCGCGAGGGTGCGCCGATCTTTTTCGACAAGGAGAGCAGCTTTCACATCGGGAAATTCCTCGGCAGCACCGAGTGGTATCCCACTTCGCAAAGTAACGTCCGCTACGGCACCCTCGCGCTCATCGCGGGCACCTTCAGCGTGAC
>JANOBH010000264.1:0-7974 GCA_031411535.1 Chthoniobacter sp. | reverse complement strand
TGCTGGAGACGCCGGAGCCGAATCTGGTGGCTGGGATGAAATGGTTTCAGGGCACCTACACGCAGCGGTTCAACGCGCGCCACCGGCTGAGCGGCCTCAGAAAACGAAAGTGAAAAGAACGGGGGAACGCACGAGGCAGGGGCAACTTTTCTCCTCGTGCCCAAAGTGAGTGAGTCTGTCCCGGTTTGGTGGACATGGTTCGGAAGGGCGGCATGGGTTTGTAAGTCTGGGGCCGCTTCAGAGCCCACGGGTGACTGGCAACCGCATGCGCGGGTGCGCGGGTCGTCCGGCGGCGGGCGGGTCCGCTACTGCGCCATCCCGAAGACGCGGACGGTCTGCGCCTTGCCTTTGAGGGTGCGGTCGCCGAGGTCCTGGAATTTTTTCACGTCGGGCATTTGCTCGGCGAATTCGCCGGACATGACCACGCGCTGGCCAAGTTCCTTGGAGAGCGCTTCGAGGCGGAAGACGGTGTTCACGGCGTCGCCGATGATGGTGGCGTCGCGCTCGGCGGCGACTCCGACATTGCTGCACGTCACGCGGCCGTAGTGGAGCGAGATGGCGATTTTGAATTCCTCGCCATTCGGCCAGGTGCGGGAGTCCGCGAGGGCCATCATGCGCTTTGCCGCGGCAAAGGCGGTGCCGCAGTCCGCCGTGCCGCGTCCGCTCACGCCCCAGTAGGCGAGCATCGCGTCGCCGATGAATTTGTCGATCGTGCCGGCGCTCTGCGCGACCATGTTTCCCGTCTCGCGGAACCACGCGCCGAGGGCCTGCGCCATGTCTTCGCCGGAGATCTTTTCGGACATGGTGCTGAAGCCGCGGATGTCGCACACGAGCAGCGCCACGGGCCGGGCCTCGACGACGGAGTGATCGATGCTCCCGACCATCGTCATCGCATTCGCCTCGCTCGCCGGATCCTCGTCGTGCTCCACGAAAACCATCTGGTTGTCGGCGATGCGGATTTTCGCCCCGTCGGTGAGCGTCACCGGCATGACCACGCGCTCGTCGTTGACGTAGGTGCCATTGCGGCTGCCGAGGTCGATGAGCTGGTACTGCCAGCCATTGTGGCAGCGGATGAGGGCGTGCTGGCGCGAAACGAGCGGGCTGAAACTGAGGCAGACTGTGTTTTCCCGGGTCCGCCCGATGGACGCGGTGTTGCCGATCCCGACCTCGAAGGGATCGGCAGTGGCGGGTTGGATCTTCAGTTTCGCTCCCATGGGGTTCTGGCTCGATGCGGGTTGCAGATTGCGCAAGGCCGCAGAAAACTGCAACTTCTCACGTTCTCGCACGCTCTCCGCTTCCGTAAGAAACATTCATGCCCGAGGCCACTCTGTTCGACCACTACGAAGTTTTGACCCGCGACGACGGTTCGCTCTACGAACTCGGACGCGGGGCGATGGGGATCACGTACAAGGCGTTCGACACCAGCCTGCGCATCCCGGTGGCGCTGAAGGTCATCAACTCCACGTATCTGGATAGCGAGGTGGCGCGGCAGCGCTTCGTGCGCGAGGCGCGCTCGGCGGCGAAAATGCGGCACCGGCATGTCGCGTCGGTCTTTCACCTCGGAACCGAGGGCGACACATGGTTTTACGCGATGGAGTTCATCGACGGCGAAACCGTGGAGGCGCTGATCAAGCGGCAGGGGCCGCTCGCGCCGCTGACGGCGCTGACGATCACCGCGCAGGTCGCGCGCGCGCTGAACGCGGCGACGCAGCACGGGCTCGTCCACCGCGACATCAAGCCGGCGAACCTCATGCTGGTGCGCGAGGACGACGAGGTGATCGCGAAGGTGATCGACTTTGGCCTGGCGAAAACTTCGCACGCCGGCGACGCGGAGGACGCGGCGACGCTGAGCATGGGAGGCTTTGTCGGCACGCCGCATTTCGCGAGTCCAGAGCAGCTGGAGGAAAGGGAGATCGACGTCCGCTCGGACATCTACTCCCTCGGCATCACGCTCTGGTACATGCTCGCCGGGCAGGCGCCCTTTGCGGGCTCGATGGCGCAGGTGATGAGCCAGCACCTCTCGAAGCCGCCGCCTTTCGAGAAGATGGAGAACCTCCCGCGCGCCGCAGCCGACCTGCTGCGCAAGATGCTGGAGAAGGATCCGGACGACCGCTTTCAGACGCCTGCCGAGCTGCGCAAGTCGATCGAGGACGTGCTGGAGCATATCGGCGACGCACCGGCGGCGGGCGCGGTGGAGGAGGCGGAGGAGAATTTCGCGACGCTGCTGGAAACGGCGGCGCTGCGTCCCGGCGAGACGCGCTTCGAGATCGGCGTGGTGCTGGCCGGGCGCTACAAAATCCAGGAGGTGCTCGGCGAGACGAATGCTGGCCGGGCGTTCCGTGCCTTTGACGGCGAGTTGCAGCGGGATGTGCGCGTTCTCGTGCTCAATCCCGAATTTCTCGGCGACACCGCCGCGTGCACCGCGCTGGAGCGCGAGGTGGAGAGGCTCAAGCCGGTGCAGCATCCGAATCTTCTCGGCGTTTTCGAGTTTGAAACCATCGAGCAGGCCAGCTTCGTCGCACTCGAATGGACGGACGGCTTTTCACTCCTGGAGCTGCTGCGCGCCCGGCGTGAGCTGGAGGCGGGTGAAACGCTCGCGCTCCTGCGGCAGGCGGCGGCGGGCGTGGATCACGCGCTCGGGCTCGCGCTCGGCGGACTGGAGTTTGGGCTGCATCAGGTGCTCATTCATTTCACGCAGCCGGTCGAAAAAGAGGCGCTGCTCCGGGCGCCGCTCGCGGACTGGCCGGAGTTTGCACTCAAGCTCTATCCGCTCGGATTCAAGCGCGACCTGGCGTCCTCGCAGACGTGGGCCGGCGGGCAGACGATGGTCGAGGGGCCGGCTGGTGCAAAATCGGAAGGCGTGGATGTCCGCTCGCGCTACATCCAGGCGCTCGCGGCGCTCGGCTACGAGCTGCTCGGCGGCACGCTTTCGCCGGTGGCGCTTGGCGGCGCTGCCGGGCCGCGCTACACGCCGCTGGCTACGCTTTCCGAGGAGGGCAATGAGGTGCTGCGCTGCGCGCTCGATCCGGCGCGCTCTTTCGCCAGCGCGCAGGAGTTTTGCGATGCGCTCATCGAGCTCGACGGCGCGCAGGTGCGCCGTCGCGAGGCGTCGGCGCCGGTCGGCGCGCCGCAGCCGCCCGCGTCCGCGCCGGTGATTCCGCCGCCGCTGCCGCTCGCGAAAAGGAAATCGCCGCTCGCGCTCATCGGGTCGGTCGCCGCCGCGGTGATCGTGCTCGGCGCAGGCGGGTATTTTTTCACCCATCGCCCCGTCGAGGACAAGGACTCCGGCTCGGAGACGGCTCCCGAGATCGGCACCGGCACGGACAGCAACCCCGACGCCGAGCAGGAGGCGCGGGATCGCCAGGCGCGTGCGGACAGGGAGCGCCAGGAAATGGCCGACGCTGAGAAGCAGAAGGAGGCCGACGCCAAAGCCGCGGAGGAAAAGCGGATCCGCGACGAGGTGGAAAAAAAGGCGATGGCAGTGAAGCAGCGCCAGGAAGCGCTCAAGACCGCGGTGTCGCAGGCCGAGGCCTTGGAGGAAAAAGGAAACTGGGCGCCGTCTCTCGATGCGTGGCTGAAAATCGCGAGGGACTTTCCGGAGTCCGGCGTGGCCAAGAACCATCTCGAAACGCTCCTCAATCACCTGCGCGACCGGCCCAGTCCGATCTCCTTCGAGGAGTTCAGCGCCATGCGCACCCAGATCACCGAGGCCGCGCAACTCGACATCCTTTCCGCCATGCTGCTGCTCGGGGACAACCTCCGCGCGGTCGAGCAAAAGACCGCATTCAAGTGGTTCAGCACCGCGAGCGAGAAGGGGGACGCGACAGCGCTGACCCAGCTCGGCTTCATGTATTCCAAAGGCGGTGAGATCGGCAAACCCGACTTCGCCAAGGCGGTGGAATGCTTTCAGGCTGCCGCTGAGAAAGGCGACATCGGCGGAAAATTCGCGCTCGGCCAGTGCTATGTGGACGGGCTCGGCGTGGCAAAGGATGAGAAGCGCGGGGCGGACCTGCTGAAGGCCGCGGCAGACGGCGGTGACACGCGTGCGATGGACATCCTCGGCACCTGCTACACCCGCGGCACCGGGGTGAAGACGGATTTCGCCGAGGCGTTCCGGCTTTTCAGCCGCGCCTCCGACATGGGCAATCTCAAGGCGACGGGCAATCTCGGCGTGCTCTACATGACCGGCCGCGGCGTCCCTGCGGCCAATCCGAAACGCGCGGCCGAGCTTTTCGAGAAAGGCGCCCGCGCAGGCGACGGCTCGTGCATGTTTAACTACGCGCAGTGCCTCGACGGCGGGCTCGGCACCGCGAGAAACCAGCTCCAGGCGCAGGCGTGGTTCCGCAAGTCGGCCGAGGCGGGCGACCCCCGCGCCGCCGACTGGTGCCGGCAGCACGGCATCCCTTTCACCCCGCACTGAGCAGACTAGCCCCGCCGGCGACCCAGGCCGAGCGACGCGAGCCCCGCGAGCATCAGCAGGCCCGCTCCGGGCTCCGGCACCATCGGGATGATGTCGAAGGCACCCGGCCCGCCGGTGATGTCGGCGACGAAAACGCCTGTGTCGGTGTACTTCTTCAGCGTGCCCGTGCTTAGGTTGCTGAGATAGAGGAACCCGTCGTCCACCAGCACGCCCCAGTAGCCCCCGCCGCCGGTGATGAGAGGCGTCGCCGAGACACCGTCGTAGCGCAGCACGCCGCCGCCGTGCGTCAGGTAGAGGTTTCCATCCGGCGTGAAAGCGAGGTCGCCATACGTGATGAAGCCGCTCGGCGGGCGGTAAGTGCCGGCATACGTGCCCGGAACGGCATCTGCGAGACCGTCGAACGCATACACGGAACCCGAGTCCACGCCCCCGAGGAAGAGTTTCCCTCCGGGGCCGAAGGTGAGTCCGTGCGTGTGTTCGATCGCGCCGAACGACGCGAAATCCCCGAGGAACGTATCCGCCGCCGTGCCGCTGAACTCGAAGATCGCCGTGAATGGCGACGATGGCTCCGGGAAGTGATTGGTGATGTAAAGATTCCCGTCGGAGCCCAGTTCCATGTCGTCGGGATCGGTGACTCCCGCAGCTCCGAGTGTCCCGGGCGAGATGAACTCGTCGATGAATGCGCCCGTCGTGCCGTGGAAACGCAGCACCCGGTGCGAGAACTCGCAGAGCACATACAGATTCCCGTCCGCCCCATAGACCATCGCCGCAGGGCCATCCATCGTCGCGTGCGAGGCGAACAGCGAGAACGTGCCGCCCGTGCTGTCGTAGCGCACGATCGCATCGCCGCTGAATGCCGCGAGCAGCAGGTCGCCCGCGCGGATTTTCGGCGGAGCCGCGAAGAGGGTGAGCGTGAGCGCGACGAGCGCGCAGTGGATCGTCGGAGTTTTCATAGTGCTGGCGTGGGGGATGGACGCGGCCAGGCGGCGCCCGCGTCATGGTGCAATGACTCCCCGTTTCGGCTGCGCGCTGCGCGTCGAAATTCC
The DNA here is from genome assembly GCA_031411535.1 of Chthoniobacter sp. Lineage (GTDB taxonomy): Bacteria > Verrucomicrobiota > Verrucomicrobiia > Chthoniobacterales > Chthoniobacteraceae > Chthoniobacter. The sequence goes on along the minus strand of JANOBH010000264.1, from coordinate 2,508 downwards.
ACCGAACGGCCGCTTGGGGGGATGGCGTTCATGGCGGGAGAGAGGGGAGGTGCCGGGAGCGTAAACAGCGGCGGCGCGCGGTCAATGGGTGAACTTTGCCCCGCCGGACGGGAGACATTTCCTTGCCCTGAGGACCGCCGCTCACTATAAAAAAGCCCACTCCTTATGAACTCCCGAACGAAGCCCATCATCGCCCTCACCACATCCATCGCGCTCCTCGTCGCCGGGTGCGAAAACATGACGCCGGGCGAAAACGCCGCCGTTTTCGGCGGCGGAGCCGGCATCCTCGCCGGGAGCCTCGCGCGCGCCGCCGGGATGAGCACCGGGGAATCGGTCGCTGTGGGCCTCGCCGCGGGAGCGGTCGTGGGCATGACGACTTACATCATCGCCAAGCACCAGGCCACCGAGCGGCAGCGCAAGATCGCCGAGCAGCGCGCGCGGGTTTACTACGGCCGCCTCGCGCCGCAGAAAAAGGTGGCCCTGAAGAAAAAGAAGGTGCGCTACATCGCGGTCGATACCGTGAAGGACGAGAAGACATCGCCCAAGGCGAAGAAATCCGTGATGATCTGGGACACGCAATCGGAAAGCCTCGTCGGAAACAGTGTCTATGACGTGCAGAGCACGCCGTCCGTCGGCTCCACGGCGAAGTTCGACACCTACTCCGCCGAGTACGTCGGCTCCGGCAGCTAGGCCCCGCTTTTATGAAAACCCGCGTCCTCCGCTGGTCCGCCGCTCTCGCCGTCTGCGCGCTCCTCGCCGGGAGCGTCGAAACTTTCGCCCAGAGCGGGCTCGCGCGCATCATCCAGACGCAGACGACGATCATCCGGCACAAGGCCACCAAGGAGCAGATGAAGGTCGCGGAGCAGCGGGCGACCACCTACTACACACGGCTCGCACCGGAGAAAAAGGCCGTCCTGAAGAAGAAAAAAGTGCGCTACATCGCCGTGGATACCGTGCGCAGCAAGGAGACCTCTCCGAAGGCCAAGAAGACCGTGATGATCTGGGACACGCAGGCTGCGGCACTGGCCAGCAACGACGTTTACGACCTCGAAACGCCGCCGGCCGTGGGCCAAACCGCTAAATTTGAGACCTACGCCGCCGAGTACGTCGGCACGGGCATCTAGCGTTTTTCCCCGCCGGCACGGCGGACGACCGGGGGGCGGCACGCCGGACCGGCAAAATTCCAAACCGGTGCTCGGCGGGCGTTGACACGTTTTTTCCGCCGCACCATAGTCGCCGCCACATCTTCTCCGCGGGCCGTTTTTGACGACAGAAAAAGGCGTTCCGCGGCCAAACCAAGCGCGGGCGACCGCATCATTTAGCAAACTCACACATCACTCCCATGGCTGAACTCTCCACCGGCAAGAACCTCCTCTCCGCGGACGTCGAAATCAAAGGCTCCATCAAGTTTCAGAACGAACTCACCATCGACGGCAAGGTCGAGGGCGAGATCACTTCCAGCGGCACGCTCATCGTCGGCGAAAACGCGGAAATCCGCGGCGAGATCAAGACGAAGTCCGCGACCGTGCTCGGCAAGGTGCACGGCAATATTACCGTCGATGAGCGCTGCGAGCTGAAAGCGCGCGCCGTGCTCCATGGCGACCTCAAGGCCATGCGCCTCGTCATCGAGGAAGGCGCGACCTTTGTCGGCAAGTCGGAAGTGAATCCTGTGAAAGGCGCGGCGCGTCCGCAGCAGGAGGGCGGACGCCAGGAGGCCGCCCGTCCCGCCGCCGCCCGCTAAGGACGGCCCGTCGTGGCCAGCAATACTCCAAAACAGGCTGACAAGGTCAGCGCTGACTGCCCGCATTGCGGGTTCAGCCAGCTGGAGTCGCCGTTCGCCAAATCGACATTCTGCCGCAAGTGCGGCCAGCACTACTCGATCGAGAAACTTCTGGCCAAGGAGGTCGCGAGCCTCAAGGGGCCTTCCATTTTCGACAAGCTGTCGAAAATGGTCTCGGGGGAGAAAATCCGCGACATCTGCTGCTTTAGTTGCGGCCACCGCCAGCAGGTCAGCAGCGCGGCGCAGTCCAGTCTCTGCCCGCAGTGCAGCTCGTACATCGACCTGCGCGATTTCAAGATCAGCGGCCCGTTTGGCCGAAGCATCCAGACGCAGGGTGAGGTGATCCTTTCGTCAAAGGCGGATGTGACCAGCGCGAAGATCGGCTGCGGTGCGGCGCTCATCGAAGGTCGGCTGCGCGGCGTCCTCACCTGCACGGGTGAGGCGCGGGTGAAATTGCAGGGCCAGTGCGCCGGCACGATCGAGGCAAACCGCCTGGTCATCGACAAGAAGGCGAACGTGGAATTCGTCCGCATGGTCAAGGCCCAGTCCGTCGAAATCCATGGCAAGGTCGCGGCGCGTATCACCTGCGATGGCTGCGTCACGATCGCCTCGGGCGGGTCGCTCGAAGGCGTGATCTACGCGAAGGCGATCAACGTCGAGAAGGGCGGCATTTTCAGCGGCGAGCTTTTCATCGGCCAGCACGAGATGCTGCAGGGTGAGCTTGGCAG
>JANOBH010000263.1:0-4915 GCA_031411535.1 Chthoniobacter sp. | reverse complement strand
CGCCCGCACCACCGCCACCGGCCGCTTCGACCCCGCCGCCGGCTTCCTCGCCGACTACCTCGGGAAATCCCGCGCCATCACCCCGTGCCCCCTTTTCACCGAAATGCTCAGCGGCCGGCAGAGCTTCGAGGACGGCACCGGTGGCTACGGCTACAACGCCACCTACATCGGCGGCACCCCCGAGTGGGCGTGGAATCCCGACGGCACCCGCCGCTCCGCCACACCCGCCCAGATCCCGCGCCCCGCCAGCACCCTCATGTTCGCCACCACCGCCTTCGCCCGCGCCGATGGCCTCCAGGAGTATCCCTACGCCGAGCCCCCCTTCTGGGACTTCGGCACCGGCCCCACCGGCAGCCGCCCATCCCCCAGCGTCCACTTCCGCTTCGCGGGAAAAGCCATCCTCGCCTGGTGCGACGGCCACATCAGCATGGAGGAGATCACCCCCCGCGACCCCGGCGAAAACCCCTACGGCGGCGACCCCACTGCCCAAAACCTAGGCTGGCCCGGCCCCGACGAAGCCAACGGCTACTGGAACCCGCAGCGCGAGCCCTGAGCGCCTCATACTGCCAGACTCGATTGAGGCGATGGAGCGGCGGTTGATTCGCCAGATGGGAAAATCATCGAGTTCGCCGCATGGTAGGCCGTGGAACTGGGTTAGCTTTCGACTTCCACCACAATCCGCAGCGGCTCCACGCCTGCGATGTGGACGCCTGAGATCGCATCGCGGGCTGAGACGATCACCTCGCCGCGTCCGGGCTTGATGGCCCGCGCCACGAAGGTGGCCGGTCCCACCCGACCTTCCCCTCCAGAGCGCGCAGCCCGCTTCATTAGGACGCCTGGCGTGCCGGAGACTTCCAGCGCCACGGACACCATCTGGGTTGCCGCCGTCATCGGGATGCGCGGCAGGGCCACATGCACCTCCTCACCTACCTTCGCCCGGTAGTGCGTCGGCACGTCGCGATGCAGCCAGGAGGTGAGTTTTTCCGGGTTCATACCCGGCACCTTACACGAGATCGTCGCGCACGCTAAACACCACATAGCCATATTTGGCGTATTGGCGGATGTAGTCGTAGCTCAGGTAGTAATATCCGCCGACGCCCTGCCCGGGTCCCCAGCTGTTCTTGAAGATGAAATATGGCTTCACGCCCGAGCGGTCGTAGCCCACCAGCAGGATGGCGTGCCCGCCGCGCGTCGGGAGCGGGTTGCCATATTGATCTAGGATCACGTCGAAGATATTGGTGCCCGCATCCGCGTTGCCCCATGCGACATGGGTGCCAAAGACAACGTCATGGCCTTTGTGAAGGATGCACTCCAGGTAGCTGGTGTTCGAGATGCTCGGCCCATTGAGACCCAGCTGGTCGATGAGCATGTAATCCCCGAAGCCATACTTCGCCGACTGTCGCGCCGTGGCATCCGGCCCGGTCGCGCAGTGGGTTCGGACGGTCGCATCGTCCTCATACGCGCACAGCTCCTCGATGCAGACTCCCTCCGAGGAAAGGTAGCGCGCTGCGAGCGTGGTCTTGATCCCGTCGTCGCACCAGGTCTTGCCTTCATTGCGCATGAAGACCCAGTTCGCATACTGCTCCGAAAGGTCGAGCGTCCCCCAGTTCTTATCACGGCAAAGCACCTCAAGGTTCGCGAGCGACGCAAAGCAGACGCAGGTTCCCCGGTCGTCCTGATCGCGGATCGCGGTCTGGCGTAGCCGGTGATCCACGCTCACGGGTGCGGAGTCCCCGCAGACGGTGCGATTGTTGGCCGCGTCCCAGAATGAATCCGGGCGTTCCACGGCATCCGCCGCCTCGGCCTTTTCCTGGGCATCGAGATGGTCGTTCTCATCCACGCTGTCCAGGCGGATGAAACGGTCCGCCACCTTGAGTTCGAAGCGGCCCCGTGTGATCGGGCGGTAAAGCGCAATCTCTTCGGGTGTCGCGCGGCGTTTGTCGTCGAGTCGGAGTTGGATATTTGGCATGGGTGTGTGGCTGTTGGGTTGGTGTGGGTGAGTGGTGTGGCAGCTCCCGGCTTACTTGCCGTCCGGCGCGGCCTTGAGCTTCATTTCCGAGGGCTTCAGGTCATGGAGCAGGGTTCCATCGCGCAGGATGATCTGCTCCAGCCCCTTCGCTTTCTCCGAGAGGTCGGGGTTGAGTCGAAACTCGTAGTCCGTCGCCAGCCCAGCGGCATCGCGTTTGATGGTCGCCTTCAGCGCGGGTATGAAAAGCGCCTCGGCGGCCTGCGCCGCGGCGTTTGCCGCTGGGATCGCCTTGATCGTGAAAGGGGGGCTGACGATGCTCGCCGGCACCGCCTTCTGGCCGGGCACATTGCTCGTCAAGGTCATGTCCACCTTGAAAGCCGCCGCTGGCATCGTCTTCGTCAGAAGCACCGTTACGACCAGCGCGCCGGGAGTCTGATTGTCGGTCCTTAGGACGGAGCCTGCGGATGGCGGGATGAGGGACGCCGCGGGAGCCGCCGCCTTCTGCATCCCCTCGGTGAAGAGGATGAAGGTCTGCGTCTGGCTCGGGTCGGGGGCCGCTCCCGCGGCGGCGAACTGCGCCGACACCGCATCCGGGACGACGCGGACAATCTGCGGCATGGCGGGCGGCGGTGTCGGCGCGGCCTTGGGATTGAGCACATCCAGCGGCAGATACTGCGTGCTCTCCGAGCCCGTGCAGAGCGCCGCCAGCGCATCCCGCCGGTCGGAAAGGGACTGCACGACGTGGGCGTACTCGTGGAATTCCTCGGACGGGATCGCGCCATCATGCTGCGGTTTGTTGACCTCCCAGGTCAGCCATCGCCGCTCGTCACGCAGCCATTTGTCCAGCTCCTTGAACTGGTCCGCCACATTCATCAGGTTGTCCGCCCGGTCGCGCTCGGAGTAGCGCGGGTTGCCCCACGAGAGTGGGTTCCACCAAGGGTCTTTGAAAGGGGTGAATAGCTTCCCGTCCAGGGGATTCCACCGGCTCGTCTGCCGCAGCACGAGCTGCGGCTCAAAGACGTAGAGCATCCCATCATAGTCCCGGCAGATGACGGGCGAAAGATCGGCCCGGTCCACGCCGATTATCAGGACGGCGGGAAAGGACTGGCGGTCCAACACGTTCGCCGACCCGCCTTTGCGGCTGGCGGGGTCTTCCAAGGCCCGGAGACGCGGTCCTACCTGAAAGCCGAACAAGCCCCCCGAGGCACTGAAGGTATTGACCACCGGGAGCGACGAGCGCGTGGCCGCAGCCTTGGTCTGCTGGCGGATGAAACGGTCGAAAAGCTGCGCGCTCCCCTTCTGCCCCGCATTACGCAGCGTCACCGCCAGCGCGATCGCGATCTGATCCTGGCGGCCGTACGCATCCTTGAGGTCGAGCACCTGCGTCTCCATCAGCGGCGAGATGCCGGCTACCAGCGGGGCGGCCCGCTTCAGCTTCGGATGGTCGAAATACCAATCTTTCTTCAACAGCAGCTTCCCGGCGGTGCCATTGCCCAGCCCCGAGGATGAGGGATCCGCCCAGCCGGAGTCCCTCGTCGCCTTTTCCGAGGCCGCTTCCGTTGTCGCACTTGTCTTGGCTGTGTCATCCCGCACCTTCGCCAGCTTCACGATTTTCGGTTTTTCATTCTTAAAGCTGAGCGCCAGCTTCTCTGCCGTGACCTTGTCCTCGCCCAGTCGCTTCACCTGGCGGCTCAGTGTCTGATTTGGGCCGGTCTGCGGTGGATTTGTTACCGCAGGCAAATGGCTCGTGACATCATTGATAGCTGCCTCGCCGATCTCCACATCCTCTTTCCCTAGTTCCTCATTCATCGTCTCGACGGCCTTGAGTGTCCGGGTCAACGTCTCGATCGCCTTTCTGGCTTCGCTCTCGGCTTCCTTGCCGATCTGCGTGTCATTGTCGATGGCATCGGCATTCGGGGCTCTTGGTATCGCGTCGCGGCGGTTCTTGCGGGAGAGTTCATAAATCTCCTTCAACTTCCCTTCCTTGCCATTCATATCCTTTGCATTATCCCTGATCGCCTCGAGCACCGTCTGGAGTTTCTCCCTCACCTGCGCCTGCTTCCCCTCGGCTTTACGCAGTTCACCCGCCACCTTCTCGGCTGCCGCTTGCGCCTCGCGGAAGGCCTTGCGCGCATCCCTCACCTCTTGGGGAGCCGCCATCTCTTTCTCCCTCTCAAGCTCTGCGACCGCGCTGGTCATGCGATGGTTCTGGAGCAGCTCGGCCTTCACCTCATCAGGGAGCCGGTCATGCATTGACAGCACTACGTCGCTCCGCGCCCTGGTGTAGCGGTAGCTGGCCTGGGAGGTGATCTCCGCGGCGAAGTCCCTGCGCGTCCGCCAGCCGGGGTTCACCCCCACGGTCACGGTGGCGAAAAGCACCCGCTTGTCCTCAAAGCCGATCGCCTTGTCCGGCTGGCCGAGGAGCTGGAAGATCGCCTTCACGCTGGTATTGCCCGCCGCCTCGATCAGCGCCACCCGGTCCGAGACCCTGCTGGGCGCGGTCACCGCCGCCGGGGCGGTGCCGGTAGTGATGCCGCCGATCAGGTTCAGGAAGGCCGTCTCCTCCGTGCTGGGCGCGGAGAGATTTGCCAGCGCCTGCGCCGCCGGCGATCCCGCGGGCTTCCCCGCACCGTCCGCGGCGTCGGCGCCGCCGGCGGGGAGGCTGGGATCGGGGAACTGGGGCTGGGTCAGCGGCCCGGCGGTCTTCATCGCGGCGGCATAATCATTGTAGGCCTTGGCGCGGAGGTCCGCGCTTGTGGCCGCGTTCGCGGGGTCCGCGGCCTTTTGGAGGTCGCTTTCCAGCTTGATCTTCGCCGCCTGCTGCTGGGCGAGGATCGCGGCGTTGTTTCCCTGGAGCTGCGCGTTGTAGGCCTGCTGGGAGTTGTTGAAATTCGCGAGGCTGGTGTTGAATTGCGCCTTTGCCAGCGGGTCAAAGGCGGCCTCGCC
>JANOBH010000262.1:0-1561 GCA_031411535.1 Chthoniobacter sp. | reverse complement strand
GGCGGCGGTGGTTTCCTTGCCGAGGGAGAAGCGGACGGTGGCGCGGGCCAGCTCGGGCGCGACTCCCATCGCCAGCAGGACGTGCGACGCCATGATCGATCCGACCATGCACGCGGAGCCGCTGGAGGCGCAGATGCCGGCTAGGTCGAGATTGATGAGCAGGCTTTCGCCGTCGAGGCCGGGGAAGCTGACGTTGAGCGTGTTCGCCAGGCAGTTTTCCCCATCGCCGTTCCGAACCGCAGAGGGGAATGCGTCGCGAATGCCCTGCCAGAGCCGGTCGCGGAGCGCGGCCTGGCGCGGGCGCTCGGCGTCCATGCCGGCAAGGGCCAGCTCTGCGGCGCGGGCGAGGCCGACGATGGCGGCGGTGTTTTCGGTGCCGGGGCGGCGTTGGTTTTCGTGCGAGCCGCCGTGCTGGAGACTCTCGATGGTGTGGCCTGCGCCGAGATATAGCAGCCCCGCGCCTTTCGGTCCGTGAAACTTGTGGGCCGTGAGCGAGAGGGCGTCGAAGTCGCGCGCGGCGAGCGGCTCTTTGCCGAAGGATTGGATGGCGTCGCTGTGGAAAAGGACGCCACGCGCCCGGCAGAGCGCGGCGATTTCGCGGACAGGCTGGAGGGTGCCGGTCTCGTTGTTCGCGGACATGATCGAGACGAGCGTGGTCTCGGGCGTAAGCGCGTCGGCGAGTTGCGCGAGGTCAATGCGCCCGTCGCGATCCACCGGCAGCCACGTCACGCGGAAGCCTTCCTTTTTCTCCAAATGCTCGAACGCATGAAGCACGGCGTGGTGTTCGGTGGCACAGGTGATGAGATGCTTTCCGCGCGCCGAGTTCGCCCGTGCGAGGCCGATGATGGCGAGGTTGTCCGACTCGGTGCCGCCGCCGGTGAAGATGATCTCATGCGGCTTCGCGCCGAGCATCGCGGCGAGCCGGTCGCGCGCATCATCAATGGCCGCCCGCGCCTCGCGCCCAGCGGAGTGGATGCTGGAAGGGTTGCCAAAATGCCGCTCCAGATACGGCCGCATCGCATCGAGAACCTCCGGCGCGAGCGGGGTGGTGGCGTTGTAATCCAAGTAGATCACAACCCGCGCAAAATCGCCTCGCGGTCAACGCCGTGGTGCGTGGCGACGAGACGCAGGATCGCACTGAGCGTCCCGACGCGCAGCGGCGAGTGATCCGGCACGGGGAGGCGCTGGTGCGTCGGAGTGTCGGTCTGGAGAATGATGTGGCTGCCCTCCTGATGGACGAAGCGATAGCCCCAGTCGCGGCAGAGCATCTTAACGAGCGTGCGTCCGTCGAGATCGCGCGGCAGTTTCACACGCAGGCGAGCACTTCGTCGCGGACAAGGTGGAGCCGGAGACGCGTCGGAAGTTTTTCCGGCTGGTCGAAATAGAAGCCGCGCACCGCTTCCTGGACGTTGCTCCGCAATTCCTCCCACGTATCGCCTTCGGTGACGATGCTTTCGCCGAGGCTTTCCGCGACGAAGCCGCCGTCTTCTTCCTGGATGACTTCAAAGACGAGTTCGTTCATGGCGCGGAGGCTAAGGCGTGGTGCGGATGGCGGCAAGTC
>JANOBH010000261.1:0-2272 GCA_031411535.1 Chthoniobacter sp. | reverse complement strand
CGGAAATGGCCCGCCGGGCGGCCGGGCTCTTTTCCAGCGCCGAACCAAGGTCGCCAAAGCGCACTGGTTTGCTTAGGTAGTCATCCATACCGGCTTCCATACACCGCTCCCTATCTCCGACAAGGGAATGTGCAGTCATCGCGATGATCCACGTCCGGTGCTTCCGGCCCTTTTCAAACTCGCGGATCCGGCGGGCTGTCTCCCATCCATCCAGTTTCGGCATCTGGCAATCCATCAGGATCACGTCGTAGGACCTCTTCCGGACCGCACGCACGGCATCCTCGCCGTCGGTCACGGACTCCACTTTGCACCCCAGCTTCCGAAGCTGGAACTGCACGACTTTCTGGTTCACCGCGCTGTCCTCCGCCACGAGAACACGCAGCGCACGGCAGGAAGCGTCGGCGTGCGGTGCGGCAACGGCAGGCGCGATCGATGCCGCGCTCGGGATTTTGGCAGACCCTGACTTCAGCACACTGTCCAAGCAACGATGGAGGCCGCGGTGCTTGATCGGTTTCGCGATCTCCCCATCCACCCGCGTGTCATCACAGCCGGCCGCGTCCTCGCTCGTATTCAGCGGGACCACGCGCACGAGCCTGACCCCCGAGAATCGCTCGTCATCACGAATCCTGCGGGAGAACCCCATCCCGCTGTCGCTCTGCACATCCACGCCGAAGACCACCACGTCGAATTGCCATCCGCGAGCCTCCGCCGCGCACAGCGCGTCCATCGCACACGTGCCATCCGTGGCATGCTCCGCCTCGATGGCCCACGAGCCGAACAACTCCGAAAGCACGGCACCTCCGCAGGCTTGCCCTACGATGAGCGCCCTCGCGCCGGGAAATTGCCGCAACTGCTGCACGCGCACGTCCTCCGCTTTTCGGAAGACCGCCGTAAAGAACAGCCGTGAACCGCGACCGGGCTCGCTCTCGATCCATATCTCACCGCCCATTTGAGAAACCAGCCGGCGGCTGATCGCGAGCCCCAGCCCCGTGCCGCCGTACCGTCGCGTCGTCGATCCGTCGGCCTGGACGAACGCCTGGAAGAGCCGCGCCTGCTGCTCGTGCGAAATCCCGATGCCGGTGTCCATCACCTCGAAATGCAGCATCGTCGCGCCGGACTGCTCCTCCTCGGTGCGGATCATCACGCGCACTTCACCCTGCTCGGTAAATTTCAACGCGTTGCCGACGAGGTTCGAGAGCACCTGCCGCAGCCGGCCCGGGTCGCCCGTGAGCACCTCGGGCACACCATCGGCGACGACCAGCGAAAGCTCGATGCCCTTCGTCAACGCGCGCCCGGCGAAAAGGTCCACGACGCTCTCCGCGACATTGTTGATGTCAAAATCGATCTCCTCAAACGTCAGCATGCCCGCCTCGATCTTCGAGAAGTCGAGGATGTCATTGATGATCTTCAGCAGCGCCTCGGAGCTGTCCACGATCGTCTCCGCAAAATCCCGCTGCCGCGCGGACAGCTCCGTGTCGAGCAGCAGCCCGGTCATGCCGATGATGCCGTTCATCGGCGTGCGGATTTCGTGGCTCATGTTCGCGAGGAATTCCGTCTTGAGCCGCGCGGATTCGAGGGCGGAATCGCGGGCCCCGGCCATCGCGCACTCCGCCTGCCGCCGGGCGGTGATGTTTTCCAACGCGCCCTCGTAATAGACGACCTTCCCAACCGCATCGCACACGGGCCTCGCGTGCTTCGACACCCAGATCACCGAGCCGTTCCGGCAGCGCATCTCGCACTCGAACTGTGCGATCGAGGCGCTGCGCTCCATCACCGCGCGAAACTCCGCCCACTGCGCAGGCTGCACGTAGATCTGCCCGCCGATGTCGCCCACCTCGGCGAGCAGTTCCGCCGGCGAGGAATATCCGAGGATCCCCGCGAGCGCCGGGTTCGCATTCAGGAAACGGCCATCCGGGCTGATCTGGAAAATCCCCTCGATCGCATGCTCGAAAATCTTCCGGTAATTCTCCTCCGCGGCGCGCAGCGACGCCTCGGTCCGCTTCAGTTCACTGATGTCCTGCATCGTCGCGCGCAGTCCGGTCACGACGCCGGCGGAATCCCGGATCAGGCTGTCGCGCACGAGCACGGGGAACACACTTCCATCCTTGCGGCGGAACTCGCGCTGATACGGCTCGCCGATCTCAGCCTCGTCCCTCAGCCGCCACGCGATGTAGTCGCGGAAGTCATCCCCCACCATGAATTCCCAGACGTGATGCCCGACCATTTCGCTCGCCGAATAGCCCACCATTTCGAGTTCGGTCTTGTTGACCCG
>JANOBH010000260.1:0-3372 GCA_031411535.1 Chthoniobacter sp. | reverse complement strand
CGCTGGCTCGACTGGAAACTCGTGGGGCGCACCGACCGCTACTTCATCAAAAAATTCGAGGACGAGACGAACCTGCGCGCCTACCTCCTCGTGGACAACAGCCGCTCGATGAGCTTCACCGGCAAGGCCGGCGTGGCGAAGACCGACTACGCCCGCACGCTCGCCGCCACGCTCGCGTATTTCCTCTCACAGCAGGGCGACGCCACGGGCCTGCTGACCTTCGACGAAGCGGTGCGCGAATACCTGCCCGCGCGGCATCGCCCCGGCCATCTGCGCCATCTCATGCTCGCGCTGGAGCGGCCCGTCGCGGGCGTGTCCACGGATCTCGCCGCTCCGCTCCGCCGCGTCGCCGAGCTGGTTCGGAAGCGCGGCATGGTCGTGCTCATCAGCGACCTGCTCGCGCCGGCCGAGACGCTCGCCGCATCCCTCTCGCTGCTCACCGCTGCGCGGCACGAAGTCATCGTCCTCCAGGTGCTCGACCCCGCGGAGCTGACCTTCGATTTCGCCGAGCCCGCACGGTTCGTGGATGTGGAGACCGGCCGAGATCTCTTCATCGACCCAGCGCTCGCGCGGAAAGACTACCGCGCGCAATTCGACGCGCACCTCGCCGCGATCCGCGCGACCTGCCAGCAGCTCGGCATCACCCACCTCCAGCTCAGCACCGCGCAACCGCTCGAACTCGCGCTCTTCGATTTCCTCAAGGCCCGCAGCGCCCGCGGCAAACTCATCCGCCGGAGGGCGGCGTAGGCGGCTCTTCCCAGAGCCGCAAAAATGCCCGTCGAATGCGCATGAGATTTTCAACTGACATCGAGCACTGCCTCAAGCGGCTCTGGGAAGAGCCGCCTACGTTATGAGCTTCCTCGCCCCGCTCTTCGCCCTCGGCGCCCTCGCTGTCATCGGGCCGATCCTTTTCCACCTCATCCGGCGGACGACAAAGGATGTGACGCCCTTCAGCACGCTGATGTTTCTCCAGCCCACGCCGCCGCGCGTCACGCGGCGGAGCCGGTTGGAAAACTTCTGGCTGCTGCTGCTGCGCTGCCTCGCCGTGGCGCTGCTCGCGCTGGGCTTTGCGCGGCCTTTCGTGCAACACGAGCTGCCGGGCGAGGCGAAAGTCGCGGGCGCGGGCAGGCGCGTTGTGATCCTCCTGGACACGAGCGCGAGCATGCGGCGGGAGAAACTGTGGGACGACGCACGGGCGAAAGCCGACGCCGTGCTGCGCAAGACCGCGCCTGCCGATGAAGTCGCCGTGGTCGCATTCGACCGCACCGCGCGGACGCTCGCGAGCTTCGACGAGTGGAAGACGCTCGCACCCGATGAGCGCGCGCCGGCAACCGCGCAGCGGCTCGCCACGCTCACGCCCGGCTGGGCGGCCACGCATCTCGACGCCGCGCTGATCCACGCCGCGGAGCTGCTGGAGCAGCCGTCGAAGGCGGAGTTGAAGCCCGCCGAGATCGTGGTCATCAGCGACTTCCAGGACGGCGCGACACTCGATGCGCTCCAAGGCTACAACTGGCCAAAGGCGCTGACCGTCCGGCTCGAACCCGTCCACGCGAAGAACACCGCAAACGCCAGCGTCGCGTGGGTGCCCGAGACGGACGACGCGGACATCCCGTCCGACGACGCCCCGCTGCGCCTGCGCGTGACAAATGCCTCCGAGTCGAAGCGCGAACAATTCCCCGTGCGCTGGACGCAGGCCGCCGACGCCGTCGCCGAGGTCGCCGCCTATGTCCCGCCCGGACAGAGCCGCATCGTCCGCGCGCCGAAGCCACCGGCACGCGCCACGTCGCTCACGCTCACCGGCGACGACACCGCGTTCGACAACACCGTTTACGTCCTGCCGCCGCAGCCGGCGAAAGTCCCCGTCCTGTTCCTCGGCCAGGACGCGGACGAGGACTCGCGCGCCTCGCTCTACTACCTGCGCCGCGCGTTCCCGAAGACGCGCAGCCAGAGCGTCGAGATCACCGCCCACCGCGACCCGCAGGCCGTGCCCGGCTTTCAGCTCCAGCAGGCGCAGCTCCTCGTGCTCGGCGACGGGGCGAGCGACGCCGCGCTCGCCTCCGCGCGGCAGTTCGCACGCGACGGGCGCATCGTCATCGCCCCGCTCACGTCCGCCGCCAGCGCGGAGGCCGTCGCGCGGCTTTTGGAAAACCCGCGCTTCTCGGCGGGCGAAGCGCCGGTGAAAGACTACGCGCTCCTCGCGCAGATCGACTTTCAGCATCCGCTCTTCGCGCCGTTCGCCGATCCGCGTTTCAGCGACTTCACGAAGATCCACTTTTGGAAATACCGCCGCTTTGACGCCGCGACGCTCACCGGTGCGCAGGTCATCGCCCGCTTCGACGGCGGCGATCCCGCCATCGTGCAGGCGCCGCTTGGCAAAGGCAGCGTGGTCATTTTCGCGAGCAGTTCGCGGCCGCAAGACAGCCAGCTCGCGCTGTCGTCAAAGTTCGTCCCCCTGCTCCACGCGCTCCTCGACCAGAGCAGCCGCGCGCCCGCGGCCAGGGCGCAGTATTTCGTCGGCGACGACGTGCCGCTGCCTGCCGAACCCGCCGCGCTGCAAGTGCGCAAGCCCGACGGCACCGAGGTCGCCGCCGCGGCGGGTGCGAAGTTTTCCGGCACCGACCAGCCCGGCATCTACGCCGTCACGCCCGGCACGATGCGTTTCGTCGTGAATCTCGCGCCCGCCGAGAGCCGCCTCGCGCCGCTGCCGCTCGCGCGCTTTGCCGCCCTCGGCGTCCCGCTGCCATCCGCGCCAGCCGCCGCGGCGCCGCCCACCGCCGGGCAGCTCGCCCAGCGCCAGGCCGCCGAGATCGAGGGACGGCAAAAGCTCTGGCGCTGGTTAATAGTGGTGGCGCTCGGTGTCTTGTTGCTCGAAACCCTGATTGCAGGGAAACTTTCACGCGCCAGCCGCAGTTCAACCACCGCACCCGCATGACCACTCCGCTGCTCACACTCGTCCTTGAGCCGATCGTCCGACGGCACCGCTTCCAGCGCACCTTGATCGTCACCGTGCTCGGGATGCTCCTGCTCCTCGCTGTCGCGCTCGCGCTGCGTGCTGGCGGCGGCTTTCAGCCACCGGCGCTCCTCATCGTCCTCGCCGCGCTAGTCATCTGGATCGTCGCGCGCCGCATCGCCGCCGGGTGGGATCCCGACTACCTCGAAATCGCGCGCCGCATCGAGGCGCAGCATCCCGACCTGCATGCGCTGCTGCTGACCGCCGTCGAGCAGAAGCCCGACGCGCAGACGCGGCGGCTCACCTTTCTCCAGCAGCGCGTCGTCGCCGAAGCTGCCGCAAAGGCGCGCAGCCAGAACTGGCTCGGCGCGGTGCCTGCCTCGCGGCTCGCGGGACTCGCCGCAGTCGCGCTCGCGGCTTTC
>JANOBH010000259.1:0-1515 GCA_031411535.1 Chthoniobacter sp. | reverse complement strand
GTCCTACCGCGTGACGCCACGGATCACAGCGGTCGGAAGCCTGAGCTACAATGCACAGCGCTTTCAGGAGAAGACGGAGGCGGCCAACGACTACGACCAGACGACGTTCGGCACGGAGATGCGCTACCTTTTTTCCCCGCGACTGACCCTCCTCGGCGAACTGCGCTACAGTTCGGTGAGCTATTCCTCCACGCCGGCCCGCGATGCGAGCAGCGTCTTCCTGCTGCTCGGCGGAGAGCTCCAGCTCACCCGGCGTTTCAGCGCGACTCTGCGCAGCGGTGTCGCCATGCGTACTTTCGACGAGAGCGACGTGACGTCCACGTCGCCCTACGTGGAGACGACCCTCGTTTACCAGCTCGCAAAGGCCACGCTCGTCCAAGTCAACGGCCGCTTCGGGTTTGAGGAGCCGCAGGATGAGAACAGCGAACTGCTCTCGCTCCGCGCCGGATTGAACCTCGTCCAATCGTTCTCGCCGCGCTTCCGCGGCACCCTCGGGGTCAATGTCGTACGGCAGACCACGACATCGAACCTCACGGACCTCGAGACCGTGGCGGATACGGTCGATTCGACGATCGGGTTTGAATACAACCTGAACCGGCACTGGACGCTTAACGCGAACTACACGTACATCACCCAGTTCGGGACGTTTTCCGCCGCCGACTACTATCGAAACCGGCTCTTCGTCGGCGCCGAATACGATTTTTGAACGGAATCGTTCCGCCGCACTCCAAGTTGCCCTTCGCGCGGTTGAGCACGATACTTTCACCGCGCCCCCTCCGGCACTCCCCAGCTCCATAATTCCGCTCTCTTCCTATGAACGATACCAACGAGGTTAAACTCCACTTTCTCGACTACTGGCGCGTCATCAAAGTACGCATGGGGCTGATCCTCCTGACCTTTTTCCTCGTCATGGTCACAGCCGGCGTGACGACCTATTTTCTGCCGCGCGAGTATTTCTCCCGCGTCCGCATGGAGGTGAAGCAGGACAACTCCGGGCCCGTGGGCACCTTTGGCAGCGCGATGACGCGCGGCTTCGATCCGACATTCGTCGCCACCCAGTTTCAGATTCTCCAAACCACGGAAATCCTTTACCCGGTCATCGAGCGGCTGGAACTGGTGAAGGAATTCTCGCCCTCCGGACAGCGCCTGCCCATGCAGCAGGTCTTTTACCGCCTGCGCCGCGCGATGAAACTGCAGGAGGTGCGAAACACCGGCCTGATCGACATCGGCATCTACGACACCGACTCGCAGCGTGCGTCGAATATCGCCAACACCATCGCCATCGTCTATCAGGAGCGCCGCCGCGCCGATTTGCAGAAATCCGTGAACCGCGGCCTCGAACAGGTGCAGGAGGAGGTCACCAAGCAGCGCCAAGCCGTCGCGGCCGCCAGCAGCGAGGCCGCCAACCTGCGGACGCAGGGCCGGATCATCGATCCCGATCCCGACCGCGAAAACTCCCAGGTCGGCAGCATGGACAAAGCCATGTTTTTTGAAGAAACGCAGGCGAACGAGCAG
>JANOBH010000258.1:0-4952 GCA_031411535.1 Chthoniobacter sp. | reverse complement strand
TCGCTGGATGCCGGTGTAATCCGCGGTCGGGCTGGTGGAATCGGAGCGCTGAAAGTAGTAAGCCTTTTGCGAGTTATTAGTCGCGCTGCCGATGGTGGCGCAAAATGCGGCAAGCTTGTCAAAGGGGGTGCGAAGGTTGGCATTGCTGTTTTCCGGCCAGATCGAAATCCGGGGGCCGCCGAAGAGGCTGACCTCCGGGGCGCGGCTGTTGGCGGTGAGGAAAAACCGCGCGCGCTTAAGCCGCTCGGGGTCGATCACGGTGTTTTCAGCCCGGGATGGCTGGAAGATGAATTCGTCCACATTGGCGAACAAACGCTCTCCGTCGGGCGCAAGTGCGGCGGCGCCCGCCACATTGACGGTCGCCGATTGGCTACCCCCCGCCACGATACGGGGGATCACGCCATAGATACTCTGCTTTTGCGCGTTGGTGACCGTCTGGTTTGGAAAGAAGACGGGGCTGAGCGCGGTCATGAATGGATGGCCGGCAAAGCGCTGATATTCCTTCTTCGCGGGCTGATAGGTGCCGTAGTTCAGGTCGGCCTTGCTGAGCATCCTCGGCGTGTCCCAAGGGGTGGGCTCGGAGGCAGTGTTGAGGTTCAGTTTGCAGGACTCGTCATCCCCCCAGAAGGCGACACGGCCGACGATGGGGTTCGTCGCGGTCGGCGCGTACTGCCCGCCGCTCCAGGTGGCAATGCGCCCGCTGCTGCCTGTGGGCACGGTGAGCGTGCCGTCTTTGAGGACATAGATCCACACGACGGGCATCGGCGCGGGATTGGCCGACTTGCCGACCTGGGCGGTGCTGCTGGGATCGGTGGAAAGCGTGACCGCAGGCTGCTGGAGGCCGGTCTTCGGGTCGGTGGACGTGGGCCCGGCATAGCCGGGTGCGACAGCGAGATTGAAGCCCTCGACCCGGTCGGTGAGGTCGGATTTCACGCCGAGCGCAAGCGGATCGATGATCGGGTATTCGGCGCGGAATTTCGCCCCGTTCCGGTCGATCTGGCCGGTGGCGTCCGAGACGAGAACCGGGCTGTTGAGATCGGTGTAGAGCGCGGGCTGCGCGGCCCAGCCGTCCGGGATTTCCGCGGCCAGTTTGTCGGCCGTCGAGTAGCCGCCGGCGGCGAAGTCCTCGACCATGCTTTTCGCGCTGTAGAGTTTGAAAATCTTCCAGCCATTCCCTTCAGCGTCCCAGGTGCGGATCATACCCGGCTGGGAGGCCCAGGCGATCCTGTCCGCAGCGGAAGTGCTGCCGGGGACCTTCGTGCTCTTTGTGGCGTCGCTGACCTGACCCATGGCCACATGGAGGGCGGATTGCACGAGCTGCTTTGCGGCGACGCTGGCGCCGTAGTTCGCGGAGGACTGCGCCTCGAGCTGCACGCTCGAAAAGAAGGCGATGATCAGCGTGGAGAGCAGGACGAGAAAGGCGAGGACGATGACGAGGGCGACTCCTCGGCGCGCATGCCGGGCCTGCTGGTGGGGGACGAGTTGCATCGGGTTAGTTTCTCTGATCGCGGCTCCATTTGGCTCCGCGGATGGTGACGTTGGTGTTGAAGATGCGGTAGTTGACCCGCTTCGTGATCAGCGTGTCTTCGAGCGAGGTGTTACCGCCGGTCTGCAGCAGGTCTTTGCTGTAGTCGGCGCTTTTCGTGAACTTGGTGCCGGCGCCGAAGACATCCGCCATGCCGGTAGCGAGGTTGAGCCGCGAGGCGCTCAACTCGTCGATCGCGACCATGGTGACCTGTAGGATGGGAGGGAGCTGATTGGTGGGATTCAGCAGTGGGTCGCTGTACTGGGCACCAGTGGCCGCTCCGGGCGAGGAGTCATACAGGTAGCTGGGGGCGAGCTTTGATTCGTCAGAGACGGTGCCTCCGCTGGCCTCCTTTTCGTCACTCTGGGAAAGTCGGGGAGTGATAATCAGTGCGACGATATTCTCGGCGATCAC
The DNA here is from genome assembly GCA_031411535.1 of Chthoniobacter sp. Taxonomy (GTDB): domain Bacteria; phylum Verrucomicrobiota; class Verrucomicrobiia; order Chthoniobacterales; family Chthoniobacteraceae; genus Chthoniobacter. The sequence goes on along the minus strand of JANOBH010000258.1, from coordinate 3,013 downwards.
ATGATAGTTGGCCGGGGCACCCGCCGCCGGGTTCTGATTGGCGAGCTGGTGATACCAGGCATTGCCCCTGTAGTTATTCGCCGCGGGAGAACCGGAGGTGTACTTATAGATGGCGTTCGTGGCGTTTTCCGTCGGGGCTACAAACTCCATCAGCCGGTGCCGGTAGCGCAGTGGGGCAACGGCCGCCGTGATGAAACCGGGGCGAAGTCCCGAATCGTCCCCGAACTCGAGGTAGTAGCCGCAGGGGCTCAGCAGATTTTCGTAGCTCTCGTACTTCTGCGTGGTGGTGTAGCCGAGGGGCGCGATGAAAAAGACCGCGTGAGTCATGCGGATCACGCCGGCCTTGGGCGTGGGAAGGACGGATTTCGCCGGTCCCGAAATGAAGCGCAATTCGGAGCGGCGCTCGTATTTCGTCGGTGCCGCCGCGTTGTCGTAGTCCCAGTAGGTGTTGAGCGTGGCCTGGCTCAGCCGCGTGGTCATGTTTTCAAATGCGTTTCGCGCCTCGCGAAACTGCTCGATCTTTCCCGTCGTCCTCTGCCAGAGACCGCTGACCTGGGCGACCATCGTGGCAAACATGGCTACGAGGAGCCCGAGGATGGCGGTGGCGAGCAGGACTTCGATGAGGGTGAAGCCGAACGCGCGCGAGCTTCCGTGCTGTGTCGATGTTTTCATCAGGGGGTTTTCTTCGGACCGTTGCGGGTGACGACGGCGGACTGGGTGGTGATGGATACGCCGGTCTTTTTGGCATCGACCGCATCCCAGAGCTGCTGGGCATCGACTTTGAGCGTTTTGCTGCTCGGATTGTTGGCGATCTGAATGGTCAGGAAGGTCGAATCGCGCGGGTGAAACCGTCCGCCGGGGATCGAGTTCGGGAGAGAGGTGAAATTGCCGGTCCCAGTCAAAGCGGTATCAGGCGAGCCGGGCTGGGAACCGCGCACGCGGACGTGATAAAGGATCCGCACCTGTTCGGCAGAAGTTGGGCTCCCGCCGCCGGTCGTCAGCACCTCGCTGCCCTGGTCGTCGAAGTAGCGGGTTTTCAGGACGTAGTAATTCGGATTGCTGCTCGCGGTATCAGCCGTCAGCGCGTCGAAGTCCGCCTGCTCCGCATCACTGACGATCCGCTGGACGATCTGCGCGCTGACCGTGGTATCGATGGCGGTGCGAAAGGTGCCCAAGCCGGCGGGAAGCAGCCCCATCAGACCGACAAACGCGAAGGCGACAATGCCGAGGGCGAGCGCCGTCTCGATCAAGCTGAAGGCTTGCCGGGGGGGCTGGTCGCGCCGTAAAGGGGTGGGTGTCGGCTGGGGAACGGGGTGGAATTTCATTCGGAGGGGGCTGATTTCCAGATGCGAAACAGCGGTCGAAGATGAAATGGCCGGGCGGACTTGTCCAGCGGTTTGTAATTACCATGTGAGGACATCTCATATCCGACGGAAGGCTCCGAAAGACGGCCGAATCCGCCGGGTTTTCCGCTTCAAGCCCGCCCCTTTGCCGTTCGTGGCCGTGGCACTGCCCTGCAGGCGGAAAGCGATTCCGCCTTTGACCACCGGAGCGATGCTATGGACGACTCAATGAAGAATACGATAGGCGCGGAAGTTTCGCCCTGCCCGGAATTCCGACCAAGAGCCCGTCCGAATCTCTCATCATCGTGGAGTTGCCCGGTTCCAACAAACGCCGCGCAACCCTCTGGCGCAGATGACAGGGGGACTATTATCACCGGCAGCACTCTGGACTTCCGGCCAAGTCAGCCGGCACGCTCGACGAAGGTCCGGCCCGCGCAAATTATCTGTTGCTTCGCGGGCGCCGCTAGGTCTAATCCCCTCCCGCCCACGCCGCCCCCCGGCATTCATCCACCGCCCTTTCACTTCACTCCATGATTTTTCAACGGCACTGGTGTGCCATTCTCGCCGCCAGTTGCGTTTGGATGGACTCGGCAGCGGCGCAGGAGGGTGCGGGCGGCACGGCACCACCGACGGGAGCGACTTCACCGGCCGGCACTTCCGATCCGTCCACGCCGGGCACGGGAGCGGGCAGCAGCAGCGCCTTTGGCACGAGTCCGCAAGGGACAGGCACCGCGACGCTCCCCGGCGCAAAGATCCCGGCGAAAACGCCGGGCACCGGCACCACGGGCGCCGGGACGGGTACTGCCGGGACAGGGACCACGCCGAACGCCACCGGCGCCGCTTCGGCGTTCGGGGAGGGCGGGACGGTCCAGAGGACACCCGCATCCGAGGGGCCGACTTTCACCATCCCCGGAGCCTATGGGCGACAGGCGCAGCAGTTCACCGCGGGTGCGGGCCGGCTCGCCCGCCCGCGCTTTCGCTACACAGGCTCGATCTCATTTGGCTACGACGACAACGTGCTCCAGGCACCCACCGACTCGGTCGGGGTTCCGGATGTGGTGGTGGAAGTGCTCGACGACCAGGGAACTCCCGCACGTCTCGAGACTGGGATCGGTCCGAACGGCGAGGTGCTGTCGGTCGTCGTCCCCGGCCGGGCGCCGACGACGAAAAGGATGGTCATCCGCGGACTGGCGCCGTCGGAGCGGATCGGGAGTTTTCTGACGCGCGCAAACGTGGGGTTCGATGTGCAGTTCGCGTCCCGGAAAACCCTGTTCACCTTTGATCTCCGCACGGGCGGTGACGTGTATTGGGACCGCCCCGGCAAGGACACGGACTACACCGGTTCGGTCGCGCTGCTTTATCTCCGCCGCCTGACGCCGCGCCTGCAGTTCACAGCGAACGTGAGCGGCAGCTACCAGACGCAGCCCGATCTCACGCAGGTCAATACCTCCACGCGGCAGACGGGCGCGGTCCTTGTGATGGCAGCCAAGGGAGACTTGTCCTACCGCGTGACGCCACGGATCACCGCAGTCGGAAGCCTGAGCTACAATGCACAGCGCTTTCAGGAGAAGACGGAGGCGGCCAACGACTACGACCAGACGACGTTCGGCACGGAGATGCGCTACCTTTTTTCCCCGCGCCTGACCCTCCTCGGCGAACTGCGCTACAGC
>JANOBH010000257.1:0-17393 GCA_031411535.1 Chthoniobacter sp. | reverse complement strand
GCGAGCGGGAAGGGCGCGGTCGCGGCTGTGTAGAGGCCGTTTTTGCTCAGGAGGATGAGGACGATCGAGGAGAGCAGCCCGATGCCGAGTCCGGCGACGGCCCCGGTGGTGTTGAAGCGCTTCCAGAAGATCGAGAAGAGGATGACTGGCAGATTCGCGGAGGCGGCGACGGAGAAGGCGAGGCCGACAAGCATGGCGGCGTTCACGCTGGAGCCGAGCTTGATCGCCAGGGCGATGCTCGCGGCGCCGACTACGAAAGCGGTGATGCGCGCGACGCGCACCTCCTGGCCGGGCTTTGTCTCGCGGCCGTGGTGGATGACGTTTGTGAAGAAGTCGTGCGCGAAGGACGTGCTGGCGCTCATCGTGAGTCCGGCGACGACGGCGAGGATGGTGGCGAATGCGACGGCGCTGATGAAGGCGAAGAACATCTCTCCGCCGAGGACGTGAGCGAGGACCGGGGCGACCATGTTGCCGTTTGGCAGGCCTTTCACATCGAGCGGGATGAAGGCGGCGGTGACCTCCGCAGGGATGGCGGTCTGCTTCAGCAGGACAGCGGCGCCGAATCCGAAGAACGTCGTCATCACGTAAAACACGCCGATGATCGCGGTGGCCCACACCACGCTGACGCGCGCGGTTTTCGCATCCGGCACGGTGTAAAAGCGGACGAGGATGTGCGGCAGGCCGGCGGTGCCGAGGACGAGCCCAAGCGCGAGCGAGATGAAATCCCACGCGCCCCACGGGTTCTTGGCGGTGGCGCCGTAGGCCATGCCGGGATCGAGCAGATTGACGGGCGGTTTGGTCCCGCCGTAGGTCGCCTGGGAGACAGCGTCGAAGAACGTGGCGAGGCTGAAATTGAATTTGCCGAGGACCATCCAGCTCAGGGCGAAGGCGCCGGCCATGAGCAGGATCGCCTTGATGATCTGCACCCAGGTCGTCGCCAGCATGCCGCCAAAGACGACGTAGATGAGCATGAGCACGCCCACGCCGATGACGGCGGGGGCAAAGGGAACGCCGATCAACTGCTCGATGATGCCGCCCGCGCCGACCATTTGCGCGATCATGTAAAAGGTCGAAACGATGAGCGTGGAGAGAGCCGCCATCGCGCGGACAGGCCGCGCTTTGAGCCGGTAGGCGAGCAGATCCGCCATCGTGTACTTCCCCGCGTTTCGCAGCGGCTCGGCGACGAGAAAGAGCACGGTGAGATACGCGACCAGAAAGCCCACCGAGTACATGAAGCCGTCGTAGCCTTTCAGGCAGATGATGCCGCTGATGCCGAGGAAGCTGGCGGCACTCATGTAGTCGCCGGCGACGGCGAGGCCGTTCTGCCAGCCTTTGATCGAGCGGCCTGCGGCGAAGTAGGCGGTCGAGCCCGTGGCTTTGCGCGCGCTGAAGTACGTGATGACGAGCGTGAGCGCGACGAAGGCGAGAAACATCCCCAGAGCCGGGGTGACGATGAAGGCGAGCATGGGATCAGCGGACAAGGCGTGCGAGGAGTGCGTCATTCATGATGTCCCAGCGCCGGGCGGCGCGGACGTAGAGTGCGCAGAGCGTCCACGTCATGAGGAATTGGGAGAGCGCGAAAAGGTAGGCGATGTTCACCTTGCCCCAGACGGCGGTTTTCATCAGGTCGGGGCAGAAGCCGACGAGGACCGGCAAAGTCATGTAATAGATGAAGAAGAAGATCGTGGCGGGCAGGATGAAGCGGCGCTTCGCAGCCTTGAGCTCGGCGAATCCGGGGTCGTTCGCGATGAGATCCCAATCGTATTTGCCGTCGTCTTCGCTCGCGGTTTTCTCGTGCGCCGGCTTCGGCCCGCCGCGGCCGAGCGGGGCGATGTCGGTGGGGGATGAGATTTCCGGAGTGTCGTCGCGGGGTTCTTGGGGGCTCATGGGCGGGGACGCTAGTGGCGCGATTTCTGTGTGTCGAGGCTGGGCGCGGGCTTTTGGACTGGCGGCCTCTCAGCCGACGCCCCGAGGAGCGAACGCTCGAACTCTATGCGCTTTGTTCCGGTGGCGGGGCCAGGTGCTGCTCGATCTCCGCGAGGACCTGGTGGGTCGGGTCGCGTTCGAATTTGTAGTCATCCAGCTCGAACTCGCCCTTTCGCCCCTCGATCTCGTAGCGCACCGTCGCCAGCCCTTTGGCTTCCCACTTTTTCTTGCCGACTCCCGTGATGGCGGAAAACGGGACGCGCCGGCCCGCGGGCGTGTGGACGGAGTCGGCGTCGGTGCGCACGACGCGGCCTTTCTGCGTGGCCCAGTATGCGAGGGTGATGAGGCCCAGGAGCGCGGTGAGGCCGCCGAAGGCAAACTGCCCGACGATGTCCTGCTGCGTGAGCAGCTTGTGGGGCGGGTGCTCGTCCCAGCCCTGGCTTTTTGCGTACTCCGGCCACTGGGTGAGGCGCTCTTCCTTTTTGAACTGCTCGTGGGCGTTCCAGCGTTCGTTGCTCTTCGGGTAGCCGATAATGCCGTCGTAGAAAAACCAGCCCCCGATCGCGATCATGAACAGGGAGACGAAAAGCTTCTGCTTTTTCCAAATGGCGGTGACTCGGGCTTCGGCTGGCATGGCGCGGGAGTGTCGGTACGGCGGAGCGGGGTGACGAGGGAAAAAAAGTGCGGTCTGCTTTCTGCCTCCGCTCCGATGAAATGTGTTTTCCAACGCGTGTCATCCTGAGCGGAGCGGAGGCGGAAAGGTGGGCGAAGTGCAGTCGAAGGATCCCGGCGGTCCAATAAGGTAGAGCGCGTGATCGAAGCGCCGGGGTCCTTCGACTGCGTTCCCGCCCGCCTGCGCCCGCCGGGAACTGCGCTCAGGATGACATGCTTTCGGAGGCGCGCTCGCGGATGCGGGCCACGGCCCACGCGGCGTGTTCGGCGATGAGCGGCTCCGGGTCCTGCGCGGCGCGTTCCAGCGCGGGGAGATCGGCGGCGGTGCCGGTGTTGCCGAGGGCGACGCAGACGTTGCGGAGAAAGCCGCGGCGCTTGATGCGCTTGATGGGCGACTTTTTGAAAAGCGCACGGAAGCCGTTGTCGTCGAGCGTGAGGAAATCGCGGAGCGTCCACTGGTGGACGAACTCCCGCGCGGCGAAGGCGGTCTCGGTCGAGGCCTGCGCGAAGCGGTTCCACGGGCACGCGGCGGCGCAGTCGTCGCAGCCGTAGATGCGGTCGCCGACGAGCGGGCGCAGCTCCTCGGGGATGCTGCCTTTCAGCTCGATGGTGAGGTAGGAGATGCAGCGGCGCGCATCGAGCTGATGGGGTGCGGTGATCGCGCCGGTGGGGCAGGCGGTGATGCAGCGCGTGCATTTGCCGCAGCGGTCGGGCAGGGGATCGTCCGGCGTGAGGTCGAGGGTGGTGAGGATTTCGGCGAGGAAAAACCACGCGCCGAGCTGCGGGTGGATGAGCATCGTGGACTTGCCATGCCAGCCCGCGCCGGCGAGCGCGGCGAAATCGCGCTCAAGCATCGGCCCGGTGTCCACGTAGCAGCGCTGGCGGCCGCCGCGCGCGGTGAGCCAGGCGTCGAGCGTGCGGAGCCTGGCCTCGATGAGATCGTGGTAGTCGTCGCCCCACGCGTAGCGGGCGATGCGGAAAGGGGCCGGTGACAGGTGACGGGTGTCAGTGCGCGTTCCGGCTTGAGAGCGCGCTCCCGCCGCGGACCCACCTGACACCTGACAGATGTCACTTGTCACCTCTTGCCAGTAGTTCATCGCCAGTACCACCACGCTCCGCGCTCCCGGCAGCACGAGCTGCGGGTCGGTGCGGCGGTCGGCATTGCGTCCGAGCCAGGCCATCTCGCCGGCTCGCCCGTCTTCCAGCCACGCACGGAACTCCGCGGCGTGCGGCGGCGCGGTGCACGGGGCGATGCGGCAGAGCGCAAAGCCGAGGCTTTCGGCCTGCGCGATGAGCTCGGTTTTCACCCCGCACTATCCCACGAAAACGCCCGCCGCGCCTCGGCGATGAGCGCGTCCGCCGCCCGCGCGTGGCTGAGCGTGCTGGTGTCGAGCGTGAACTCCGCGGCCGCTTCGTACAAAGGGCGGCGCGCGGCGAAGAGCTGCGTGACGGTCGCGCGCGGGTCGGCGGTGCGGAGGAGCGGACGCTTGTCCGTCCGCGAGACGCGCTCATAGATGACGTCGTCGCTGGCGGTCAGCCACACGACCAAGCCTAGCTCGCGGAGCAGGGCGCGGTTTTCCTCCCGCAGGATGACTCCGCCGCCGGTGGAAATGACGCAGCGGTCGCGGACGCCGAGGGAGCCCAGCACGGAGGTTTCCAAATCCCGGAAACGCGACTCGCCATCCTGCTCGAAAATCTCCGCGATCTCGCGTCCCTCGCGTTCGACGAGCAATGCGTCGGTGTCCAAAAACTGGAAGCCCAGCCGCGTGGCGACGCGGCGGCCGATGGACGACTTGCCGCTGCCCATGAAGCCGATGAGCACGATATTGTTTCGCAAGGCGGACACGCGGGAAAAGTGGGAAGTGAAGGGTGAAAGGGGAAGGGGAAAGTGAACCTCCCAAACGCGAGTCATCCTGAGCGGGGCGGAGGCGGGGAGGCAACGAGCCCGCCGATCCGATAACGTAGAGCGCTGGATCGGACCGCCGGGGTCCTTCGACTGCGTTCCGTCCCGCCTTCGCCCGCTCGGAACTCCGCTCAGGATGACAGCGGTTTCCACTTTCCCCTTCCACTTTCCGCTCCCGCCCTCTCCTAATACGCGGCTTTATGAAATCACCCACGCCCCTTGTCGCCGTCGTCATGGGCAGCAAATCGGACTGGGACACGATGCGCTGCGCCGTGGAGATGCTGGAGAAATTCCACATCCCGCACGAGGCGAAGATCGTGTCCGCACACCGCACGCCGGCGCTGCTCACGGAATTCGCGACGGGCGCGGCGGCGCGCGGCGTGAAGGTCATCATCGCGGGCGCGGGAGGCGCGGCGCATCTGCCGGGGATGATCGCGGCGCAGACAGCGCTGCCCGTGCTCGGCGTGCCGGTGGAGTCAAAGGCGCTGCGGGGGATGGACTCGCTGCTTTCCATCGTGCAGATGCCGGGCGGCGTGCCGGTCGGGACGCTGGCGATCGGCGCGGCGGGGGCGAAAAACGCGGGTCTTTTCGCGGCGAGCATTCTGGCTCTGGGGGATGAGAAGCTCCGTCTCGCGCTGGAGGAATTCCGCGCGAAGCAAACCGCCGACGTGCTCGGGCAGACGCTCGAATGAGCGGGCCGCGCGTCTTTCTCCCCGGCAGCACGATCGGCGTGATGGGCGGCGGACAGCTCGGGCGGATGTTTGCCATCGCCGCGCGCCGCATGGGCTACCGCGTGCATACTTTCTCGCCCGACGAGGACACGCCGACGGGCCAGCTCGCGGATCGCGAAGTGGCGGCGCGCTATGATGACGCGGAGGCGGTGCGTGACTTTGCGCGCGGCGTGGACGTGCTGACTTTCGAGTTTGAAAACATCCCCGTGCAGACGGTCGAGTGGGCGGCGGAGCACTGCGAGGTCCGCCCCGCGGCGGGCGTGCTGCACACATGCCAGCACCGGCTGCGCGAAAAGGAATTTCTCGACCGCGCGGGCATCCCGCTGCCGGGCTTCATGGCGGTCGGCAGCGCGGGAGAGCTGGCTGCGGCCGCGGCGGAGATCGGCCTGCCGGCGGTGCTGAAGACGGCGGCATTCGGCTACGACGGCAAGGGCCAGCGGAAGGTGATGCCGGGCGACAGCCTGGTCGAGGCGTGGGCGCCGTTCACGGGGACGAGCGCGGTGCTTGAGCAGTTCGTGCGCTTTGAAAAGGAGATCTCGGTGATCGTGGCGCGCGGCGCGGACGGGCAGACGGCGACCTATCCCGTGTGCGAGAATGTGCATCGCAACCACATCCTCGATGTGACGATCGTGCCTGCGCGGATTTCGCCCGAGGCGGCGGCGAAGGCGCGGGCGCTGGCGGTGGAGATCGCGGAGCGGCTGGAACTCGTGGGGCTGCTCGCGGTCGAGATGTTCCTGCTCGCGGACGGCGCGATCCTCATCAATGAGCTGGCGCCGCGTCCGCACAACAGCGGGCACTTTTCCTTCGACGCGAGCGTGACGAGCCAGTTCGAGCAGCAGCTCCGCGCGGTGTGCGGGCTGCCGCTGGGGAATACGGATTCGCTGCGCCCGGCGGCGATGGTGAATCTGCTCGGCGACGTGTGGGCGGGTGGCGAGCCGGACTGGGCCGCGGTGCTGGCGATGCCGGAGGTGAAGCTGCACCTCTACGGAAAGGCGGAGCCGCGCGCGGGGCGGAAGATGGGGCACCTCGTGGCATTTGGCGCCACGGTGGAGGAGGCGGAGCGGCGCGCGCTGGAAGCACGCGATGCGCTGACGACGCGAGCCGATGCTTGAGCCAATTCCGCTGCCGACGATGGAAACCGCTCTCCTTCCGACAAACACGCCGGAGCTTTTGCAGGTGGCGGTCGCGCGCGCTGAGGAAGTGCTGGCGGCGGGTGAGCCGGTGGCGCTGCCGACGGAGACGGTGTACGGGCTGGCCGCTGACGCGCTGCGGCCGGACGCGGCGGCGAAGATTTTCGAGGCGAAGGAGCGTCCGTTTTTCGACCCGCTCATCGTGCATCTGCCGAGCGCCGGATGGCTGGGGGAGCTGGCGGACATTCCCGCGGAGAGCCGCGCGCTCGTGGCGCTGCTGACGGAGCGCTTCTGGCCCGGGCCGCTGACGCTCGTGCTGCCGCGCCGCGCGGTCGTGCCGGACATCGTCACGGCGGGGCTGGAGACTGTGGCGGTGCGGATCAGCGCGCACCCGGTTTTCCGCGCGGTGATCGAGCGCTTCGGGCGCCCGCTGGCGGCGCCGAGCGCGAACCGTTTCGGCCGGATCAGCCCGACGGCGGGCGCGCATGTCCAGGCGGAGCTGGCGGGCCGGATCCCGCTGATCCTCGACGGCGGGCCGACGCAGCACGGCGTCGAGAGCACGATCGTGGCGGTGGAGGGCAAGCGGTTGCGGATGCTGCGCGCAGGCCCCGTCACGGTGCATGATCTCGCGGAGATCTGGATGGAAAGCCACGCCGACCTGGATGGCGTGACGGAGCCGGAGATGGGTGCCTTTTTTGCGGCGCTCGCGCCGCCGCGCGGGCAGAAGCCCGAAGCGCCGGGACAGCTCGCCAGCCATTACGCGCCGGGGACGCGCCTCTTCCTCATCGACTCCGCCGCGGAGCTGACGCCGGGCAGCGGGGTGCGCGCCGGGCTGCTCGCTTGGAAGCGCGTGCCGACGCACGATTATGGGCGCTTTGCGCAGGTCGAGTGGCTGAGTGAAAAGGGGGACTTGCGCGAGGCGGCGGCGGGACTTTTCGCGAAGCTGCGGCGGCTGGATGACGCGGGGCTGGACGTGATCCTCGCGGAGAAGCTGCCGGAAACGGGACTGGGCGTGGCGATCATGGACCGGCTGCGCAAGGCATCGCATCCGAAGTAGCGCGATGGCAGCCGCACCCGCACCGAACAGGATCAGCACGAAGGCCGCCGGGTTGGTGAGTCTCGCCGTGATGTCGAGCCGGCTGCTGGGCTTGATCCGCGAGCAGGTTTTCGCGGCGCTCTTCGGCGCGGGCGCGGGGATGGACGCCTTCATCGCGGCATTCCGCGCGCCGAATCTGCTGCGCGATCTTTTCGCCGAAGGCGCGCTCTCGACGGCGTTCATCACGACCTTTTCGGAAAAGATCACGAAGGAGGGCGACGGTGCTGCGTGGCGGCTGGCGAGCAAGATGGCGACGCTGACGGCCGTCTTCATGAGCGTGGTGACGCTGCTCGGGATATGGCAGGCGCCGCTCATCATGCATCTGCTGGCGTCGGGCTTTGAGGGCACGCCGGGGAAGATGGAGCTGGCTGTGAAGCTGACGCGGATCATGTTCCCATTCATCGGGCTGATCTCGCTCGCGGCGCTGGTGATGGGGATGCTGAATGCGAAAAGCGTGTTTGGCATGCCGGCGATGGCGTCCACGTTTTTCAACCTCGGCTCGATCCTGGGCGGCGTGGGGCTGGCGTGGGCGCTCGACCCGCATTTCGGCACGAAGCAGTTCGGGCCGGAGTCGCTCATCGGGCTTTCCATCGGCACGCTGATCGGCGGGCTGTTGCAGCTCGTGGTGCAGTTTCCATCGCTACGGCGCGTGGGCTACCACTTCCGGCCGGACTTTGCGTGGCGCGACTCGGGCGTCTCGCGCATCCTGCTGCTGATGGGGCCGGCGATCGTGGCGGCGAGCGCGGTGCAGGTGAATGTGATGGTGAATGGAAATTTCGCGTCGCATCTGGGCGACGGGCCGGTGAGCTGGCTGAATTACGCGTTCCGGCTGATGCAGCTTCCGATCGGGATTTTCGGCGTGGCGATCGGGACGGTCACGCTGCCGGTCGTCGCACGGAGCGCGGCTGCGGGAAACACGGCCGAGTTTCGCTCGATCCTCGCGAAGGGAATGCGGCTGGCGTTTCTCCTCACGATCCCCTCGACCATCGGCCTGGTGGTGCTGGCGCGGCCGATCATCAGCCTGATTTTCGAGCGGCGCGCATTCACGGCGGCGAGCACGGTATCGACCGCGGAGGCGCTCCAGTTCTACGCCGTGGGGCTGTGCGCGTACGCGGGGATCAAGGTGCTCGCGCCCGCGTTTTACGCCGTCGGCAAGCGGAACACGCCGATGATGGTGAGCTTCCTGTCCATCGCCACGAACTACGGACTGAACCAGTGGTTCACGTTTCATCTCGGCTGGGGGCACCGGGGGCTGGCCTTCTCGACGGGGCTGGTGGCGCTGATCAATTTCTCGCTGCTCTACGTGCTGATGCGGCGTCACACCGGGCGGCTGGAATCGCGGCAGATGGCGGCCACGCTCGGGAAGCTGGTGGTGGCCGGCGCGGTGCTCGGCGCGGTGTGCTGGGCGGCGCTGGCGTGGGTGCTGCCGGCGGCGGCGCAGGCTGGCGTGGTCGCAAAGGCGGGCGCGCTCGGCGTGACGATCGCGGCGGCGGGCGCGGCGTTTTTCGCGGTGGCATTCATGCTGCGGATCGAGGAGCTGGATGACGTGGCGGCGATGGCGCGGCGGAAGCTGGGGCGGTTTTTGAAAAAGCAGCCGGCAAAGTAGCTTGGACTTCGGTCGAAAGTCGGCGGGAGTTTGGACTGAACTCCAAGCTACTTTGCAGGGCGGACGCGCTGTGGCAGCGTCGGGCATGATGAATGTGTGTGCGGTTGTTTTTGCGCTGGTTTTCGCGCTCACCTGCGAGGCATCTGCTGCGGATTTGCCGCAGGCGAATCTGCGCGAGGCGGCGGAGTACTCAGCGGCGCGGCGGGGAAAGTCGCTGCTCGTGATCCAGCATGGCAGGACGATCTGGGAGGATTACCCGAACGGGCACTCCGCCGGGGAGGAGCACAAGATCTACTCGGGGACGAAGGCGTTTTGGAATCTCGCGGCGCTGGCGGCGGTGGAGGATGGAATCCTGGCGCTGGATGAGCGTGTGGCGGAGACGATCACGGAATGGCGCGCGGAAGGGGGAAGGGCGCGGATCACGATCCGGCAGTTGCTGGATTTCACGAGCGGGCTGGAGGAGGCGAATCACCTGCACAGCGCGGATGTCAGCGACCGCGACGCGCTCGCGCTGAGCGTGCCGCAGGTCGCCGGGGCGGGTGAGGTGTTCATCTACGGGCCGTGCTCGCTCCAGGTTTTCCACGAGTTGCTGCGGCGCAAGCTGGTGCCACGGCGCGAGACGCCGGTGCATTTTCTCGAGCGAAAGGTGCTGCGTCCGATGGGGCTCGGGGCGCAGAACTACAAGCGGGACCGGGCGGGGCGCCCGCTGCTGGCGTCGGGCTTTCTGCTGACGGCGCGGCAGTGGTCGCGGATGGGCACGCTGATGCTGGAGGATGGTGCGCCGGTGGCGACGCCGCGCCTTTTCGCGCAGTGCCTGCGGGGCTCGGCGGCGAACCGGGCGTTCGCGCTCGGGTTCTGGAACAACCGGCTGGCGGGTTCGGACGGGGCGCGGGAATTCGACATGGAGGACATGCTGGAGCGCAAGTGGTGGCAGCAGGATTGGAGTCGCACCTGCATCTCCCGCGACGCTCCGGCCGATCTCGTGGCGTGCGTGGGGTCGGGCTACCAGCGTCTGCTGGTCATCCCGTCGATGGGGCTGATCGTCGTCCGGCAGGGGGACGACGCGAAGTTTTCCGACGGGCAGTTTCTCCGACTGCTCCTCGGCCGCTAGTCCCGCCGGCGGCGCGCGAGTGCGCCGAGCGCGCCGAGCACGAGCAGGCCGAGCGAACCGGGCTCCGGAACGACCGCGGAGCCTCCGCCGAATGCCGCTGCGGATTGGCCGAAAGTAACCGTCGTTCCGGCGCCGATATTGAATGCGGCGAGGGTCTGGCTCGCGGAGACGTTCATCGTCGCATTCGCGTTGACGGTGGCGGTGCCGCCGGTGAAGGAACCGCTCAGATTCGTGGTGCCGGCGCTGGCGGTAAGAGTGCGGTAGCCCTGCGCGCCACTGAGGCTCAACGTGCCGGTGCCGGTCTTGGTGAGCGCGCCGCTCGCAGCGCCAAGCAGGACCGCGCTGGAGATCGTGGTATTGCCGGCGCCGGCGATCGTCAGGCTGGTGTCCGCTCCGCTGGCGGTGATGGCGCCCGAGGCAACGGTCAGCGTCTGGCCGCCGGTCGAGGTCTCGATTTTTCCACCACCCGCACCGATCTCGAAGCCGCGGGTGAATGTGGCGGTGCTGCCGGTGTAGGCCAGTGTGCCGAGGCCGGCGGCGCCGCCGAGGACGACGGCGCTGGTGGCGTTGCCGAGATTGCTCGCGCCGGCGCTGACGACGATGGCCGCGGCGCTGAGCGTGCCTTGCGCGACGGTGATGGGGCCGGTGTAGGTGCTGGCACCAGTGAGGGTGACGAGACCGGGAGCGTTCAGAGTGACGCTGTGGGCACCCGAGATGACGCCGGATACTGTCAGTTCGGTGGATGCGGCGGCGGTGATCTCGGTAGCGCGGGTGAGGACGATCGGCGCCGTCAGCGTGTGGCTGCCGGTGAGGACGCTGACGGACGGTGTGGTGGTGCCATTGTCGAGCGTGATGGTATCCGTCGCGGCACCTGTCACCTGGTAGCTGCTGGAGCTGTTGAAAATGATGGTGCCGACGGTTTTCGCGCCGCTGACGGTGATCGTGGCGGGCGAGTTCAGGATGCCCGGTCCCCCGCCAAAGCTCGCCCGCGCGCCGATGCCGTTAGGGATGCCGCCGAGCCAGTTGGCCGGGGACGCCCAGGAGCCGCTGCCGGTGAGATTCCATGTAGCGACGACCGGGCCGGCGCTGAAGACGCTGATGACGCCTGATGTTGGAAGCAGCGTGGTATTCCAACTGAGGCCCCCGCTGAGGGCCGGCAGGTTGATCTGGCTGAAACTCCCGGTGCTGCTGGTGAATTGGAAGAGACTGAAGCTGCTCCCGGCAAGTGGCGTAAAACCGCCTGTCAGCGACAGGTCGAATGTGCCTCCGAGGCCGAAGATGCCGGAGACGTTTAGAAAATCGTAGCCGGTCTTCGGCGTGAGACCGCCGATGTCGAAGGCGAGGCGCGAGGTCGGCTGGAGGGTGAGATTTCCAATGACGCTGAGGGAGCCCGCGGAGGCGGCGAGGCCGGGGGCGATGACGCCGGCGTTTGAGACATTGGCGATGAGCTTGCCGGTCCCGCTGACCTTGCCGGCGGAGCCGACGGTGATTCCGTTGGTCGCGCTGATGACGCCGCCGGATTGGAGGGCGAGGTCAGCGATGCCGGGTCCGGTGCCGTTGACGGTCAGGCTCTTGACCGTCGTGCGGGAGATCGGGCCGCCGACGGTGAGCGAAGAGGCCGGGTCGATGAGGATGTCATGCACGGAGGCCGGGAGGATGCCGACGGTCCAGTTGGAGTTCGCGGCCCAGGAACCGCCGGCGGGATTCCGAAAATGCAGGGTGGGGGTGAAAAGGATAACGGCCGTGGTGGTCGTCCCATTGTAGAGCGTGGCTCGATATGTGATCTGGCCGTTGTTGTTGATCTGACTGCTGCCGCCGCGATCGACGCCACCGACGAATGTCAGGCTGGTCACGGTGCTGCCGGCGATGGTCTGCCCGGTGTAGGCCACGGTGACAAGCTCCTGGCCGTCGCCAAGGTAAAGGCCTTTCGGGGCGCCGGCGGAGTTGCTCGTTCCGAGAAACGCGACCGCTCCGACATCGTTCACCGCGAGCTTCGAAAAAGCGGAGAAATTTCCGCCGATGACGGGCGCGGCCTGCGTCGTCGAGGCCACGGTCTGGAGTGCTCCGCCGGACCCAGTGTAGATGCCGCTTCCATTGGAGGCGATGCCGCGAAAGACGACCGCGCCGGAATTGCTGAGCAAGGTCTCAAAGAAATTAGTGAAATTTCCGGTCAGGCCGGGAGCTGCGCTTGAGGTCGTGGCGATGGGCGTCAAGGCTCCGCCGGAGCCGGTGAAGATACCGCGCCCATTGGCGGTGATCCCGGCGAAGGCGACGGTGCCCCGGTCATTCAGCGCCGGATTGAAAATGAGGGTGAAGTTCCCCCCGATCACCGGCACCACCTGGGCGCTGGTGGCGATGGTGAAAAGGCTCCCGCCCATGCTCGTGTAAATCGCCGTCCCGTTGCTGGAGGTTCCGGTGAAGGCGGAGAAGCCGAGGGTGTTTTGCACCACATCGCCGAAGCTGGTGAATAATCCGCCGATTCCGGGGGCCGTCTGGCTCGTCGTCGCGACGGGGGTGACGTTCATGCTCCCGGCGGTGCCGCCGCCGGTGCCTGCAAGGATTCCCGTGGGCGTCGTCGTGTCCTCCGGTCCGTCGGAAACGATGGATTTGAAAGCGACGATGCCGCTGTCCGTGAGCGAGGCCGTTCCGAAAATCGTGACAGGCCCGCCGATGCTGGGGGCGGACTGGCCCGTGGTGGCGATCGCGGTCAGCGTGCCGCCGGTCCCGGTGTAAATCCCGGTGGTTGCGAAGGAGTTCAATACGCCCCCGTTGCTCCCAAAAAAGGCAACCGTGCCGTTCTCATTGAGAAGCGGGGCGGCGAAGCCGGTGAAGGTGCCGCCGATGAACGGCGCGCTCTGGCCGGTGGATGCGATGGTGACAAGCGCCCCCGCCGCGGTCTCGTAAACAGCCGCCTTTCCTGTTCCCGCGTTGCCGACAAAGGCGACGGTGCCGCTGCCATTGAGGACGGCGTCGCTAAAGCTCGAGAAATTCGCCCCCAAGCCGGGTGCGGCAGTCCCGGTGATCGCGATGACCTGGGTGGATCCCTGCTGCCCGAAGGCCGGCGAGCCACCTGCGAGGACGAGCGCAAGAACGATCGTCAGCGGGTGTTTCATTGGGAAAGAGATTGCGGAGTTCAAAGGTGGGGGAAGACTCGCTCGCGAAGGCGGAACTTTCGCGCGGGGCTCCTTAGTCGCGTTTTGGCCCGCGAACAATGTTTTTATCCAATTGGGAAGCAATTTCTCCGTTCACCCGTAAAACGGACCGTGTGCCGCTTGTCCAAGGGGCGGCACACCATGGCTTGTCCACCGTTGAAGCGGGCGTTTACCGGGGCGTGGCGACGATCAGCGCACCCTTTGACGCCTGCCAGGCGTATCCGAAGGAAAAGCCGAGCGGTGCCGGATTGCTGCGCTGATAGGCGGCGGCGAGATCCGGCTGGTAGTGGTCCTTGAAGAGCTCGATGGGACCTTCGTAGTTTCCGCAAAACCGCAGCGTCCAGCGCCGGGGATCAAAGGCACGCAGGGGGATCCCGGAGTCGTCCTGGACGATGACGCTGCTGTTCGCGAGGAGGAAATTTCGCGCCGTCGAAAAGCCGTCATTGTGCATGAGGTAGCTCGCGGACTTCACCAGGCTCATGCCCGGCGCATGCTTTTTGCAGAAGCCGAAAAAGGCCGCGTTGCCGCCACCGTTCGAGAGATCGGTCTTGAAATAGTGGAGCGTCTGCCGCTGCCCGGCCGGCCCGGTGAAGTCGATCCTCGCGCTGCCTGAATCCGTGGTCACGCGCTGGATCGTGCAGCCCGTGCGCGCGAGGAAGACGTAGAGGACCGGCAGCGTCCCGGCGACCTGCCCGCGCGTGAGATCCACCCGCATGTCCTTGGTGATGAAGTAATGCGTCGTCAGCATCGTATCGAGGGAGCGCCGCAGATTATCGAGATCGGCGGCTAGCGCGCCGGGCGGCATCTGCGTCATGTCCGGCACGGTGCCCACGGGCTCGGTGCCGCAGAGGATGTAGTCGGCGGCGTTTGGGAAAAAAGTCTGCGCGTAGAGGAAATCCGGGCCGCTGAACAGGTAGAAGACCGCCGCGGAACTGCGGTGGGCCTGCGGGAGGTGCGTCGCCGCCCAGGCGCGGACCTTTACGAGCTGGCGCTGATCCATCCGCGCCCACGAGCGGCTCAGGCGATCCGCATGGGCGCCCCACCCGGGCTGGGCGGAGAGCCCGGGGTCACGCACGGGCAGACCGGCCAGAAAGCGCGCCGCCTCGTCCGGCGATTGCGCGGCGCGGGTGAGGGGCGCGGCGAGGGCGAGGGCGAAGAGGAGCGGTGCGAGTTTCATGGCTTCGGTGGATTCGTGCGGTGCGTGCTATTTGGGCGTGGCGAGGATGAGCGAGGACTCGCGGGCGTGCCAGCGGTAGCCAAAGCCGAACGGCAGCGCGGGCGCCGCCGAGTCACGGTAGGCCGCCGCCAGCTCCGGCTGCGCGTGCTGCTTGAAAGTCTCGATCGGTCCCGGATACGCGCCAAAGCACCGCAGCGTCCATTTTGCGGGGTCGAAGTCCTTCACCGGGATGCCCGAGTCGTCCTGCACGATCGCGGAGCTGTGCGTCAGCAGAAAGTCGCGGACCTTTGAAAACCCGCCCGAGTGCATCAGGTAGGAAGCAGCCTTCACAAACGTCCGCCCCGTGCCGAGCGAATCGCAAAATTTGATGAAACCCGGATCGCTCGCGATCCCGTCATTTGAGAGGTCCGCGGTGAAATAGTAGAGCGTCTGCTGCGGACCGCCCGCACGGGTGAAGGTGATCTTCACGCCGGGCGTCGAGGTCTTGCCCGCGACCTTTCCACCGAACCGGTCGAGGCTGGTCAGCTCCGCCTTTTCAATCCGGCAGCCCGCCCGTGCGAGGAAGACGTAGAGGATCGGGAGCGTCCCGCTGAGCTGATTGTGGCGGAGATCGACCTTCATTTCCCGGGTGATGAAAAAGGAAAAGCTCAGCACCGAATTGAGCGATTTTCGGAGATTCGCCAGCCCCGAGGCGAGCGCGGCCGGCGGCAGATGCTCCACGTCCGGCACAGCACCCACCGGCTCCAGCCCAGCGAGCACATACGTCGAGGCATTCGGGAAAAAGGTATGCGCGTAGAGGATGTCCGGCCCGCTGAAGGGATAGAACACCGCATCCCGCGCCGTGAAGCCTTCGCCGAGCGTCGCCGCACCCCAGTCGCGGATCCTGGCGAGCTGCCGGGCGTCGAGTTCCTTCCACGCCTTGTCAAATTCCGTGGCGTGCTCCGCCCATGCCCGCTGGCGTGTCAGCGGCTCCAGCGCGGAATCGCGCACCGGCAGCCCGGCGAGAAAGCGCGCCGTCTCGTCCGCCTTTGCCGCCTCCTGCCCGCAGAGACGCGCGGCGGAGACGAGAGCGAGCAGCAGCAGGAGCAGTGGCTTCCATTTCATAGTGCGATTCATTTCCCGGAACGCACCGAGTCTGACGGGACCAGGAAGTAGATGACCAGCCCTAGCGCCATCGTCGCCAGGCCCCACAACGACTCGTGGGGGTGCTCGCGCCAGACGTAGGCGAGCATCCACCCGCTGATCGCGAGAAAAACCAGCGGCGTCACCGGATAGCCCCACACCCGGTAGGGACGCGCCAGCGCCGGCTGCGTAAAGCGCAGGACGATCACCCCCAGCACCGTGAGAAAGGAGCACACCTGGAGGCTGAACTGCACATAGGTCAGCACCTTCTCGAAGCTCGAAGTCAGCAGCAGCACATTCACGACGGCGAACTGCACGAGAATCGCCCGCACGGGGATTCCCGCCGCCGTCTTCCGCGCGAGCCATCGCAGCGGTGCCAGGTCCTCGCCCATCGCCATCGTCACCCGCGGCCCGATCCACATCATCGCGCTGACCGAGGAGACCAGCCCCGCGCAGATCAGCCCCGCCATCACAGCCGTGCCCGTCGCGCCGAAAAGATACGGCCCGGCCGTCAGCCCCACCTCCACCTTTCCCGCCATCTCCGCCGTCGGCGTGCTGCGGAGAAAGGCCGCGTTCACGCCGAGATAGAGCAGCATCACGAGCAGCGTGCCCAGCCCCACCGACCGCGGGATGTCGCGCCCCGGATTGCGCATCTCACCCACGATATACGTCGAGGCATTCCAGCCCGAGTAGGCGTACATCACATACACGAGGCTGACCGCAAAGGGCGCGCTGCGCACCAGCGCGCCGTCGCCGGGCGCGGGAAAAAAGGAGACGGGCTGCACCTGCGTGACGAGGAATCCGGCGGCGATGACCACCAGGATGAGCGCCACCTTCAGCAGCGTGGACACGTTTTGAAACGCGCTCCCCATCTTTACATCACGCAGCAGGAAGAGCGTGGCCACCCACACCACGGCGAGCGAAAGCAGCACCGCATTTGCCTCCGGCACGAGCCCCGCGAAGTATCGCCCGAAAGCCATCGCCGCCAGTGCCACCGGCGCGGCAAAGCCGACCGTCGCCGAGACCCAGCCCGCGAGGAAACCGACCGCCGGATGATAGATCGTGCCGAGGAACCGGTACTCGCCGCCCGAGCGCGGCAGCGCCGCGCCCAGCTCCGCATACGAGAGCGCGCCGCACAGCGCGCACACCCCGCCGAGCGCCCAGAGCGCCATGATCGCAAAGCCGCTCGGCAGATCCCCGACCTGAAATCCGAGGCTCGTGAAAATCCCGGTGCCGATCATGTTCGCCACCACGATGCACGTCGCCGTCAGCAGCGTGATCGTTTTTCCACCAGCAGCGGGAGCGGCCTCATTCACGGCCCGATGAAGTACGGAGCGCCCATGCCAAAGTCAAACCGCCTGCCGTGCGGAACGGCACGGTCCCGACGGGTCCTCAATCCCCGGCGCATCTGCTACCGGCGCCAGACGTACGGATCGTACGTCCGCGGGCCGTGGTAGCCGCTGAAGCCGACGCCGACCGTGGCATCCCGCGTAAAGCGGTAGGGGTCCGGCTCGTAGATGACGTCGTCGTACGGGCTCACATAGTGCGGGCCGAAGCCGGGATTGTAGCTGCGCGCGAAACGGTCGGATTCGTGAACGAGCGCATCGAGCACGGGCGGGCTGACCTTGGCGGCGCGGAGCCGCGCCACGTCGTCCTTGCCGAGGATGTAGTCGAGCCCGGTGTCGTCGATCTGCCGGAGGATGAGCGGGTCCGGCACGCTGCGGCGCGTGAGCTCGATGACCTCGGCCGGAGCCAGCGGGTCGCCAT
>JANOBH010000256.1:0-2195 GCA_031411535.1 Chthoniobacter sp. | reverse complement strand
CCTCTTCTCGATCTTCTGGAAGCGCTTCAACACCACCGGGGCCGTCGCCGGACTCGGCATCGGGCTGCTCTCCTCGATCGTCCTCATCCTCCTGAGCAAAAACGGCCTCTACACAGCCGCGACCGCGCCCTTCCCGCTCGCAAATCCCGGCATCGTCAGCATCCCGCTCGGCTTCCTCGCCGCCTACCTCGGCACCGTCCTCACCCCGCGCGATGTCGAGGCGGAATCGAAATTCTCCGAACTCAGCGTCCGCTCCCAGACAGGCCTCGGCGCGGAAAAGGCGACGGCGCACTAAAGTTGACGGCCTCGCGGTTGGATGTGAGCGGTGGCTTACCCGCGATGATCCGCCATCTCTACTTCCACATCCCGTTTTGTCCGAAGCTCTGCCCGTACTGCAGCTTCTACGTCGAGACGGGCGCGGCCAATAAGACGACTGCGTTTCTCGATGCTCTGCTGCGCGAGGTGGAGGAGGCGGGCAAGCGGTTCACGTTGCACCCGGAGACGATCTACTTCGGCGGCGGCACGCCGAGCGCGCTGACGGTGGATCAGCTCGACTACCTGCTCGCCGGCCTGCGGGCGCGGCTGGATTTGAGCGGGCTGCGCGAGTGGACCTTCGAGGTGAACCCCGCGACGGTGCGCGCGGAAAAGGCGCGGCTTTTGAAGGGCGCGGGCGTCACGCGGATCAGCCTCGGCGTGCAGTCGTGGGACGATGCGCTGCTGAAGACGCTCGGGCGTGTCCACGACGCGGCGCAGGCAGGGGAGACGTTCGCCACATTGCGCGGCGCGGGCTTCGACAACATCAATATCGACCTCATGTTTGCCGTCCCCGGCCAGACGCTCGCGCAGTGGCAGGCCACGCTCGCGCGCACCATCGCGCTCCAGCCCGAGCACGTCTCGTCCTACTGCCTGACCTACGAAGAGGACACCGCCTACTTCCGCCAGCTCCAGCTCGGCACTTTCCGACAGGACGACGACCGCGACGCCGACCTTTTCGAGACGACCATGGACACGCTGCCCGCCGCCGGTTTCGCGCAGTACGAGATCTCGAACTACGCGCAGCCGGGCCGCGAGTCCGCGCACAACTTCGCCTACTGGCGCGGTGCGGATTACCTCGGCTTCGGCCCCAGCGCATTCTCCACCGTCGGCCTCCGCCGCTGGCAGGCCCTCCCCGACACTGCCGAATACACCCGCCGCATCCTCTCCGGAGAAAGCGTCGAACATTTCGTGGAAGAGCTTTCACCCGCTACTCGCGAAGGCGAAATCGCCGCCTTCGCCGTCCGCACGCGCGAGGGTCTCGCCGCCGCCGACTTCACCCGCTGGCCGGAGGCATTGCGCGAGTTTCAGTCGCTCGGCTTTTTGGAAACGCGCGGCGACCGCGTGGTTCTCACCCGCCGCGGCAAGATGATGGCCGACTCGGTTGCCGAGGCGTTTGTGTGAGCGTCCTGCACCAGCCGCGATGCCGGCCTGCGCTCCCGAAGCCCTTCATTTCAAGAACAGCAAACCCATCGAATCGAGTTCCGCACCTGCGCGGCCGTAGAAGCCGATTGCGGGGCGGCCCGATCCCTCCAGAACCCGCGTGAAATCAGGCCGGGACGAACCCGCCCACGGACTCTCATAACTGTCCTTTGGATCGACCGAACCATCGGCGGCCACCTTCATGAAGATCACCTGCATTCCCAAAATGCACACGCTCGCGCGCAGGCGGACGCCACAGACGGCGTAGCCCTCCGCCGCTTCGAGAAACTCCTCGCGGTCGCCGCCTTGGCCGCGCTTCGGGCCCAGCGCGCGTTCACCGGGAGCACGCCAGATCGGCTCTATCGCCCGAACCACGTAGCGTCCCCCACGGCCGGTCCCGGAGCGCACGCGGAATCCCGCGAGGACGTGTCCCGGCGGAGCGAGATCGTAAAAGTAACCGCCATCCGGCCCGCCGAAGAGGTCGCTCATCAATGCCGGCCGCTCCATCGCATCCGGCGGTGAAATCTGCGCGAGCGTCGGCGGAATGTCGCCGATCGGGACACCCTGGCTGACGGCGAGATTGCGCGCCGCACGGATGATCCGGCCCGCGAGTTCAGCACTATGGCCGTCGCACAGGACGCGCGCTTCATCGCATCTCGCGTCGTAGAGCCGGCGCAATCGTTGAACCTTCTCGGAAAGTTCCGCGGGCAGCGCGGAGTCAGCCGTATGCATCTGAACCC
>JANOBH010000255.1:0-2658 GCA_031411535.1 Chthoniobacter sp. | reverse complement strand
CCGAGCACGAGTGCCTCCGGATGCCGCCGCGCCACGGCGAGCGCCTTCGCACGCGCATTGCGCAGGGTGATTTCGCCCGGAGTCAGATGCGGGGGCGCGCTTTCCGCCACATCCGCCGCCTCGACGGAAAACACGTATCCGTGCTCCTGCAAAAGCGACCGTCGCCGCGGCGAAGCGGACGCAAGGATGAGCGGCAGAAGCGGCATAACGGCACCGGCACAGTGACGCCTCGGAGCCCTCAGGGGAAGCCGACAGCTTCACCGGCAGAATCTCGCGCGGAATTGTCCCAACCTTCCCCTTCAAACGCTGTTATCTCTCAGACATGAGCTTCCCCGCCAAAAGACTCAGCGCCGCTGCCGCGCTCGCCCTCATTTCCGCGCCCTCCTTCGCAGCGGTAAAGACGCCCGATCTCGCGGCCAAGCCCGATCCGGCACAGTTCGAGTTTTTTGAAAAGAGCATCCGCCCGATCCTCTCCACGAAGTGCTACAAGTGCCACTCCGCCGAGGCGGACAAGGTGAAGGGCGGACTGCTCCTCGACACGCGCGACGGCATCCGCAAAGGCGGCGACTCCGGCCACGCAGTCGTGCCCGGCAATCTCGAAGAAAGCCTGCTGATCAAGGCGCTGCACCACACCGACAAGGACATGGCGATGCCGCCGGAAAAGAGCGGCGGCAAACTGCCGGACAATGTCATCGCCGACTTTGAGAAGTGGGTGAAGATGGGCGCGCCCGACCCGCGCGACGGCCCGGCGGTGGCGGTGAAAAGGGAGATCGACTTCACAAA
The DNA here is from genome assembly GCA_031411535.1 of Chthoniobacter sp. Lineage (GTDB taxonomy): Bacteria > Verrucomicrobiota > Verrucomicrobiia > Chthoniobacterales > Chthoniobacteraceae > Chthoniobacter. The sequence continues at coordinate 1,875 of JANOBH010000255.1, read as the reverse complement.
GGCGCGCGAGTTCTGGGCGTTCAAAGCGCCGGTCGCCGCGCCTGCGCCCGCTGTCGCCGACAAGCAATGGCCGCGCACGGACATCGACCGCTTCATCCTCGCCGGCCTGGAGGCGAAAGGGCTGAAGCCAGTCGCGGACGCCGACCGTCGCAATCTGATTCGGCGCACCTATTTCGACCTCATCGGCCTGCCGCCGACGCCGGAGGAAATGGACGCCTTTTTCAAGGACACCGCGCCCGACGCCTTCGCCAAGGTCGTGGACAAACTGCTGGCCTCGCCGCGATTCGGCGAGCGTTGGGGACGGCACTGGCTGGATGTGGCGCGCTACGCGGAATCGACCGGCAAGGAGCGCAACTACACGTTCCCCGAGGCGTGGCGGTATCGCGACTACGTCATCGCGGCCTTCAATGCGGACAAGCCGTATGACGAGTTCATCCGCGAGCAGATCGCGGGAGACCTGCTGCCGTCGAAGGACACGGCGGAGCGCAATGAGCATCTCATTGCCACCGGCTTTCTCGCGCTCGGGCCGAAGGGGCTGAATGAGAAAAACCGCGTGCAGTTTGAAATGGATCTCGTGGATGAGCAGATCGACGTGACCTCGCGCGCCGTGCTCGGGCTGACAGCGGCCTGCGCCCGATGCCACGATCACAAGTTCGACCCCATCCCGACGCGGGACTACTACGCGCTCGCCGGCATCTTCCGCAGCTCGAAGACCTTCTTCGGCACCGCGGGCGGCACCGGAAAGGCCACGCAGGGAAACCGGAACGGCACGCGTCTGCTGACGCTCAGCGATTCCGCCGGCACACCGCCACCGCCGCAGCCGGCGGTTGCACCCGCCGCTCCCATCGCGCCGGTCGATCCACTCACGGCGCTGGCGGCCCAGTTTCCAAAGCGGGCGGTGAAGCTCGCAGCGATGAGCCCGGCTGAGCGGACTCGAATCCTCGCGCGCCTGAAAGCGAACGGCACACTGCCCGAAACCGCCGCCGCACCGGCTCCCACGCCAGCCGCCGCGGCTGGCGCAGGATTCGTGATGGGCGTGCAGGAGGGCAGGCCCGGCGACTCCCCGATCTATATCCGCGGCGAAGTGGACGGCGCGGGACCCGTCGTTCCCCGCGGCGTCCTCACGGTCCTGACCCCTGGCTCGAAGCCGGCGATCGACCCGCGGCAGAGCGGCCGGCTCGAACTCGCCGAATGGCTCACCGACAAATCCAATCCTCTCACCGCCCGCGTCATGGTGAACCGCGTGTGGCTGAATCTCTTCGGCGACGGTCTCGTGCGCACCGCGGACAATTTCGGCGCGACCGGCGAGGAGCCGACAAACCCCGCGCTGCTCGACCTGCTCGCAACGCAATTCATGCGCGACGGCTGGTCGGTGAAATCGCTCGTCCGCTCGATCGTCCTCAGCCGCGCCTACCAGCTTGGCACCGCCCACAACGCGAAAAACTACGAGGCCGATCCCGACAACGTGCTCGTCTGGCGCATGAGCCCGCGCCGCCTCGATGCCGAGGCGATCCGCGACGCGGTGCTCGCCGCCAGCGGCCAACTCGAACGCACGCCGCCGCACGGCTCGGTCGTCGCGAATGTCGGCGACGGCTACATCGGACGCAGCATCCGCCCCACGGCTTTCAATATCGAAGCCCGCTACCGCAGCGTCTATCTGCCGATCGTGCGCGACTTCGTGCCGGACGTGCTCGCGGTCTTCGACTTCGCCGAGCCGAGCCTCGTCGTCCCCGCGCGCGACACCACCAATGTCCCCGCGCAGGCGCTCGCAAAGCGGCTGCTCGCCATGACGCAGTACGACCACAGCCAGCGCATCACCATGGCCTACATGCTCACCCTCTCCCGCCCGCCGACCGAAGCCGAGCGCGCGCGTGC
>JANOBH010000254.1:0-16905 GCA_031411535.1 Chthoniobacter sp. | reverse complement strand
GACTTCACAGGATGGGAGGTGCAGCCCACCGCCCGGCTGCTCTGGACACCGACCAAGCGGCAGTCGGTCTGGGCCGCGGCCTCCCGCGCCGTCCGGACGCGCACCTTCACCGAGGACGACGCGCAGTTCACCGCCGTGCCGTTTCCGCCCACAGCGCTCCCGCGCGTGCGCACCGTGGCAAACCGCAGCCTGAATCCCGAGGAGGTCTGGGCCTACGAAATGGGATACCGCATTCAGGCGACGGACGCCTTCACGGTGGACACGGCCCTTTTCTACAATGTGTACGACGAGCTGCGGATCAACCGGTCCAACCCCGCCCTCGCGTCCACCCTGCCGGCCCCGCTGTTGGCTGCCTCCCAGTTCGACAATGGAATGAACGGCGAAACCTACGGCGCCGAACTTTCCGCAACCTTGCGGCTCACCGACTGGTGGCGCCTCTCCGGCAGTTACACCGTGCTGAAGATGAACCTGCACCGGGACACTGACCTCGGCCCCGCGACCGAAGCCGCCGAAGGGCAGAGCCCGCAGCAGCAGGCTTTCCTGCAATCCTCCTGGAGCCTGCCGGGCGACGTGGACTTTGACCTCATCGGCCGCTACGTGGACCGCCTCTCCGGCTTCAACCCCGGCGGCCTGCCCGGCGTCTCGGACACCGTGCCGGCCTACGTCTCTTTGGACGTGCGGCTGAGCTGGCGTCCGCGAAAAAATCTGGAACTCTCACTCGTCGGCCAGAACCTGCTCGACAGCCACCACCCGGAATTCGGCACGAACCCCTTCGTCCGCAGCCCGCTCGTAGAAATTCGGCGCGGCATCTACGGCATGGTGAAACTGGAGTTCTGACCGCCGCGCCACCTTTCACCACGAGTCCTCCACACGCACCACTACCTGCAAGAAATCCAACCCAGAAACTCCGATGCAAACCCCGCCCACTCCCGCAACTGGCTGGCTGCGAAACTCACGCCTCGCCGCCCGCGCCGCCCTGATCGGCAGCATTGCCGTCCCCTGCGCCCTCATCCAGCCGCAGCCATGCGTGGCAGCGCCAGCGGTGCCCCTGGCTTCCATCGCCGCACCGCCATCGAACGCCTCCGCCGCCGAGCTGAGAAACCTCAGCCTGGAAGACCTGATGCAACTGGAAGTGGCCACGGTGACCACCGCGTCGAAGAAGGAGGAAAAGGCAACCGCCGCCCCTGGAACGGTCATCGTCATCGACAAGAAGGACATCCGTCTTCGCGGCTATTCGACCCTGAAGGATGTCCTGCGGGATCTGCCGGGGATGGATGTAGCGGGCAATTTTTTCTCCGAAATCGGAAGCCAGGTCTCCGTCCGAGGCATCACGGGGAACAACAAGATTGTTGTCCTCGTCAATGGCATGCGCGTCAACCCGCCGGGCGGCGAATACTTCCCGCTTCGCAGCGATTTCAGCGTACGGCAGGCGGAGCAGATCGAGGTCATCTACGGAGCGGGCTCCACCCTTTACGGGCAAGACGCGATCAATGCTGTGATCAATGTGAAGACCAAGCAGCCGCCAGGTTCCGGGAAACTGGAAGTGGAGCTGGGCGGCGGCGGCGGATTCAACAGCGAGCACGAGGTTTGGGGATCTTTTGGCAAGGTTTTCGACGCAGCGCGAAACATCCTGCTAAACGGCTACATCCAGTATCACGACTCCGACCTTACCCGCCTGGACATTGAGTACCCTCAATATTGGGATGCCTTTAGAAAAGTCGCCGAGCCAAAGGGCAGCGGCACAGTACCGGATCGCCACGATTTCGGACTCAACGCCTTCGTCAAGCTGGAGATCGGCGGCTTCTCCATCCAGTCGTGGTATCGCAAATCTTCGCGCAGCAGCGCCGAAGGATACGGCCCTGCCGTGCTGGCATTTGTTCCGCAGGCGAAATGGGAGGACAGTTCGTGGGTCACCGAGGCAAAGTATGACTGGCAGATCACGGAAAAGGTGAAGCTCAGCTCCTCAGTGACCTATAACTGGTACGAGGTCGATCCCGTCAGTCGCTATGTTTTTCCGCTGAATGAAAGGGAATGGTTCTACAATGACTTCAAGTACGCCAACGGTCAGAGCCTCTCGGTCGAGGAAACTCTGCGCGTGGATTTCTCCTCGTCCCTTTCCGCACTTCTCGGCGGCATCTATACGAATTACGACATCATTCCGAAATCCACAGTGCCGGGCGGCGCGAGACCGGGCGGCCACAATGACATCATCAGGCAGGGCGGCAGCTTTGTTTACTTCACCGAGGCCGGCAACCCCGGGTCGCGTATTGAGACGCCGCGGGTGGTGGACTCGGAGTTCGACAGGTACGGCGCGTATCTCGAACTCTCCTGGCAGATCAATCAGAAGCTGAAGGTCATCGCCGGCGGCAGAGTGGATAAGGACTCACGGATCGAGGATCCATCCTATACTCCGCGGGCGGCGGTTATTTACGACATCACCGACGCGCTGACTGCCAAGTACAGCTATTCATGGGCTTACATCTCCCCGGCGCCGTATTTCAATGCGGCCTATGACCGCGGCGATGTCATCGCAGTCCCGAATGCTGCGCTCCAGCCGGAAACGTCAAAGACCCACGAGCTAAGTCTGACTTACAACAAGGAGACGTACAACCTCGGGCTCAGTCTTTACTACGGCGATCAAAGCAGCCTGATCCTCGTCTCCGACGGCGCATTTCCGCAGAATATCATCTTGGATCCCGTGTTTGTGGACGTGGACGGGACGAGCCCGCGCAAAGTAGTCACGTCAGTAAACAGCGGCAAGAGCCGGAATGCCGGCGTCGATTTCTACGGAAAGGCAAAGCTGACACGAAGCCTCAGCACCTGGTTTTCCTATTCGTTCACGACGTACGAGGAAACGACCGCCGGAACGATCACCGGATTGAAAGGCATCTCCCAGCATAACTTCCGCCTCGGTGCGACTTGGGCGATCACTCCCCAGCTTTTCGTCACGCCGAGCCTTGTCGCCCGCTCGACTCCGAGGAATGTCAATCCCGGCACGCTGGCGGACGAGCTGCACAATCCGTGGGAGGCGAACCTGCACATTCTCTATACGCCTCGGGACTGCGTCGAATTTTACGCTGATCTCAGGAACATCACCGACAACCATAACGCGCAGACCCAGTTCACCCCATTCGCGTCTCCACAGGAGACGTTCAGCGCGGTGTTTGGCATGCGCCTGTCTTTTTGAAAGAAACAACCCGAGGGAAACGAGGCCAGCTATGAACCCAGACCAAGCAAACGGAGGAGAGGATCACTTTCGGCGCGGTCTTGTCCGCAGCGTCCAAGCCGGGATCGTGTGGCTTTTGACGGTCTTCGCGGGCGAGTTTCGCGCGCACGGCGCGGATTTCTCGGAGTACCAGGTCAAGGCGGCGTGGCTCGCGAACTTCACGCAGTTCGTCAAATGGCCGGCGAAGGCGTTCCCCGACGCCGCGGCCCCGTTCCAGATCGGCATCCTCGGCGACGATCCATTCGGCGGGGCGCTGGACACGCTCGTGCAGGGCCAGTCCGTCGCGGGGCGCAAGATTGTGATCCGGCGGGGTCGCAAGGCGGAGGACGTGAGAAACTGCCAGCTTGTCTTCATCTCCAAGTCGGAAAACGCGAGCATCGCCGAATTGATCGGCGCGCTTCAGGGGGCGATCCTGACCGTCGGAGAATCGGAGCAGTTCACCCGGCTGGGAGGCGTCATTGCCATCCGCCTGGAGGGCAGCCGCATGCGGCTGGCGATCAATGCCGAAGCCGCGCAGCGCGCGGGCCTGCGTTTGAGCTCCCGGCTGCAGGATCTCGACCGCCCGTGACCGTCCCGCCATCTCCGCATTTGCCAGCCAACGCCTGAATCCGCTTTAATCGAACCGCCCGATGCGCACCACGCTTCCAACCTCAGACGGAGAAACCGGCACTTCGCCGATCCGTCGTCACCATCGCTGACCGCCGCACACCATGCCGTCTTTTCGAGATCTCCCTATCAAGCGGAAAATGAGCCTGGCAGTCATGGGGACCACGAGCGTGGCGCTGCTCGTGGCCTGCGCCGTGTTTGTGGCGTATGAGCGCGTGACTTTCCGGCAGGCCAAGGCGCGCAATCTCAGCGTGCTCGCGGAGGCGCTGGCGAGCAACAGCACGGCGGCGATCCGGTTCAACGATCCTGATGCCGCCAGGGACACGCTCCGGGCTCTGGTCGCGGAGCCGGCGGTCGAGGTGGCATGCCTCTACGACGCGGACGGCGCGATCTTTTCCGTCTTCGCCCCCGGTGCGGGCAGGCAGCTTCTGCCGCGGCACCCGGATGCGGACGGCACGCGTTTCTCCGGCGACCGCCTCATCGTGGTGCGCGGCGTCATGCTGAACGAGAACCGGGTGGGCACGCTCTACCTGCGAGCCGACCTCGTCGATCTCACCACCCAGCTCGTCTCCTACGCGCGGATCTCCGCGCTGATCCTCATCGGCTCGCTCCTTTTCGCGCTCGCGCTTTCCTCCGCGCTCCAGGGCCTCATCACCCGCCCCATCTTTGCCCTCACGGACACGGCGAAAAGCATCGCGCAAACCCGGGACTACTCCGTCCGCGCGAAGAAGCTCAGCAATGACGAGCTCGGCGTGCTCACGGACGCCTTCAACCAGATGCTCGACGACATTCAGGAAAGCACCGGCGCGGTCCGGCGCGCGAATGACACCCTCCGCGCGCAGGCGGGCGAGATGAGGGACGCTGCCGGCGTGCTCGCATCCTCGGCGAGCCAGATCGTGGCGGCGACCCAGCAGCTCGCCGCGAGCGCGGCCGACGCGGCGAGCGCCGTGAGCGAGACCACCACCACGGTCGAGGAGGTGCGCCAGACTTCGCAGCTCTCCAGCGACCGGGCGAAGACCGTGTCCGACCAGGCGCAGAACGCCGCGGATGTGGCCAAGGGCGGAAAGAACTCCGTCAACCGGACCATCGATGGCATGAACGGCATCCGCGACCAGATGGGCGAGATCGCCGAGTGCATCCTCAGCCTCAGCGCGCAGAGCCAGACCATCGGCGAGATCATCGCGAGCGTGGACGACCTGGCCGCGCAGTCCAAGCTGCTGGCGGTGAATGCCGCCATCGAGGCGGCCAAGGCCGGCGAGGAGGGACGGGGCTTTTCCGTCGTCGCGCAGGAGGTGAAAACCCTCGCCGAGCAGTCCAAGCAGGCGACCACGCAGGTGCGGGCGATTTTGAGCGACATCCAAAAGGCGACCGGCAGCGCGGTGCTCGCGACCGAGCAGGGAGGCAAGGCGGTCGAGGCTGGCGTGCAGCAGTCCGAGGCGGCTGGCGAATCCATCGGCGCGCTGGCGGAGAGCATCGCCGGCGCGGCGCACGCGGCGGCGCAGATCGCGGCGACGAGCCGCCAGCAGTTCGCCGGGATGGAGCAGGTGGCGATGGCGATGGAGAGCATCAAGACCGCGAGCACGCAGACGCTGACGAGCACGCGGCAGGTGGAGGGCGCTGCCCGCCAGCTCCAGGAACTCGGCGAGAAACTCAAACAGCTCGCCGGTCAATTCAAAGTCTGACGGGGCCCCGCTGGCATGACCGACGAAGACTTCCTCAAGCAGCTTCGCGAGGCATTTTCCATCGAGGCGGACGAGCACCTGCAGGCGATCACGGCCGGCCTGCTGGCGCTGGAAAAGGCGCCGTCCGGCACGCAGAAGGCGGAGGTCGTCGAGACGATCTTTCGCGACGCCCACAGCCTGAAAGGCGCGGCCCGCGCAGTGAGCCGGGAGGACATCGAGTCGGTGTGCCAGGCGCTCGAGAGCGTCTTCTCGCATTGGAAGCAAAAGGACACGCCAGTCGCGCCGGAGACCTTTGACCTGCTGAACCGGGCGATCGATCTCCTCGCGCGGCTGCTGCCGCTTCCCGAAGCCTCCACCCGCGGAGAGGAGCGGATGGAAATCACGGGGCTGGTGCGCGAACTCGCCGGAATCGCCATGCCGGCGCGCACCGCTCCCGCGCCCGGGCCGGCGCCCGAAGCGGCCCCCGCCCCGCTGCACGAGCCGCACGCCGCTTCCGAGACCGACGCCCCGCAGATCGCCGAGACCGTGCGCATCCCGATGGCGAAGATGGACGCGCTCCTACGCCATGCGGAGGAGATGATCGCGGTGAAACTCACCGCCAGCGGCAGCGCCGCGGAACTCCGCGCGCTCAGCGGCTTGCTCGATGCGTGGCGCAAGGAGTGGGCGAAAGTGCGCGACCATGCGCGCGGCGACCTCGCAGCCCAGAGCCCCGCGGCGCTCGCGAAGCTGGCCTCCTTTCTCGACTGGAACCAGGGCTACATGCGCTCCGTGGAGAAGCGCGTGACCGCCCTCGCCGCCGTGGCCGAGCAGGAAGAGCGCAATACCGCGGGCCTCATCGACACCCTGCTCGACGACGCCAAGCGCCTCGTGATGCTCCCTTTCGCGACGCTCTTCGACATCTTTCCGAAGATCGTCCGCGACCTCGCGCGCACGCAGGGAAAGGAGGTCGCGCTCCACCAGCACGGGCGCGAGGTCGAGATCGACAAGCGCATCCTCCAGGAGATGAAGGATCCTCTCATCCACCTCGTGCGCAACGCGATCGACCACGGCATCGAAACGCCCGCCGAGCGCACCGCGGCGCACCGGCCCGCATCCGGAACGGTCACGCTGTCGGTTTCCCAGCTCGACGGGAGCAAGGTGGAGATCCTCGTCAGCGACGACGGCGCGGGGATCGACGTGGAGAGCGTGAAAAGCTCCGCCGTCCACAGCGGCGCGCTCACCATCGAGGAGGCGCGCGCCCTCGACGGCAAGGCGGCCCTTGCGCTCATTTTCGACTCGGGCGTTTCGACCAGCCCGATCATCACGGAGATTTCCGGGCGCGGCCTCGGCATGGCGATCGTCCGCGAGAAGGTGGAGAAACTCGACGGCCAGATCACCATCGAGACGGCGAGCGGCGTCGGGACCACATTTCGCATCGTCCTCCCGATCACGCTCGCCACCTTCAAAGGGATCCTCGTCAGCGCCGGCGGACAGTCCTTTGCCATTCCCACGGCCAAGATCGAGTCGATCAAACGCTGCCGGCGCGAGGACATTCGCACGGTAGAGAACCGCGAGACCTTCCTGTTTAACGGCCACGCCGTGGCGCTGGCCCGGCTCGACGAAGTGCTCGGACTGCCGCGGAGTCCCGACGTGGGCGCGTTCATCGAGGTCGTGGTGCTCGGCACGGGTGAGCGCCGCATCGGCTTTGCCGTGGACGGCGTCCTGAGCGAGCAGGAAGTGCTGGTGAAAATCATCGGCAAGCCGCTGGTCCGCGTCCGCAATGTCGCCGGCGCGACCATCCTCGGCTCGGGAGTCCCCACCGTGATCCTGAACACCGCCGACCTGCTCAAGTCCGCCGTGCGCGGCGCCGCGGGGCCGCGCCCCGCCCGCCCTGTGGCGGCGGAGGTGCGCCCGCGCGAGATCCTCGTGGCGGACGATTCCGTGACATCGCGCATGCTTTTAAAAAACATCCTCGAATCCGCGGGCTACCTCGTGACCACGGCGACCGACGGCATGGACGCGCTGACCTCCCTGCGGACGCGCGACTTTGACCTGCTGGTCTCGGATGTGGAGATGCCGCGGATGGACGGCTTTGACCTCACCACGAAAGTGCGCGCCGACAAGAAGCTCAAGGAACTCCCCGTGATCCTCGTGACCGCGCTCGGCTCGCGCGAACACCGGGAGCGCGGGATCGACGCGGGCGCGAGCGCCTATATCGTCAAGAGCAGCTTCGACCAGAGCAACCTGCTCGACATCGTCCGCAAACTGCTATGACCGCCCCGCACAAGATCAGGGTCCTCGTGGTGGACGACTCCGGCGTGAGCCGCGATCTGCTGACGCGCGTCCTCGGCTACGATCCGTGCTTTGAGATCGTCGGCTACGCGCGCAGCGGGGCGGAGGCGGTCGCGATGCTGCCGGAGGCAAAACCCGATGTCGTGACGATGGACATCCACATGCCGGGCCTGAACGGCTTTGAGACGACACGGCAAATCATGGAGACGCAGCCTCTGCCGATCGTGATCGTCAGCGCGAGCTTCGACGCGGCCGATGTGGCGCAGATGTTCCGCGCGCTGGAGGCCGGGGCCGTCGCCGCGGTCGAAAAGCCGCCGGGGCCCGGCACGCCCGCCCACGCCGCGCTCGCGCGCAAGCTCATCGACACCGTGAAGGCGATGGCCGAAGTCCGCGTCATCCGCCGCTGGCCGCGGGCGCGCGCTGAGACGCGCCCGGCCGAGCCCGTGGTGCGGCCGAAGGCGACCGGCGACATCCGCCTCGTGGTCATCGGCGCATCCACCGGCGGCCCACCCGTGCTGCACACCGTGCTGGCGGGCCTGCCCAAACCGTGCCCAGTGCCCGTCGTCATCGTGCAGCACATCAGCGCCGGCTTTGTGCAGGGTCTCGCCGACTGGCTCACCACGGCCACGGGCATGCCCGTGCGGCTCGCGCAGCATGGCGAGATCGCCCCTGCGGGTGTCGCCCTGCTCGCGCCCGACGGCTTCCAGACGAGCATCACCGCCAGCGGCCGGATCATGTGCGGGCATGAGCCGGCGGAGCACGGGCTGCGGCCGGCGGCGTCATTTCTTTTCCGCGCGGTCGCGCGAAACTTCGGCCAGCACGCGGCGGGCGTCCTCCTCACCGGCATGGGCCGGGACGGCGCCGCGGAGCTGAGGCTCATGCGCGACGCCGGAGCCGTGACTTTTGCGCAGGACAAGGAAAGCTCGGTAGTCCACGGGATGCCCGGCGAAGCCATCCGGCTCGAAGCGGCCACGCATGTGGCCAATCCCACGCGCCTCGCCGCCCTGCTCCACTCACTCCTCAGCCCCCGCTGCCCCACACCACCGCCATGACTCCAGCATCCGACCCGGTCCTCATAGCCGAAGACAGCGTGACCCAGGCGCTCCGCCTCCGGAACACGCTGGAGAAAAACGGCTTCACCGTCACCGTCGCGCGCGACGGCCAGGAGGCGCTCGATGCGCTCGCGCGCGAGCGGCCAAAGCTCGTGATCTCAGACATCCAGATGCCGGGGATGAACGGCTACGAACTCTGCCGCGCAGTGAAGGCCAGCCCGAAGCTGCGCGACATCCCGCTCATCCTGCTCACCTCGCTCTCAGGGCCACAGGACATCATCCGCGGGCTGGAGTGCGGTGCGGACAATTTCGTGGTGAAGCCGTACGAGGAATCCTTCCTCCTCTCCCGCATCCGCTCGGTTTTTGCGAACGACGGCCTCGGACCCGGCACGGACGGCTCGGCGATCCCGGTCTATTTTTCCGGCAGGCAGTATGAAATCTCCGCGAACCGCCGCCAGATCCTCAACCTCCTCCTTTCCACCTACGAGACCGCCGTGCAGACCAATGCGGACCTGATCAAGGCGCACGAGGAACTGAAGGCCGCGCAGGCGCTCATCATCGAGGCGGAAAAGCTGCGCACCGTCGCGCGGCTCGCCGCGGGCGTCGCCCACGAGGTGCGCAATCCGCTCGCGATCCTGGAAATGGGGATGGATTTTCTCTCCGACCAGCCGATCGACGAAAGCGGGCAGGTGGTCTTTCAGGAGATGAAGGAGGCGGTGAAACGCGCCGCCGGAGTCATCAACGGCCTGATGGATCTCGGCTCGCCGGACAAGCTCGGAATGCGCGAGGCAAAGCTCCCGGCGCTGCTCGATCGCGCGCTCACGGCGCTGGGCGACGACATCCGGCGGCAGCGGATCGAGGTGGTGCGCCGCTTCGATCCGGGCCTGCCGGAGCCGCGGGTCGATGCCACGAAGATCGAGCAGCTTTTCATCAATCTGCTCGCCAACGCGATCCATGCCATGCCGGACGGCGGCACCCTCACGGTCGCCGCCGGCACGACCACAGTCGCGGCGGCCGACACCGCATTCGATCCCGGCAGCCGCGCGGGCGCGCAGTTCCGCGAGGGCGAGCGCGTGATTTTTGTGGAGATCGCCGACACCGGAGCCGGCATCCCGGCGGAGAATCTCGACAAACTGTTCGAGCCGTTTTTCAGCACGAAACCGACGGGAGAGGGCATGGGCCTGGGGCTCACGGTCGCGAAAAAAATCGCCGACATGCATCGCGCGCGCATCCGACTCCGCAACCGGGAAGGCGGCGGCGTCAGCGCGACCGTCACCTTCAAAACCGTATGAGCGCGACAAGCGAGGTTCCCGCGGGACACGGGGAAATCCTGATCGTCGAGGACAGCCCCACGCAGCTCCTCAAGCTCAGGCACGTCCTGGAACGGCACGGCTACCGCGTCCTGCAGCCCGCGCGCGACGGCAAGGAGGCGCTGGCTGCGCTGGCCGTGCACCGGCCCACGCTGGTGATCACCGACATCAACATGCCGGAGATGGACGGCTACGAGCTCTGCCGGCGGATCAAGGACGACCCGAAATTCACGGATCTGCCCGTCATCCTCCTCACCTCGCTTTCCGATCCGAAGGACATCCTGCGCGGCCTCGAATGCGGCGCGGACAACTTCATCGTGAAGCCGTACGACGAGGAATTTCTGCTCTCCCGCATCCAATACGTGCTCGCGAATCTCGAACTGCGCAGGCAGGCCGGGGGAAAGCAGGCGACGGAGATTTATTTCGCCGGCCACAAGTATCAGCTCACTTCCGAGCGCATCCACTCGATCGACCTGCTGCTCTCGACCTACGAGACGGCGGTGCAGAAAAACCTCGAGCTGAGCAAGGCGAAGGAGCAGCTCGAGGAGCAGGCCGTGCAACTCCGCGAAAAGAACGCCGAGATGGAGGCTGACCTCGACATGGCGCGGGAGCTTCAGACCGCCTTCCTGCCGCGCCACTACCCCGTCTTCCCCTCAAATGCCTCGCCTGAGCGCAGTGCGCTGCACTTCTACCACCGCTACTTCACGAGCACCGAGCTGGGCGGCGATTTTTTCGACATCCTGGCGCTGTCCGACACGCTGGCCGGTGTGCTCATCTGCGACGTCATGGGGCACGGCGTGCGCGCGGCCCTCGTCACGGCGATCGTCCGCGGACTCGTGGAGGAACTGCGGGGGGACGCCGCCGATCCCGGCCGCTTCATCACCGAGATGAACCGCAGCCTTTGCGCCATCCTGCACCAGACGACCACCCCGCTCTTTGCCACCGCGGCCTACGTCGTCGTGGACGCCACGCGCGGAACCATGCGCTGGGCGAATGCCGGGCATCCCGCGCCCTTCCATGTGCGCCGCTCCTCCGGCACCGTCGGGCGCCTCCAGCGCGAAGGCGAGAAGCCCGGCCCGGCGCTGGGGCTGCTGAACACCGCGACCTACACGACATGCGAGGGCATGGTGGAAAAGGGTGATCTCGTCATGCTCTTCACGGACGGGCTCTACGAAATCGACGGCCCGGACGAATCGCTCTACGAGATGAGCCAGCTCACCGAGGCCATCACCCGGCGCAGTGCCCTGCCGACGCCACAGCTTTTCGACGAACTCCTCGCAGAACTCCGCGCCTTTTCCGTCACCGGAGAATTCGGCGACGACATGTGCCTCGTCGGGACTGACATCACCCGCCTCCTTTCTGCGAGGCCAAGCTGAACCGCGCCTCCTGCGCGCCTCTACGGATTGACGATGGGGCTCTCGCTCCCAGTGATCGGCCCCTGCGTCCCGCCATTCGAGTTCTGCTGAGCGCGCTGACGGGCGATCTTCTTCCTGAGCTTCTTGAGAATGCTATCCAGATCGTCGTCGGAAACGAACTCATGAAGCCGGTCCCGGTTTTTCTTCAGAGCCGCGATGAGCTTTTTCACCAGCTCCAAGTCATCGCCGTCGTGTTTATCAATCGCGTCCGAGATGATGCGGCGGATGTCGCCTGCGTCGCCCTCGTCAGACTTCAAATAGATTTTCTTCAGGAGGGATTTGTAAAGATCCGCATTGATGGCCGCGTTCGCCGTCGGCGTGAAGGTCAACGTGGCGGAAAATGCGACCGCGGCGACGAGAGTGAGGCGAATGGTTTTGAACATAAGGGGGCTGATTTAAGGCCGGGTATTATCCACGCGAGATTTCAGGATTCCACCGTTTTTTTGAGGAAACAAAAAATAACTACCTCAAGGCCTCGGGCTGGGCGGATTCGTAAAGCGCGCGGTGTTTCTCGTAGAGTTGCTGCAGGATCCTGAGCTGTGGATCGGCGGCGATGGCTGCCCGGTACGACGCGCCCGCTTCCTCAAACCGCTGGAGGCGATCAAGGACTTGGGCGCGGCGGACGAGCAGGTTTTCATCCTGCGGGAAAAGACGGAGCCCCTCCTGAAAGGCTCGCTCGGCCTGCTCCCGGTCCGCCTTGCGGGTGGCGTACTCCTCCCCCAGTTCGGCCTGGAGACGGAAGGCTTCGCCAAGGTGGAAAAAGGTGAACGGATTCCACGGATCGAGTCGGAGCGCACGCTTGGCGTGAGCGATTGCCTCGGGGTATTCTTGGTCGCGGAGGGCCAGGCGGGCGCGCTCCGTGAAGAACTCCCCTGGCCACGCGGCGATCGCGAGCCCGAGGACGACGACGCCGAGCGCCGCGAGCACGACTCGCGCGGGGGTCCGACGCGCCGGCCGATCGGCGGATGGCGCGGGATTATCCAATGGCTCCTCGGGCTGGGCGAGGATGCCGAAAAGGAATGCCATGACCAGGGCATTGCCCGGGATGTGCAGATTGAAATCGAGGGCCGAGTGCGCGGCGATGGCCGCGAAACCTGCCAGCGCACCGATGACCAGCGCGAGGTCGTCGCTGCCCGACACCCCCTTTTCCCGCAGGCCACGGGCGAGACGCCCAAGCGCCCGCAGACCGGAGGCCGCGTGAAGGGCCAGGAAAACGGCCATCCCCGCCGCCGCGATCAGCCCATACTCGGCGAGGAGTTCGAGATAATCGCTGTGCGCGTGGACCGGATCAACCTGGAGTACGGGCTGGCGATAAAGGCGGCCTAAATAAAGGTGGGTGCCTGCCCCGGTGCCAAAGGCGGGCGCCGACCGGAATTGCTCCATCGCCGCCTGCCAGTTTGCGACACGGATATCGCCCGCGAACGTCGTCGCCAACCGCTCGCGCAGGGAAATGTGCTGAAAGACGAACCACCCGCCGACACAGAGCAGCAATGCCAGCGCTCCCCCTCCGAGAACCAGCACGCGCCTGAAGCCGCGCGGATTTCCCAGATAGCCGGCGCGGAACGTCAGCCCAACCCAGACCACCAGCGACACGACCGCACAGAGCACCCCCCCGCGGCTCTGCGAAAGCAACAGACCGATGTAGCAGCACACGGTGATGTACCCGGCGAAAACACGGACCCACGGCTTCCGCGCGCTCCACCACGCGACGGAGAGGCCCAGCACGCCGACGATTTCCAGAAACCCGGCGAAATGATTCGGATTCATAAAGAGTCCGCTCGCTCGCGATCCGTACGAGCGGATGAAACCGAACAGCACGAATTCCTCCCCCAGCGCCGCCTGAGCCACACCCACCACGGTATCCACGATCCCCAAAGCCAGCAGGGCGCCGACGACCAGCATCCGCTGCCGGGCGGCTACCAGCACGCGCGCCGCGCAAAGATAGACCAGCAGGCAGGCCAGCATCAAAAAGAAATCCGCCCTGGCAAGGTAAGGCACTGGCGACAGCGCCGCACGCACCAGAAGGTAGGAAAACAGGATGGCCGTGCCGAAGAGACAACGTGACGAGAGAGTCGAAACCTCGAACTGCGGCTTCCGGAATGCAAAAACTCCGGCGACCGCGAGAAGTGCGTACACAGGCAGGCTGAAAACCGGTCTCGTGCCGCCAATCAGACAATGGATCAGACCAAATGCAGCGATCAGCAGAGCGAGCGGGAGAGTGTGAAAAGGAAGTTTCATCGGATGTGATCCGGCAGCGCGCCAGGCGAGACCCCGCGGGTGATGTCACGTTTCTGTCTCAAATGCCAAAAACAAATTTTACCCTTTGACAGTTCGCCCATTTTCCCGATTTTCTCCCCCGATTCCGGTCAGATTAGCCCACCCAATCCATGATTCGCCCCACTAACATCACGACATCCGCTCTCACCCTAGGCTTCACAGCTCTTGCCGGCCTCTGCGTCGCGACACCCAGTGTGTTCGCGTCCGAAGCTCCCGCGATCAGCGCCTGGCAGGCAGCCGCGGAGATTCGTACGGGCGCTGACGTTTTCACAGGCACCCTCCCGGTCGCGGGCAACAAGGCCGACATCGAGAACGAATCCATCGGCTTCTTCCGGGTCCCCACGCTTTCCGCCCATGATCCAGGCGCCATCCTCTACGTCGGACTCCGCGCAGAACACGCCCCCACAGGCAGCGAGTTTCGCGCTCCGCTCTACTCGGGCAGCGTCGAGAGCTTCCGCCTCGGAGTCGCCGAAGCCCAGCCGGCTCCGCAGACCGTCGGCGATATCGGAGAGATTTATCCCGAAGACGCCCAGCCGATCCCAGTCGCCTACATCGTTTACCGGCTCGATTTCAGCACCCGCAATGAAGGCGTCGCCCTCTTCGCCACGCCGACCATCAGCACCGAGCCACTGACCATCGGCAGTCCGGAATTCCTCGACGCCAGCTTCGCCTGGGAAACCATCCGCTTCACGAACTCGCCCGACACAGATTCCCGCGACGCGGAGTGGAAGCTCGAAAATTCCGGAAACCGTTCCGCCGGCCGGGTCGCTGCGCCTGAGCCCACGTCCGCCGTCCTCCTCGGCCTCGGCGCCCTCGGCCTCGCGGTGCGTCGTCGGCGGGCCTGAGCCGCCGCCCCTTCGTTTTGTTTTAAAAGAAAAGCCGCCCGGTCTCGGGCGGCTTTTTCTTTGGAGAAATCCGGACGCATGGAATCCAAGCCCGCGCGCTCCCTGCCACGGAATCTGCCCATGTCGGAGTTCAGGCGTCAGAAACGGTCCGCTCAGCCGGCAGGAGCGGCGGACAAAACGCCGCGCTGAAATCCTCCCCGCAGCACCACCCGGAAACGCTGAAAGTGCTCCCGGCCCGCACCCTCGGGGATGGTGCGCGATACAGGGTTCGAACCTGTGACCCCCTCCGTGTCAGGGAGGTGCTCTACCACTGAGCTAACCGCGCTTTCCTCGAAACGAGGGCGGGAAAGTAGGCAGGCCGTTTCGCGATGGCAAGCGGAGTTTTTCCGCGCCCCGCGCCACCCCCGCCGAGCCCCGAATATTGATGCCGTTTCCTCCTCCTCGCGTTACAAACCGCAGCACCCGCCCGCCTTTTCCCGTGAACCCACCCGACAGCAAAACCCTGCTAAACCTCCGCCGACTCGTCCGCGAGATCGCCCTGCCCGCCAGTCTTTTCTCCGGCCTCAAGATCGAGCAGTCGCTCGCGCCGGACAATATCATCCTCTTCCAGCGCACCGACACCACCGCGCTCAAACCCGAGGGCGTCACCGCGAACTATCACCACCGCTTCGAACTCACCATCGTCCTCGAAAAGGCCGGCCCAGTCCGCATCGGACGCAGCACCTATCTCCTCCACCCGGGGGAGTGCGCACTCATCTTCCCCAACCAGTTCCATCACTACATGGACGTCTCGGCAGGCCGCCTCGAATGGCTCTTCATCACCTTCGAACTGCGCTCCGCCGACGCCCTCCGCGCACTCCATGACAGCCCGCGCGCGCTCGATCAGCCCGCCATGCAGCTCCTCCATTCCCTCGTCGGCGAAGCCCAGCGACCCCGCGCCGCGCAGCCCGACACGCTCGAAATCTCCTACCTCCTCTCCCGCCTCCTCCGCCACCTCGCGAGCTGCCCCACTCTCCCAGCCGACCGCATCGACATCCACTCCAGCGACGACGTCCGCGACGTCATCCTGGAAAGCATCAACCGCTACGTCCGCGCCCACCTCAGCCGCGCAGTCACCATCGGCGACATCGCCGAGGAACTCGGCTACAGCGTCAGCCACCTCCGCGCCGTCTTCCGCGACCGGCTCGGCGTCAGCCTCGGCAGATACATCCGCGAATCCCGCCTCGCCGAAGCCGCCCAGCTCCTCCAGAGCGGCGCCCTCACCGTCTCCGAAATCGGCCAGCGCTGCGGCTTCGAGTCCCTCTACGCATTCTCCCGCGCCTTCCGCAAAGCCTACGGCATCCCGCCCCGCAGCTACCGCAACCTCGTCCAGGAAGGCGGCCCCCTCCCCGTCACCGGCACCGACCGCTGAGCGCCCACCATCAGGCACGTCGTCATCGATCCCGCGAGACTTCCCGATTGAGCGCCCGGCCCACAGCCGCACGCCGCATGTCATAAAAGCTGATTCCCATTGCGACTCCCACCTTTCCGCTGATACCTCCCCACCCTCTCCATGAAAGCCCTCGTCAAAGCGAAATCCGAACCCGGCCTCTGGCTGCAAGACGTCCCCGACCCGAAATGCGGGCTCAACGACGTCCTCATCAAGGTGCTCAAAACCGGCATCTGCGGCACCGACCTGCACATCTACAAATGGGACGCCTGGGCGCAGAAGACCATCCCCGTGCCGATGGTCGTCGGCCATGAATTCGTCGGCCAGGTCATCGCCACCGGCGAAAACGTGAACGACTTCTTCGCCGGCGAAATCGTCAGCGGCGAAGGCCACGTCGTCTGCGGGCGCTGCCGGAATTGCCTCGCCGGACGCCGCCACCTTTGCGCCCACACCAGCGGCATCGGCGTGAACCGCCCCGGCGCCTTCGCCGAATACCTCGCGCTCCCGATGACCAATGTCTGGCACCACCGCCCCGGCATCGACCTCGACGTCGCCAGCATCTTCGACCCGCTCGGCAACGCCGTGCATACCGCCCTCAGCTTCCCCGTGCTCGGCGAAGACGTCCTCATCACCGGCGCCGGCCCCATCGGCCTCATGGCCGCCGCCGTCGTCCGCCACGCCGGCGCCCGCTTCGTCGTCATCACCGACGTGAACGAACAGCGCCTCGCCCTCGCAAAAAAGATGGGCGTCGATGTCGCGCTCAATGTCTCCCGCGACACCCTCCCCGCCGTG
>JANOBH010000253.1:0-13517 GCA_031411535.1 Chthoniobacter sp. | reverse complement strand
GCCGTCTCGTGCGCGCCAAAGAAATTGCGCGGGCGGAAGACGAACGCGGCGAGCAGGACGGCGGCGAGACCCACGTGCAGGCGGCGGTGAAAGATGCGCACGCCCAAGGCGGCGAAATGGTCCTTCATCACGGCGTGGTGGCGCGCTGCTGCCGGATGGTGAGGACGACGAACTCGGCGGGCTTCAGCGGCGCGAATCCCACCTGCGTGACGAGGGTGCCGCTGGCGATGTCCTCGGCGGTCATCGTCTGCGTGTCGCAGCGCACGAAGCAGGCGTCCTTCGGTCGGTTCCCCTGGAATGCTCCCGCCCGGAAAAATTCGTCCAGCACGGCTCCGACATTCGAGCGGATCTTTGCCCAAAGCGGTTCGCCGTTTGGCTCGAAGACGACCCACTGCGTCGAGCGCCGGATTCTTTCCTCCAGGCACAGCGCGAGCCGCCGCACCGGGAGATACCGCCAGTCGGATGGAAAACCGTCGCGTCCTTCCAGCGTCCGCGCGCCCCAGGCGACGATGGTGCCGGTGGGCAGGATGCGCAGGCAGTTCACCGCGAGCGGAGTGAGCAGCGCGAGGTCCGAGTCGGAGACGTGCGTCGCGAGTCCCGCCACTCCGGCGAGCGTTGCCGTGGTTCCCGCGGGCGCTTTCCACACACCCGCGGTGCGGTCGGTGCGCGCGATGAGCCCGGCGATGCTGCCACTGGGCGGAGTGGCGCGCGGCAGGCCGCCGCGGAGCGGGTCAGCGACGGTCGTCCACGGAAAGTAGATGGCTGCGTGGCTGCTGAGGGGCAGCGCGCCGCTGCGGATGAACTGCGCCATCGCCGCCGGCGTCGTCGCGGACCCCGGCGCGTCGATGAGGAGAAAGGCGTGGCGCTCCCGGCAGTAGTCGGCCGCGCGCGCCAGGATGCCCGCCGCGGTGACACCGGAGAGCGCGAGGAGATTCACGAGCTCGACTTGATCGAGGGCGCGGATGCCTTTCACCGTCTGGGCCTCCGAGGCACGCCGGGCGACGCGCACGACGAATGCCTCGGTGCCGCCATTGAGAAAAAACTGCCGCACGGCGTAGCCCAGTTCCACGCCCGCGAGCAGGCCGCCGAACACGCGCTCATACTCGGCGAAGCCCGTCACGCGCACGGCCTTGCTGACGGGCCCGCGTTTCGCCGCACCGATGAAGGCTGCGATGCTGGTGGGCACGCCGGTGATGACCCTCACGTCACCGGGAAGCTCTTCGAGATAGACGCCGGGAAAGGTGATTTCGGGAGCCATGGAGCGAGCATTCCTTTGCCGCTCCGAGGAGTCGAGCGCCGCCGGCGCGATATTCCTGAGTCAGGGACGCCCGGTCAGCGGAGCCACTCGGTGCCGTGGGAGTCCGTGCGGCTGGCGGCGGCGAGGTGCGTGGCTGGCGCGTCGGTGATGAGCACGCGGGTGCCGACCGCGACGGTGTCGAAAAGCTCGATGACATCGCGCGAGCGCATGCGGATGCAGCCGTAGCTGGCGGGGTGGCCGATGGCGCGCTCCTGCGGCGTGCCGTGGATGTAAATGCCGCGCGAGCCCGCGCTGCCGCCAGCCAGGCAGAGCACGCGGGTCACGATCGGATCGCGGCCGGGAGAGTTTGGCCGGACGACTTCGCCGGTGAAATGCAGGCCTTTGAAAACAGCGCCCGTCGGAAGATTCGCGCCCACTTTTTTCTCGATGCGAAACGCGCCGAGCGGCGTCCGGTAGCTGCGCGCCTGGTCGCCCACGCCGAACTTGGATGTCGAGACCGGGAACTGCGCCTTGCGCGCACCGCCATCGAGGACAGTCATGGTCTGGCGCTTCACGCTGATGACGATTTCCTGACCGGACGGCGAGGCCGTGGCGAGCGGGACGAAAAGGATGGCGGCCAGTGGTGCGAGCAGGAGGCGGAGAAAAGTCACGCGCCGCAGATAGCAGGTTTTCGGGCGACCGCCAAACGACAATCCTGTCAAAAAGCCCGGAGCGCCTGCCGGATCAGCGCCTCAGCCACGGCGCGAGGCGCTGCTCGGACTCGGCGGTGAGGGCGACGCCAAAGTCTTTGCCAGCGCGCATCCGCAGGCGGTTGCCGCGGTCGTCGAGGAAGCAGAGCTCCAGGATGCGCGGGCCGGGGAACTGCGCGACGATCGCGCGCACGTCTGCCAGATCCTGCTCGGTCGCGCGGCCCTGCTGGAAGGAGAGCACGACCGGCTTGTCGGCGGGTGCGGGCTTCTTGAGCGCCTTCACGTCATTGGCGGAAAGCCGCGGCGCTTCCTCGCGGCGGTCGAGCCGGCCCGTGATGGTGACGACGTTGCCGAGCGTGAGAAGCGCCTGCGCCTTGTTGAAGGTCTCGCTCCAGATCATCACTTCGAGCGACGCGGTGAGGTCTTCGATGACCACCACGGCGAACGGCTTGCTGTCTTTCTTCGTGAATTTTTTGTCCACCGTGATGAGCGCGCCGGCGATGGACACGGTGCTCTTGTCCTCCTGCTCGCCCAGCCGCGCGATGGGCACGTATTTGCCGCTCTCCAGCGCCGGGCGGTAGTCGTCGAGCGGGTGGCCTGTGACGTAGAAACCGAGCAGCTCCTTTTCAAACGCGAGCTTTTCCGCCGTGCTCCACGGCGGCACGCGCGGGCTGCCGCGCTTCACCGGCGCGGGCGCGGAGTCGAAGGCGTCGAAAAGCGAAACCTGCCCCGACGCGCGGTCGCGATGCGACGAGGCGGCGGCGGCAAACGCGCCTTCGATCTCGGAAAACAGCGCCGCCCGCTCGACACCCATCCAGTCAAACGCGCCGCACTTCACGAGACATTCGAGCGACTTCTTGTTCAGCTTCTTCGAGTCGATCCGTCCGCAGAAATCCTCCAGCGACTTGAAGTCACCGTTGCGCCCACGCTCCTCCACTGCGGATTCCATCGCAGCCTCGCCCACGTTCTTGATCGCCGCGAGCCCGAAGCGGATCGACCCAACGTGAATCTTCTCCAACGTAGGCGGGGTCTCCGACCCCGCCGGCCCGGATTCCGGGCGGATTTTCGCGAGTTCCTCGAAGGACATGTCCGAAAGATCAGGCTCCTCATCCTCGACCAATGCGGGGCTGGAAGCCCCGCCTACTTTCCGCGCGGCCTGCGCCGCCGCCACGCCGGCCGCGTTCACTTCCTCCGGCACAAATTTCAGCCCGCTTTTGTTCACGTCCGGCGGCAGGATCGTGATGCCGAGCCGGATGCACTCATTCACGAAAATGCTGATCTTGTCCGTGTTCGCGACCTCGTTGCTCATCACCGCGGCCATGAACTCGACCGGGTAGTTCGCCTTCAAATACGCCGTCTGGTAGCTGACCCACGCATACGCCGCCGAGTGCGAACGGTTGAACCCGTAGCCCGCGAACTTCTCCAGCGTGTCGAAAATCTCGTTCGCCACGTCCTCCTTGATGCCGTGCAGCTTCGCCGCGCCCTCGCAGAATTTGATGCGCTCCTTGGCCATCTTGTCCTTGTCCTTCTTGCCCATCGCGCGCCGCAGCAGATCGGCGCCGCCGAGCGTGTAGCCCGCCAGAATCTGCGCCGCCTGCATGACCTGCTCCTGGTAAATGAGCACGCCGAAGGTCTCCTTCGTCATCTCATTCAGCAGCGGATGCGGGGCCTTCACCTTGGCCTTGCCGTGCTTGCGCTTGATGTAATCGGGTATCAGATCCATCGGCCCCGGCCGGTAGAGCGCCAGGATCGCGTTGATGTCCTCGATGTCCGAAATCGCGAACTGCCGGCACACGCCGACCATCCCGCCGGATTCGAGCTGAAACACCGCGATGGTTTCGCCGCGATTCAGCATGTCGAATGTCGCCTGGTCGTTGAGCGGGATCCTGTCGATGTCGAAGCCGGGCGTCTTCTGCCGGATGAGCACGACCGCGTCCGTGAGGACCGTGAGCGTTTTCAGCCCAAGGAAATCCATCTTCAGCATCCCGAGATCGGTCAGCGGTCCCATCGCGTACTGCGAGACGATGGAGCCGTCATTCGCCCGCGTGAGCGGGATGTATTCCGCCAGGTCGCGGTCGCTGATGACCACGCCCGCCGCATGCACGCCCACGCCGCGCGTGAGCCCTTCCAGGGTCGTCGCGTACTCCCACATCTGCTTGGTCGCGCTCTCTTCCTCGACGGCCTTTTTCAGCTCGGGGTTCTTGTCGATCGCGCCGGGGATGTGCTCCTTCTGCCCGGTCTCCTTGTTCTTTTTGTCCTCGCCCGCGAGCGTGATCCCCAGCTCGTTCGGGATCATCTTCGCGATGCGATCCGCGTCGCCATACGGCCAGCCCAGCACGCGCCCGACATCGCGCACCACGGACTTCGCGCCCATCGTGCCAAAGGTCACGATCTGGGATACCGCGCGCTCACCGTATTTTTTGCGGACATACTCGATGACTTCGCCGCGCCGGTTCACGCAGAAGTCCACGTCGATGTCGGGCGGGCTCACGCGCTCGGGATTGAGAAAGCGCTCGAACAGCAGCTTGTAGCGGATCGGATCGATGTCCGTGATCCGCATGGCGTACGCCACCATCGAGCCCGCCGCCGAACCGCGGCCCGGTCCCACCGGAATCCCGTGCTGCCTCGCCCAGTCGATGAAATCCCACACGATGAGGAAGTAGTTCACGAAGCCCTGCGACTCGAGCAGACCCAGTTCCCGCTCCAGCCGTTCGCGGATCACCGTGTCCTCCATGGCCCGCTCCCCGTAGCGGTCGGTCACGCCTTTCGCCACGATCTCGCGCAGATACGCGTTCTGCGTCATGCCCTCGGGTGGCGTGAAGTTCGGATACTTCGGCACGTTGAACTCGATCTCGACGTTGCAGCGCTCCGCGATTGCCAGCGTGTTCGCCACCGCCTCCGGGTGCGCGCGGAAAAGCTCCGCCATCTCCGCGGGCGATTTGAAATACAGCTCCGGCGTGTACTTCATCCGGCGCTCGTCGGTGACGTTCGCTCCGGTGCCGATGCAGATCATCACGTCATGCGCCTCGTGGTGCGAGCGCTCGAGAAAATGCACGTCGTTCGCCGCCACGAGCCGCAGGCCGAGTTCCTTGCCGATGCGAGGCAGCGCGGCGTTGCACTTGAGCTGGGCCTCGATGCCGTGGTCGTGCATTTCGAGGAAAAAATTCTCCGCGCCGAGGATGTCGCGGTACTGCCCCGCCAGCTCCACCGCCTTCGCGTAATTGTCCGCGACGATCGCGGAGTTCACCTCGCCCTTTAGACATCCGCTCAGCCCGATCAGCCCCGCCGAATGCGCGGCCAGCAGTTCGTGATCGATCCGCGGCTTGTAGTACATCCCGTTCAAGTGCGCCTCGGAAACGAGCTTCACGAGGTTCGCGTAGCCTGTGTTGTCCTTCGCAAGCAGGGTGAAATGGTGCGCCGTGTCCCGGCCGTTCCCCGTCCCGCGGTCACGGTGCGAACCCGGCGCCATGTACACCTCGCAGCCGATGATCGGCTTCACGCCGTGCTTCTTTCCCTCCTGGAAAAACTCGATCGCCCCGAAAAGATTGCCGTGATCCGTGATCGCCACCGCCGGCATCCCCAGCGCCTTCGCCTTCTGCATCAGCTCCGGGATGCGCACCGCGCCGTCGAGGAGCGAATACTCGGTGTGCAAATGGAGGTGAACGAACGAATCAGCGGACATGGGGCAAAGTTCGCGAATCGCCGGGCGCGTCGCAAGCGTGCGCGCGGCGAAAATCTTTTCCCGTTGCTGCAAGGCAGGAAAAGGATGCGAAATCGGGAAACGCGCGGCATGGTCATTGGCGTGAATGATTCCGAAACATCGCGCGCCGAGGTGGGCCTTGAAGTGCGCAGCTACTTTGTCCGCGGTCGCAATGCGCTGCTGACGCGCGCGGATTTTGGCGAGCTGTATGTGGACTACTATCTGCACCAGGGGCAGCTCGGGGCGCAGCACAATCCGGCGCATGATGAGCTGCTGAAGCAGGCGCTGGCGGCGGTCACGCTGCACTCGGCGTCGCGCCCCTGGAGCGAGTCGGTGGCCTGGACCATCCATTTTCAGCACCCGATGCTGAATCTTTTCGTGGCCGGGGACAACCGGCTGGGCACGGTGGTCGGCCAGCTTTTCACCGAGGGGGTGAAGGAGGACGGGCGGCAGCTCTTTGTGGCGGACGTGGTGTGTGAGCGGGCGGAGGCGCGGCGGAGCGCGGTGGAGTTCACCGGCCCGGATGTCTTCCGCGCGGTGGAGCAGTACTACGCGCAGAGCGAGCAGCGGCCGGCGCGCTTTTTCCAGTATGGGGAGGAGGACTTCGTCTTTCTCACCGCGCAACCTCAGTGCGATCTGGCGTGGCTGGAGGGGATGGATGACGCGGCGATCCTGACGCTCGATCACACGGAGGAGCTGAGCCTGCTGGAAACGCGGCGCTACCGCTGGGAGTGCGGGTGCACGCAGGCGCGGATGTTTGCGGTGCTCGCGCATGTCATGCGTTCGGATGCGGACGGGCTCTTTGGCACGGACGAGTCGCTGCGGATCAGTTGCCCGCGGTGCGGGGCCCGCCACACGGTCACGCGCGAGGCGCTGGAGGCCTACGTGGCGGCGGCGGCGCGCGGGGAGTGATGGATGAATGAAAATCCGCGCCGGGGGCCATCCATTCTCTCGCCATGACCTCATCGCCAGGCACAGCCACGGACTACGAGCAGCGCTTCGGGGGAATCGCGCGGCTGTATGGAGCGGCGGGGCTCGCGCGGCTGCGCGCCGCGCACGTCTGCGTGATCGGCGTGGGCGGAGTGGGCTCGTGGACCGTGGAGGCGCTGGCGCGGTCGGGTGTGGGCGCGGTGACGATGATCGATCTCGATGATGTATGCGTGACGAATGTGAACCGACAGCTCCCTGCGCTCGATGGACAGATCGGCCGGGCGAAAGTGGAGGTGCTCGCTGACCGCGTGGGGCTGATCAATCCGGGCTGCGCGGTGACGGGCGTGAGCGATTTTTTCACGCCTGCGAGCGCGGCGCGGCTGCTGGAGGTGCGCTACGATTTCGTGATCGATGCGACGGACAAGCTCTCGAACAAATGCGCGATCATCACGGGCTGCCGCGAGCGCGCGATCCCGGTGCTGACGATGGGCGGCGCGGGCGGCAAGCGCGACGGCACGGCGGTGCGCGTGGCCGATCTCGCGCACACGGAGCAGGACGAACTGCTGCGGCAGGTGCGGCGGAAGCTGCGGCGCGAGTTCGGATTCCCGCGGGATGTGCTGTCAGACTTCGGCGTGCCTTGCGTGTACTCGCCGGAGCAGCCGGTCTATCCGTGGTCTGGCGGCACCTGCTCGCGCGAGCCGGAGCCGGGCGGGAGCCTGACGCTGGATTGCGCGACGGGATTTGGGACGGCGACGTTTGTGACGGGCGCGTTCGGCTTTGCGGCTGCGGGCGCGGTGGTGGAGAGGATCGCGCTCGGGGAGCGCGCGAAAGCTCAAGGCTCGAAGGTGTAGCAGCGCATATCGAACCGCCTACCCACGGGTCATCCTGAGCGGAGCTGAGGCGGAAAGGCGGGTGAAGCGCAGTCGAAGGACCCCGCGCATTCACGAGCGGTATCGCAGGGTATCGCCGGGGTCCTTCGACTCCGCGCCCAAAGCGGCGCTCCGCTCAGGATGACACGCGAATTTCGGTTTTAGGACGCTCGCTCAGCCGAAAAGGCGGATGAAGTTTTCAGCGACCTGGCCAGCGAGCTGCGCGAGCGGGACGCCGCGGATCTCGGCGAGCGCGGTGTAGGCGAGCGCGAGGTTGGCGGGATGGTTGATCGCGGCGCCGTCCGCGTCCTGGAGTGGGTGCGCATTGCGCTCGTCGGGCGGGCGCATGTCGGGCGCGTCGGTCTCGATGAGGATGCGGTCGGCGGGGATGTCGCGGAAGACTGCGCGCTGGGCGGCCTTTCGCTCGTGGAGGTAGTAGGCGTTGAATGAGAAGAAGGCGCCGCGCGATGCGAAGCCGCGCACCATTTCGCCCGGCCCGCCGTACGCGTGCAGGAGGAAGCCGCGCGCGGGGACTGGGTGCTCGCGGAGGATGTCCCAGAGCGGGCCCCAGGCGCGGAGGCAGTGGATGGTGGTGGGGAGATCGCGCTCGGCGGCGAGGGCGAGCTGCGCGGTGAAAACCTCGCGCTGCTGCTCGGGGTCGTGGCCGGCGATCCAGCGGTCGAGGCCGATCTCGCCGATGGCAGCGCCGGGATGCGTGTCGAGGGCTTCGCGCAGCCGCGCGAGCCAGCCGGGCGAGCGCGCGGCGACGTGCCAAGGATGCAGCCCGAAGGACGGCACGATCCACGCGTGCTCGCGGGCGAGCGCGGCGACTGCCGGCCAGTCTTCTTCGCGCGTGCCATTCACGACGGCGCGCGAGACGCCGATGCGCGCGAGTTCGGCGAGGATCGCGGGGCGAGGCGGCGCGAGACGGGCGTCGTGGAGATGATTGTGCGCGTCGATCATGGCGGGACGGCGGCGGCGAAGTCGCGGATGGCGCGATGGATTTGCGCCAGGCCGTTGAGCCGGGTGGGGGAGAGGTGCAGGTCGAAGCCGAGCGCCTCGATGACGCCGGGGGGCCAGGCGACGATGGCGGCGGGAGTTTCGTCGTCGTAAAGCTCGGCGAGCAGCGCGGCGAGGCCTTTGACCAGGGCCGATCCGGCGGCGATGCGGAAGTGGCAGCGTCCGCTTTCCACGGAGCCCGCGAGCCAGACGACGGACGAGCAGCCGCGGACGAGATGCGCGTCGGTGCGCTCGGCGGCGGTCACGTCCGGCCAGCGCTGGCCGCGCGCGATGACGGCGGCGAGGCGCTCGTGGCGGTCTTCGATGATGGCGAAGCGGGCGACGAGCTGACGCTGTTTATCCGCGAGGGGCATGTGTCTTTCCTAAAGCGCGCGGACGTTTCGTGCCGAGGGAATCTTGCGTGCGCGAATCAGAGCCACGCGCCGCCGATCATCCATGCGCCCCAGGCGACGAGGGCGACGCCGACCGCCGAGCCGAGCCGCATCCCGTGAGGCACGACTTTTTCCACCAGCACGAGCACGGTGATGACGGCGACCCAGAGCATATTCATCACGCCGGCCACGAAGAGCAGCGCCATCAGCAGCCAGCAGCAGCCCGTGCAGTACGCGCCGTGGCGGATGCCCATGGAGAGCGCGCCGCCTGCTCCCTCGCGCCAGTCGCCGAGCAGGAAGCTCAGCGGCGATCGGCAGTGGTGGAGGCAGGCGCGTTTCCATGGCGTCCACTGGAAAGCTCCGGCGACGATCAGCAGGATGCCGCCGAGCAGCGGGCTGGTGCTGGTCATCATCGGCGAAAGCAGGGCCGCACCGTGGAGCGCCCATTGTCCGAGGGCGGCGGCGAGACTGAACGCGCTCCAGACGATGAGGTAGCCGAGCAGAAACAAGCCGGTGGGAACAAACGGCCGCTGCTGCTCGCGGCGCTGGCGGTTGACGTGGGCGAAGGTGAGGATCATCGGCGCGGCGGAGGGGATCATCATGGCCACCATCATCTCGCTCCACATGAGGAAAAGCGGGAGGAGCGCGCCGAGCGCCCACGGCTGCGTGTCCGGTCCGGACATGGCCATGCCGAGGCATTGGCAGATGCCGGTCTGCTGCATGCCGCGCGCCTCGTGGAGCATATGGCCCCACGCCACCGCAGTGACGCCGGCGAGCGCCGCGATCACGATGAGGCGGTCATGACGGAGCGCGGCGGCGAGCGGATCTGCGCCGGTCATCGGGAGCGGCGGCGCGGGGTCAGTTGGCGTAGTTCACGCGCGAGACGAAACCCGCCTTGTCCGGCCATGAGAAGGTGAGGCCGGGGACTTGCACCCGGCACTCCTTTGCGGACACGGCCTCTGCACTTTTGAAGATGAAGCCGGTGGCGTGCTCGATTCCCACGGATTCAGGCTCCCCGGTGACGGGATTCCTGATCGGCTCCAGCGCGACATTGAGCGAGTCGCCGATCCTCACGGAACTGTCCCGGCCATTCAGATCGAACTGGATCGCCGTGAAGATCGGATCGAGGACCTTGGAGAAAGTCGTCGCGAGGATTTCAAACGGGAGCCCGCCGGCCTGGCCGGAGCAGATCGTGAGGAGCGCTTCGCGCTGCCTGGCGCTCGCGCTTTCGTCGATGAACAGGGCGAGCGTGCCGTTTCCTTCGTGGATGGCTTTCGGCCAGTGCGCGGCGAACGCGACGGTAGTGCCGTCCAGAGGGACATCGCCGAAGCGGCCCTTGATCACCCGCCATGCGCCTGTGCCCTCACAGAAACCGCGCGTCGGCGGTGCGGAAAACTCACACGGGCAGCCATAGTCGCAGCTGCATGCCTGGAGGAAGTCTGCCTCCAGTGACCATTTGGTTTGTGGCGTATTCATGGTGAAAGCGTCCACCTCGCCGTGATCGAAGGCAACCAGCAATCCCGCACACGGAGAGCGGCGGTGGTGGCCGGATGGCGCCGCGTGGAGCGAATTGCACGCATCGCATTTCCTCCTAAAGTCCCGCACTCCGATGAACCGCCTCCTCCTGCTGCCCGCATTGCTTTTGACCTTCGCCGCGACTGGCCTCCGCGCGCAGACCTTCACCACACCAGCCGACTCGCGTCCCGCCAAAGCCGGCGCGTTTCGCGACCTCCCATACGTGACGGGCGGGCACGAGCGGCAGCGGCTCGATCTCTACCTGCCGCCGCAGGGCGAGGGCCTGCGGCCGGTCATCGTGTGGGTGCATGGCGGCGCGTGGGAGGCGGGGACGAAAGCGGACTGCCCGGCGAGGGGAATGCTCGCGCGGGGATACGTGGTCGTGAGTGTGGGGTATCGCCTGAGTCAGCACGCGGTTTTTCCTGCGCAAATCGAGGACTGCAAGGCAGCGATCCGCTGGCTGCGCGCGCATGCCGCGGAATACCAGATCGACCCGGACCGCATCGGCGTCTGGGGCGCATCGGCGGGCGGGCATCTGGTCGCGCTGCTCGGCACCACGGGGAAGATCCGGGACTTTGACGTCGGCGAAAACCTCGCGCAATCGAGCTGCGTGCAGTGCGTGATCGACTGGTTTGGACCGGCGGACTTTCTCCACTACGGCGACCCGGCCAAGGCGCGGCTGGATGACGTCAAATCGCCAGTGACGCGCCTGCTCGGCGGCACCGTGGCGGACAAGCCGGAGCTGGCGAGGCAGTCCAGCCCGATCTACCATGTGAAAGCGGACGCGGCGCCGTTTCTCATCATGCAGGGCGACACGGATCCGCTCGTGCCCTTGCAGCAGAGCGAGTCGCTCCACGCCGCGCTGCAGCAGGCGAAGGTGGAGAGCGTCCTGAAGGTGTATCCGGGTGCGGGCCACGGAGGCGCGCCGTTTGGCTCGGACGAGAGCAGGAGACTGATGGCGGACTTTTTTGACCAGCACCTCGCGAAGCCGAAGGCGGCGAGGTAGTGTGACGACCGGTCGCCGGCGGGTGGAATGGCGGTGAAAGGCGAAGCATGGTTGCGCTTGCGCAAGCCGCGCGCACTGGCATCCTCCCGGCCTCCGAAAGACCAGCATCAGACGGCCCCGTAGTTCAACGGATAGAACAATGGTTTCCTAAACTGTAAATCCGGGTTCGATTCCCGGCGGGGCCACGGTTCTTGCAGCCATGCGGTTTGGCGGGCGGCGGTGGGAGGCGTTTGTGGCATTGCAGAAACGCCGGTGGCTGCCTAGCACTGCCGCATGGCCACCCCAACGACGCCGGCAAGCGAGAGTTCCGCCGGAATTTTCATCGTTGATAACAGCGACTCGGATTGGAAGGTGCGTTCGTATCTCAGGGAGTGGTGCGAGCTTTCCAAGGCCATCGACATTGCCACGGGCTACTTCGAGATCGGCTCGTTGCTCGCGCTGGATGAAAAATGGCAGGCCGTCGATCACTTCCGCATCCTGATGGGCGACGAGGTTTCGATGCGGACGAAGCGCGCTTTCGCCGATGGACTGAAAAAGATCGCCCAGCGACTCGATGGCAGCCTCGAAGCTGAGAAATCCAAGGACGACTTCCTCGGCGGCGTGCCGGCCATTGTCGCGGCGATTCGCGCGGGCAAGATTGAGTGCCGGGTCTATCGCAAGGACAAGTTCCACGCGAAAGCCTGCATCACGCACGGGCGCGCGGCAGTCGTGGGCTCGTTTGGACTTGTCGGCTCGTCAAATTTCACCTTCCCCGGCCTCTGCGAAAACGTGGAGCTGAACGTGCAGGTCCGGGGCTCCGAGGTCGGCCTGCTGCAGGAATGGTATGAGCGCCACTGGCAGGACGCCGAGGACATCACGCCAGACATCCTTCGCACGCTGGAGAGGCACCCCGCGCCGCTGCGCCCTCGACCGGGCCGCGCTCTCCACGCTGCGCCGGAAGGTGGAAAAGGAAATCACCACCACCCATCTCCGCGCCCTGCAAGCCCCGCCAGGCATCACGCCGATCCTCAAATGCTGGATGGAACTCAACTGAACCATGGAAACCAAAATCGCCCTCTTCCAACGCAAAGAAATCCGCAAGACGCTCCACGAAAACGAATGGTGGTTCGTCATCACCGACGTGGTCGCGGCGCTTACGGATTCGGTAAATCCATCCGGCTATCTCAAAGACATGCGCCGCCGTGAAGCGGGTCTCGCCGAGGCTTTCAAAGGGGGGGCAAATTGCCACCCCCCTTGGCTTGGAGTTCGATACGGCGGGCGGACGGCAGTTGCTCCAGTGCTGGAACACCGAAGGCATCTTCCGCCTCATCCAATCCATCCCCAGCCCAAAGGCCGAGCCGTTCAAACGCTGGCTCGCCCGCGTCGGCTACGAGCGCGTGCAGGAAATCGGAAACCCCGAACTCGCCACGAAACGCACCCGCGCGCTCTACAAAGCCAAGGGCTATTCAGACGACTGGATCGAGAAACGGATGCGCTCCATCGCCATCCGCGACGAGCTGACGGACGAGTGGAAAAAAACGGGGCGTCCAGGAGCAGCGCGACTACGCCATCCTCGCCGCAGAAATCTCGAAAGCCGCCTTCGGCCTCCCTCGACCCCGCCACCGGCACCGCCACCTTCCTCGTCGAAGTCATCCGCAAGCACCTGCAGGCGCAGTGGAAAAAAGGCGGCCTCGCCGCCATGCCCGCGCTCCCCGCCGTCGCCATGCCGGTGTTCCCCGGTGCGGCAGCCACTGCCGCGCCATCTGAGCAAGCCGGAGGATTCCCGGAGATTAGCCGGGGGTCGAGCGAGCTTGGCGAGCGAACACCCCCGGATGCGGGGAAAAAACGGACGCACCCCGGAGGGGTGCCGGAATCGTCCACGGTGGTTCCCGCGCCCCTCCGGGGCGCGACGCGTGAGCGCGGTGGTCCGGGGGTTTCACCCCCGGCTAATCTCCTGCAACCCTCCGGGTTGCCGGAGCCGCTACGCGGAGTTTCTGAAGATCGGTTTCCCGCGCCTGCCGTTGACCGGGAACCTGGAACTGTTCCGCGCGCTGGCCCGGCTCGGCGGCGAACTCACCGCCCTGCACCTGCTGGAATCGCCCAAGCTCGCCCAGCCCATCACCGAGTTCATCGGCGGCCGCCATCTCGAGATCGAAAAAATCTCGTGGACGCGCAACACC
>JANOBH010000252.1:0-6510 GCA_031411535.1 Chthoniobacter sp. | reverse complement strand
ACGAACGAACTCGGGATGACCTGATCGACGGTCACGGCGTCGCCTTTCGCCGCATGGCGGAAAATGGCGCTGACCCCCATGCCGACGAAAAACGTGGCGAGGACGATGGCGACGAGCCCGTCGGGCATGCGGAGATCCTCCGTGCGCACCTGCCCGCCGTCGCGGGCGACGCTGCGCGCGACGCGGATCTGCACGGTCACCGCGAGCGCGAGGGCCGCGAGGACGATGAGGCCCAGGGCGGCCTGCTGGAGAGCGTCTGGCGGCAAGGACTAGGGCGCGTAAAAGCTCGGGAGATAGTAGAGCCGCCCGGCTTCGAGCTTCGGCATCAGCGACTTCACCACGTTCACCTCCACGGTCGCCTTTTCGTTCTGTCCGAGGAGGCGGAAAATCCGGGCAAACTTGAAGGGGGACTCGTAGCGGATGATCTGCGCGCCTTTGACTTTGCCCATGTCCATGGCCTTGGCGTAGGCGTCCTCGAGCTGCCCGGTGGCGTCGATGAGCTTTGCCTCCTTTGCCTCCTTGCCCGAGATGACCCGTCCGTCGGCGAGTCCGTTGCGCAGCTCAGCTTCGTTGCGCTTGCGCTCCTTCGCCACGATGCCGACGAATTTTCCGTAGGTGTCCATGACCATCTTCTGCACGTACTCGCGCTCCTCCTGCGTCATCTCGCGCGAGCCGCTGAGCATGTCCTTGAAGGCGCCGCTTTTGAAAGTGACCGTTTCGAGGCCGACTTTGCCCATGAGCTCGCGGTAGTTCAGCGTCTGCATGATGACGCCGATGGAGCCGGTGAGGGTGGTTTCATTCGCCATGAGGAAGCTGCCGCCACACGCCACGTAGTAGCCGCCGGATGCCGCGAGCGAGCCCATGTACACGACGACGGGTTTCTTCGTGCCGAGGCCGAACCCGCCGTCGCGCACCTTGCGGACGGCATTGTAGATCACGTCGGACGCGGTCACTTCGCCGCCGGGCGAATCGACGTACAGCACGACGGCTTTCACCTTCTCATCGAGCGCGGCCTGCTCGAGCTGGAGCTTGATGTCATCGACCATCGTCTCGCCCAGCGAGCCCGGCTCAAAGGCGCTGATGATCCCGCGCAGGTAGATGACCGCGATCTTGCCGTCGGGCTCCTTCGCGTCCTTCGGCACCTTGGCATCCACGACGATCGACTCCTCGAATTTCGGCGCCGAGGGCTTCACCGGATTGCGCATGCCGAACGATCCGACGGCGAAGACGGCGACGATGCACATGAGGCCGAGACAGATGCCGAAGCCTGCGAGCATCCAAAGGCAGCCGGAGTTTTTCTGCGTCATAGGAGGGCGAAGTTGGAGGATGGGAGGGAGCGTGACAAGCGGGGAGTGGGGGAGGTGACGGGTGGCAGGCGACAGGTGTCAGGTGTCAGCGCACGCGCAGCGTCCACCTGCCACCTGGCACCTGACCCGTGTCACCTTTTAGTGAAACGGCGAGATGAAGACGCGCATGACATTCACGCGGCCGCCGGGGAAGTACCAGCGCGGCTCAAACTCGAAGCTGCGCTCGCTGGCGCGGTAGAAGACCCAGCTCGGCGCGTTCGGGTAATTCGGGTCATAGACGAGGAAGGTGATATTGCCGCCGGCCTCGCGACGCTGCGCGTAGGGGACGACGACGTGGTTCATGTGCGGGAAGCGGGCGAGGTAGAGCGCGCGCGGCTGGCCGCGGTCGAGGGATTCGCTGAGCCAGCGGGCTGCGGCGGCCTGACCGGGCCGCGGGTGGCCCATGGCCATGCGCCAGTTTCCCACCCGCAGGTACGTGGGCAGCCAGTTGCCGAGGTTCTCTTTCAGCAGGCCCTCATACGCGATGGAGAAGGCGTGGAGGTCGGCGTAGCCGGGAAAGACGACGCGCTGCCGCGGGCCGGCGCTCCAGACCGGGATGCGGCAGACCTGTTTGATCCGGCGGAGGTACTCCTCGCGGGAAAGGCGCGGCTGCTTCGGCTCGAAGCGCGCGAACTGATGGAACTGCAGCACCGCGCGCGTGAGGACGAAGCAGCGGTGCGCGAAGTCGGCGGGCTTTTCCCGTGCGGTGATGTGCAGCTTGCCGAGCTCGTCCACTCCGTACTGAAAGGCGGTGTCATTGGAAAAGGCGAAGGTATCGCGGCGCAGGTCGAAATCGCGGGCGCGCAGCGCCACTGGCGCGGCAAGGAGGCAGAGGACCAGAAGGAGGCGGAGCATGAAAAAAGGGTGGGAAGCAGTCGCGGAACATTCGCCATCCTGTCAATCCCCGCTATCAATGTGCGCGTCATTCCATGCCTCCCGCCGCCATTTTCGAAACCCCCTCCGGACGTGCGCGCATGGCGTCCCCCGGGGAGCTGCGCGACGATCCGGGCTGGCGCGCGGCTTTCGGCCATCTCGTAAAGGACGCGCGCTACTACGACATCGTAGGCGGCACGCTCGGCTTTTCCTGCCACGGGCTGCTGCTGGAGGATCGCGACGGGACGCTGCGCGGAGCCCAGCCGTTTTTCTTCGTGGATCAGGACTGCGTGACCACGGCTCCCGCATGGGTGCGCGCCCCGGTCCGGCTCGTGCGAAAGGTTTTTCCCCGCTTCCTGCGGCTGAAGATGCTGATGGTCGGCTGCGCCGCGGGTGCGGGCCATCTCGGCGGCGCGGCGGCGGCCGAGCGCGGCGGGCTGCCGCTGCTGCGCGAAGTGATGGTCGCCGTGGCGCGCGCGCACCGGGCCGCGCTGGTGGTGTGGAAGGACTTCCCCGCCGACTACCGCGGGCCGCTGAGTCCGCTGCACCGCGCCGGCGAGGCGGGCGCCTGCTACGTGCGGATCCCCAGCATGCCGGCCACGCGGCTGGAGTTGGATTACGCGGATTTCGACGACTACATGGCGCGCAAACTCAGCCACTCCATGCGCAAGAACCTGCGCCGGAAATTCCGCGCGCTGACCAAGGCCGCGCCGCTGGAAATGACGGTCGTCAACGACCTCGGCGCGCATGTGGATGAGGCGCTCGCGCTTTATCTCCAGACCTTCGCGCGCTCGCCGCTGCAGTTTGAGAAACTGACACGCGACTTCCTCCTGCGGCTCGGCGCCGAGATGCCGGAGCGCGCCCGCTTTTTCCTCTGGCGGCAGGAGGGCCGGCTCGTCGCATTCAGCGTCTGCCTCGTCCACGACGGCGCCATCTACGACGAGTATCTCGGCCTCGACTACTCGGTGGCGCTCGACCTGCATCTCTACTTCGTCACCTTCCGCGACATCCTCTCGTGGGCGCTCGCCCAGGGGCTGAAGACCTACTGCAGCACGCCGCTGAACTACGACCCGAAGCTCCACCTCGGCTTCGCGCTCGCGCCGCTCGACCTCTACGTGGCGCATCCCTCGCCCGTCTTCAATGCGCTGCTCCGCCGCGTCCTCCCACTGCTCCAGCCCACGCGCGCCGAGCCCGCGCTGCGGCACTTCGCCAACGCGCACGAGATGGCGCAGGCGTAGCGCGCAGCGGAGCGTTCAATGCCTCGGAGGGACGGGCTCCTGCACGTCCGTGGCATCCGCGGGACGTGTCGCGCAGGATCGGACGCCCCCACACGAAGTCAGGGACGCGCGGGAGCGCGTCCCTCCGGGTGGGGCACACCGCGTCGCCCGCGGAGGGTCGGCCCGCTTTGGCTCAGATGATCGGAAAATCGTGGCGGCGACCCGACTCGTCCCCGGAACTCGAATCATCGTCGGACCAATGCTGCCGGCCGGGTTCGCGGGTGATCAGCGCCGGAGTGGTCTCGTTGAAGATCACCGAGACCATCACTTTTTGCGTGGGAAAGATCGCCTCCCTCAGCTCGTCTGAAATCGACAGCACCTCCGGCGTCTTAGCCGTTCCGCGAGGCTGCGGTTCGGACTTCGGCAGTTCGGGCGGAATCGCAGTCGCGGCGGGCAGAGCAGCGGCGGCATTGTTTGCTTCGCCGAAAATCACGGAAACCATCACGTCGCGCTCTGGAAACAATTCCTGCATGAGCCCGGCTGGCATTTTCACAAATAACGGAACCGGGGGAGACTTTTGCCTCGGGGGTTGCCCGGTCGAAGCCGCGGGAGCAGCCCCCATCGCGTCTGGCGAAGGCGGATCCCCGGCTGGAGGAACCGGCTTCCCGAAGAGGTTTTTGAAAGGTTTCATGACAGAGCCCGAACGTACGGGAAATTCCGGCGGTGCTCCGGGTCAGTGCTTGAGCAGATTTGGGAAGGCCACAGCGAGCGCGATGACCACGCCGAGGTACAATCCGAAAGCCGTAATGGAAATCAGCAGGCTGAGCACGTACTTGGCGGGCGTCG
Organism: Chthoniobacter sp.; assembly: GCA_031411535.1. GTDB lineage: Bacteria > Verrucomicrobiota > Verrucomicrobiia > Chthoniobacterales > Chthoniobacteraceae > Chthoniobacter. Next base: position 2,228 of record JANOBH010000252.1, on the reverse strand, counting down.
GCAACGCCTTCTTGAAGACGGCGGTGCTGATCGCGTAACCGACTCCGCCACAAGCGCCGCCGAGTGCGCCGCCGACGAACATCAGGAGAAGAGGCAGGCCGCAGCAGGCATGCTCATACCATTGGAGTTTCACGCTCGGAGAATCAGGCTGGTTGGCAGTCATGCGTCATCGCTGGCGCAGCATGCGTGCCACCCACGCGGGCCGCGGGCGCGAGCATCCGCGGTTCGCAGCCGAAACGCCTGCGCCACGTCCCCTCGTGACCAAGCTCCAGCTTGGTCACGCGCTTGTCTTGGAAGCTCTGCTTCCCTCGGCCTGGCATCGGTATGGAGCGCCCGCGTTTTGTCCACGCCGACGAAGCAGAGCTTCGCAGACGAGTGCGTTCCCAAGCTGGAGCTTGGGAACGAGGAGGAAACAAAGCCTGTCATCCTGAGCGGAGCGGAGGCGGAAAGGCGGGCGCAGCGCAGTCGAGCCGAGTCTGCGAGACAGCCGAGCGGGCGGAGGTGGGGAGGCAACGACCCCGGCGGTCCGATAACGTAGAGTGCTTGATCGAACCGCCGGAGTCCTTCGACTCCGTTCCCGCCCGCCTTCGCCCGCCGGGAACTCCGCTCAGGATGACACGTCATGCGCCGCCCGGCGAAGGGCCACTTCGCTCCCAAGCGCGTGCCGAAGCTGGAGCTTCGGCACGCTGGCAGAATTCGCCGGTTGAAAAGCCTGGATGCCGCACGTATGCCTACCGATATGACCCTCAAAGCAGTTGTGCATGTTGCGGAAGAAGGCGGATTCTGGGCCGAGGTGCCGGCGCTGCCCGGTTGCATGACGCAGGGCGAGACGATGGAGGAAATTGAAGCCAATCTCCGGGAGGTTATCGACCTCTGGCTGAGCGTGGATGAGCCGGCCGAGCCGCTCGCCGCGGATGATCGCGTGCTCGAGCTGGCGGTATGAAGCAGGTCTCCGGGAAGGAGCTGGCGAAAGTGATTCAACATCGCGGATGGACGCTGGCCCGCATCAGCGGCAGTCACCACATTTTCATCAAGCCCGGCCAGCGCGAGCGCCTCGTCATTCCCATCCACGGGAACAGCCCGCTCAAAACCGGCCTTCTCCGGAGTCTGATGAAGATGGCCAAGCTCACCGAGCAGGATTTGTAACGCTCGCGGCGGGGAGAACGCCGTTGGCGTTCGGGCGGGCAGCGACTCCCTCGTGCCGGAGCGTTTCAGGACGAGGGAAAACAAAGCCTGTCATCCTGAGCGAAGCGGAGGCGGAAAGGCGGGCGCAGCGCAGTCGAAGGACCCCGGCAGTCCGATAACGTAGCGCGCTTGATCGAACCGCCGGGGTCCTTCGACTCCGTTCCCGCCCGCCTTCGCCCGCCGGGAACTCCGCACAGGATGACACGTCATGCGCCGCCCGGCGAAGGGCCGCTTCGCTCCCAAGCGCGTGTCGAAGCTGGAGCTTCGGCTTGCGGGGGAATGAGCGTTGCGCGTTTCGCAGGTGAAGCCTAGCGTCAACCCTATGCTTCCATGAAACGCCTTGCACCCCATGAATCTGCGCCTATTGCTCCTGCCTCCTAAACCAATTTCACAATATCCGAACAGGCTTTCATCTCATTGGATAGGATGGGGAAAGATCGTTCGATTGCTGCTGTTATTGCTTTGTTCTTCCTGCGGTCCAAAGGCTCCGACAACATTCGTTGAAGGACATTATTCGCTAGTGGGGCCAGGGATCTGGTTTGCAGGAGAGAGTTACGAGCTGCGTGACGGGCAATTCACCTGCTATGGATTCAGTGACGTTGGGAATCAGATTCCACCGGAAATAGGTCGCTATAAAATGGCTGGAACGACATTGCATTTGACGTTCGAGAATCCCAAGTATCCACCCTTAACCCTGCACTGGCGTTGGATTGATGGCGTGAGCATTCTGCTGAACGATGGCGCATTCAAAATATTGGAGTTGGAAAACAGACTTGTACAGGATTCCGCAGTACCGACCGAGGCGGTATATTATATCTTCTGCCCTGCCTCACATGACAACGGAGCAGGTCAATTTGGTTCATGGGAATCCATCTTAAAGCAACACCCTAAATTCGCGAGACTGACCAAAAAACCTCCGCCTTCACGATAAGATGCTCAATCTCCCAATTCACGCATGGAACGGTGATCCCTTTTCCTTTGATGAACTCACACTTTCACAAAAGCTGATAAGCATCCACATCCACCGTGACGATGACATCCTC
>JANOBH010000251.1:0-5906 GCA_031411535.1 Chthoniobacter sp. | reverse complement strand
TGCCGTTGAAATCGCTGCATGCGCGACCCGTCGTGTGACGAATCCCGCGCCGCGCACACAAAACCAAACAGTCAGACACCATCCACAATATGAAATCACTCGCTACGATCGTCGCCGCGCTCACGCTCGGCTCCTTCGCCATCGCCGCCGACGAAAAACCCGCCGCCCCCGCCGGCGACAAAGTCCGCATGAGCCCGGAGGAAGTGTTCAAGAAACTCGACACCGACAACAGCGGCGACGTCAGCCTCACGGAATACAAGGCCGGCCCGCGCGGACAGAAGGATCCGGCGAAAGCCGAGGAGCAGTACAAGAAGCTCGATGCCGACAATAACGGCAAGCTGACGGCCGATGAATTCAAGGCCGGCCGCAAAGGCGGCCCCGGCGGCGAGCGCAAAGGCAAGAAGGGCGACGCCCCGGCCCCGAAGTAATCCACGCTCTGAGCGCCCAAAGCGCTCCTGACCACTCCACGCCCAACGTCCGGCTTTCGCCTGGCGTTGGGCGTTTGGTTTGCCAGCACAGGCGTGCCGCGCGGCGCTACTTCTTGTCCTCGTCGAGCTTCACCATCACCGCGGCATACATCTCGGCATACATCTCTGCGTTCGTGCGCAGGACTTCCTTCGCGGCGTCGCGGCCTTGGGCGAGCTGGGTGCCTTTGTAGCTGAGCCAGCTCCCGCGTTTCTCGACGATCCCCTTCTCCAGCGCGAGATCGAGCAGCGAGCCGGTGAGCGAGATACCCTCGTTGTACATGATGTCGAACTCGGCCTCGGTGAAAGGCGGCGCGACTTTGTTCTTCACGATCTTGACCTTCGTGCGGTTGCCAGTGACCACGCCGTCGCCCTGCTTGATGGCGCCGATGCGGCGGATGTCCACGCGCACGCTGGAGTAGAATTTCAGCGCCTTGCCGCCGGGAGTCGTCTCCGGGTTGCCAAACATCACGCCGATCTTTTCGCGGATCTGATTCGTGAAAACGCAGATGGTCCGCGCCTTGGAAATGAGCGCCGTCAGCTTGCGCATCGCGGCGCTCATCAGCCGGGCCTGCGCGCCGACGGTCGAGTCGCCGATCTCGCCTTCGAGCTCCTGCTTGGTCACGAGCGCGGCCACGGAATCGAGCACGATGACGTCGAGCGCGTTCGAGCGCACGAGCGTCTCGACGATGCGCAGCGCCTCCTCGCCGGAGCTGGGCTGCGAGACGAGCAGATCGTCGAGATTCACGCCGAGCTTTTTCGCGTACTGCGGATCGAGCGCGTGCTCCACGTCGATGAACGCCGCGAGCCCGCCGAGCTTTTGTGCCTGCGCGATCAGCGTGAGGGTGAGCGTGGTTTTGCCCGACGACTCCGGCCCGAAAACCTCCACGATGCGCCCGCGCGGAAAGCCGCCCACGCCGAGCGCGCGGTCGATGAGGATGTTGCCCGTGGGGATGACCTCCACGTCCATCTGCTTCGAATCGCCGAGCCGCATGATCGCGCCGTCGCCGAAATCCTTGGCAATCTGCTGAATTGCGAGGTCGAGATTCTTGTTCCGGGCGATGGTGACTTTGCTTTCTTCCTTGAGTTCGGCTGGCATGACGATGGGTTTCCTTTTTTAAAAAAATGCTGGCCGCGAAAGTAGGGGCGGCTTCCCGGCGTGAGAAGCCAAAACCCGCGCTCAGCGAAAGAACCGGCGCGCAAAAAGTGAACGGTCTTTTTTCCTCGCGTTCGCAAAGGCGCACCCCTTGTCTTGGCGACGACTTTTTTACCTCATGGAGACCAACCTTCCCTCGGACGAACCCTCGCCCGAAACCCTGTCCGAACCGACGCCCTCACCCGCCGTGGAGCCTGCTCCCGAGCTGCCGTTTGAAGAGGAAACACCGCACGAGACACCCGCTGACGCCGGAGCCGACGCGCCGACGTCCGACCCCGCTCCCTCCGACGAGCTGACGCAGCTTGCCGAGGCATCGCAAAGGGCGCGGCTTTCGCCTGCGGACGAGGAGCGGATGACCGCGCTGCTAAAGGAGGCGCTGCTCGCCGGCCGCGCTGGCGTGGCGCGGGCCGTGGACGCGCTGCCAAAGGTACCGTGGATCGTGGGAGTGCGCGCGATCGAGCAGGTCTGGCCGGAACTCACGGCGGGCTTTCGCACGCAGTTGCTTGCCGGGCTCGGCAAGGATGAGACCGACGCCGCACGGCGCATGCGCCTGAGCGTGGCGCGCGCGCTTTTCAAAGTGGACGCGCCCGTGACGCTGAAGGTGGCCGTGGCCGTGGCGAGAGAGATGCGCGACAAGGATTCGGGCGCGCTCGCGCCAAAGCACGCGCAGATTTTTTCCAATGTCTTCGTCGGACGCGCAAAACCGTGGGTGGCCCAGCTCGGACTGGCCGATCTGAAGCCCGCCGAGGCCGATGTGCTGGTGCATTGCGCGGTAATGTCGGTTTTCACGATCCCGCATCCCCCGGTCACCCAGCTCGGCATGCTCAAGTGGGCGCAGGAAAACGGGCGGATCGGAAAACTGCAGGAGGAGGCGCTGGAGGCGGTGAAGAAAGGCGTGGCCCGCTGGAGCGGCCGGTGGCAGAGCGCCCTGCGCAAGGAAATCGCCGACCTGCCGGAGGAGATCGCGGCCGCCCTGAAGCCGGCCGACGCCGATGCCGCTCCCGAAGGCGATCCGCGGCCCGAGGGCGATTCGGATGCGGACAGGGATTCCACCGAAGACGCCGACCGCCGGCACCAGGCCCGGGACGAGGACGAAGACGAGGACCGCGAGACGGGCGGCGAATCCCCAGCGCCTGCGAGAAAGGAACGCCCGGTCTATGAGCCGCGCCCGCAGAAGCCCTCGCAGCCGCAGGAACCGCGGCGGGATCGCGAAGGCCAGCGGGAGCGCCCCGTCTATGAGCCGCGCAATGCCGGGAGCGGCGGCAGCGGACGTTTCGACCTCTCCTCCACCCTACGCCAGATCGAGCAGCATGTGCAGGGGCTTCGCAATGAACTCGCGACCGCGCAGTCGAAATCGCGCCTGCGGGACGATGACCGCCGCCCGCGCCGGCCCGAGAAAGCCGGCCCGATCATCGAGGGCGAACCGACTCCCGAGGAGCTCGCGCGGCTCAACCTCCAGCTCGAAGCCCGCAATGCCGAGCTGCAGAGCCAGATCGCGGACCTCACCCAGCACAGCGAAGACCTCGCCACCAGCACCGGCGCGATGTCCGGCGAGCCCGTGACGGACACCGGCGCCCAGCTCCGCACGCTGCTCGCGCTCAAGCTTCAGGAGGATTACGCGGATTTCCTCGCGCTGGAAAAGGAGTCGAACGACCTCGTCGTGCAGCAGCACTACAAAGGCCTGATCCGCCACGTCTTTGAAGTCCTCCAGCAGCTCGAGGTCCCGCTGAAGGCGGAGTAAGCCGCGGGCGCCTGGTGCACGAAAAACCCCGGCCTCAAAAAGAAGCCGGGGGTTTCGGGAAACTTTCCGCTCGCGCTTACTTCACCTCTTCCGGCTTCGGTGCGTCTTTCACCGCGTCGGCAGCCTTGTCCGCGGCGTCTTTGGCGGCGTCCTTGGTCGCATCGACAGCCTTGTCGGCAGCGTCTTTGGCGGCATCCGCAGCCTTCTCGATCGCAGCGCCTGCAGCAGGTGCCGCCTCTTTCGCAGCTTCCTTGGCCTCTTCGATCTTGGTCGCCGCGCCGGCCTTGGCCTCCTCGGCCTTGGCATCGACCATTTCCTTCGCGTCATCGATCTTCTCGGAAGTGGTGGCGCTCTTTGGCTCGCAGGCCGCGAAGCCGAGGGCGGCGACGGCGACGAGCGCAAACATGGGGTTCATTTTCATGGGTTTTATGGGAATTAAGGGTTGTTGGTCTTCTAATGCTGTCCTTCTGACCGCACAAAGACAGGCTGGCCGTCCGCCAGGACCCTGTCAATGGCTGTCGATTACGACGACCACCCCTGCGCGCATTACTTAGCGAGCAGTTTTTCGAGGAGCGAGTTCATCCGCGCGAGCATCGCGCGCGGGTCGTCGAGGAGACCGGCGGCGACGAGCGCGTTGTCGAAAATCTGCTCGCTGACTTCGCCGGCGAGCGGCGCGTCGGAGTGGCGGATTTTTTCGAGCTGCGCGAGCATCGGGTGGCCTGGATTGATCTCGAGGTCGGGCTTGGCGTCGAGGCTGGGGCCGCCTTCGCGGTTCATCATTTTCATCACGCGGCGCATGCTGGAGGTGAGGTGGGCGTCGCTGTCCACGACGACCGCGGGGCTGCCGGTCAGCCGCTTCGACACGCGCACCTCGCCCACGCGGTCGCCGAGCTTCTCTTTGACGAAGTTCGCCAGCATCCGCGCCTCGTCGTCGCTCATCGCGTGGGTCTTTTCGCCGTCGAGCTTGAGGTCGGCCTTCTCCGCGGCGATGAGCCGCTTTTTGTCGAACTCCCTCAGATTCTCCATCACGAACTCATCCTGCGGCGCGTAAAGGAAGATCACCTCGAATTTCTTCTCACGGAAGATCTCGAAATACGGGCTCGCCTCCGCCGCTTCGCGGTTTGGCGCGAGCAGATAGTAGATCTCCTTTTGCTCCTCCGGCATGCGGCTCACGTAGTCCGGCAGCGAGGTGGTCCTGCCCTTTTCCGTGTGCGACGACTCCGCGCGCAGCAGCTTCGCCAGCGACTCGCGGTGCGAGTAGTCGTTGGCCACCCCCTCCTTGAGGCAGTGCCCGTGCTCGGCGAAAAACCTATCGTATTTCTCCGGATCGGTCCTGGCCTCTTCGTCGAGCCACTTGAGCACGCGCTTGGTCAGCACCTCGTTGATTTTCCGCAGCAGCGCCGAGTCCTGCATCGTCTCGCGCGAAATATTCAGCGGGATGTCCTCGCTATCGACCACGCCTTTCATAAACCGCAGCCACTCCGGGAAAAGCCCCTTCGCCTTCGACGAAATGAGCACCTTTTTGCAGTAGAGGTTCACCTCGCTCTCGCTACGCGCCATCGTCAGTTGCTCGTAGCTTTTCGACGGGACGAAAAGGAGGGCGCGGATCGCGAGCGGCGCGTCGGCGGAAAAGTGCAGCCGGTACTGCGGCGGCTCGGAGTCGTGCCCCACGTAGCGGTAAAACTCCGCGTATTCCTCGTCGGTGATCTCGCTCTTGTTCTTCGTCCAGAGCGCCTGGACGGTGTTCACCGCCGTGCCGTTCAGCTCGATCGGGAACTGCACGAAGTTCGAGTAGTGCCTGATGATCTGCTCGATGCGCGGGGCCTGTGAAAACTCAGCCTCCCGGAGCTGCAGCACGATCTTTGTCCCGCGCGACAGCGCCTCCGCCGGCTCGATCTCATAGCCCGTGCGCCCGTCGCTCGTCCACATCCAGCCCGACTCGCCGGGCTGATACGACCGCGTGAAGACCGTCACCTTTTCCGCCACCATGAACGCCGCGTAAAACCCCACCCCGAATTGCCCGATGAGCTGCGCGTCGTCCTTGCTCGCCTTGAGCTGTTCGAGGAAAGCCTTCGACCCCGAGTGCGCGATCGTGCCGAGATTGTCGATCAGCTCGCCATGCGTCATGCCGAGGCCGGCGTCGGTGAAGGTGATCGTCTTCGCCTGGTCGTCCGTCGCCACGCTGATGGCGATCGGCGCGTCCGGCTCGAAGACCTCCGCGCCCGAGGTCTGGAGAAACTTCAGTTTCTCGCTGGCGTCCGCCGCGTTCGAGATCAGCTCGCGGACGAAGATCTCCTTGTCGGTGTAAAGCGAGTGGATGACCAGATCGAGCAATTGCGCGATCTCGGCCTGGAAGACGTGTTTTTCGGTCGTGGACATAGGGCGCGGAATCTACAAACACCGCTTGCACGCACGCAAGAGCCGGGCACTTTCCGGCCCTTAAAATCTTTTCCAGCCGCCGCGTCTGAATGGGGTGCCACCGCGTATCGCCAAGGAGGCAGTCCCGAAAAGCGACCCCTTTCAATCCACCCCATGATCGACGAAC
>JANOBH010000250.1:0-22197 GCA_031411535.1 Chthoniobacter sp. | reverse complement strand
GATGAGCAAGCGCGACACCGGCGCGAGCATCACCAGCTACATCGAGGGCGGCTACGCGCCCGAGGCGGTGATGAATTACTTCTGCCTCCTCGGCTGGTCGCCAAAGGACGACCGCGAGCTGATGCCGCGCGAGGAGCTGGTCGCGCGCTTCGACCTCGCCAATGTGAACCGCAAAGGCACGCACTTCGACCTCGTGAAGTGCGACTGGTTCAACGCGCAGTACCTCGCCCAGATGCCGATGGAAAGGTATCGCGCGCTCGCCGAGCCGTGGCTCGCAAAGGCCGGCGTGGCCTTGCCCGCCGACCAGATCGACGCCGTGCTCGCGCTGGAAAAAATGAAGGTCACGCACCTCACCGAGGTTCCCGACCGTGTCGCGTTTTTCGCGACGGAGGACTTCCCCTACGACTCCGCCGCCGTGGAGAAAACGCTCCGCAAACCCGGCGCGGCCGACCGCCTCGCGCAGCTCGCGGAGTGCTACGGCGCGCTGGAAACTTTCGACGCCGCCACGCTCGAGGCGAAGCTCAAGGAACTCGCCGCCACGCTCGGCGTGAAGCCCGCGGAGTTCATCCACCCGGCGCGCGTGGCCGTGAGCGGGCGCAGCGTAGGCCCGAGCCTTTACCACATGCTCGAAGTGCTCGGCAAAGAGCGCGTCCTTGCGCGGATCGCACGCGCCCAGTCCGTTTGAGCGTGCGATGAAACAGATCTGTCATCCTGAGCGCAGCGGAACGGAGTCGAAGGACCCCGTGGACTCGCCGGCGACGCTGCTCGTGATGCCACGGGATCCTTCGACTTCGTGGCCTTCCGCAAAGCCGGAAGCCCACTCCGCTCAGGATGACCGCGCGATGAAGGGGCGCAATCCCGCGCGATGAAGGACGTTTACACGCTGGCCGACCTGCGAGGCTCCGCGGCGTTCCCCATCCGCCTCGCCGTGCTCGGCGATCCCGTGGCGCACTCCGCCTCGCCGCCGATGCACAATGCCGCGCTCGCGGCTTGCGGGATCGACGCGCGCTATGGGCGCCTGCACGTGGGGCCCGAGGATTTTTCCGAAGCGCTGACGCTGCTCGCGGAGCGCGGATTCATCGGCGTGAACTGCACCATCCCGCACAAAGCCGCCGCGCTCGCCGCCGTGGACGAGGCGGATGACAGCGCGTGCCGCGCCGGTGGCGTGAACACCATCGTCTTCGGCGCGGGCGGCAAGCTGCGCGGCTTCAGCACCGACGGCCCCGGCTTTGCCAGCGCAGTGCGCGAGGAGCTGGGCGTGGACCTGCGCGACATGCGCGTGCTCATCCTCGGGGCGGGCGGCGGCGCGGGCCGCGCCGTGGCCATGCAGTGCGCGTCCGACGGCGCTCGCGGCCTCACGCTCATCAATCGCAGCGTGGAAAAACTCCAGCCTCTGCACGACGCCATCGCCGCCTTTTATCCGCCCGCGCAGCTCGCGCTCGGCCCGTGGGACGACGAGGCGCTCGCGCAGGCGCTCGACCGCTCCGACCTCGTCGTGAACTGCTCCGCGCTCGGCATGCGCGCGGGCGATTCCTCACCCGTCCCCGCCGCGCTCCTTTCCGCGCGGCATCTGCTTTACGACACGATCTACACCGCGCGCCGGACGCCGCTGATGCGCGCCGGAGACAACGCGGGCGCCAGTTCCGCGAACGGTTTCTCCATGCTCCTCCACCAGGGAGCGCTCGCCTTCGAGCATTGGTTTCAGCGCACCGCGCCGATCGAGGTCATGCGCGCGGCGCTCGCGGAGCACGCGAGCGGCGTGGCGGTTTGAGAGACCGCGCACCGAAGCGGCTGCGGAGGGATGAAGCGCCGACTCCGCCGTGGCGAGGCGCGGACGCTCCGCCTCAGTAGGTCAGAAACGCCTGGACCGCCGTGTCCGGGAGGTTTTTCCGGCCGTTGAGGAAGCCGAGTTCGATGAGGAACTGCGCGAGGACGAGGTCCGCGCCCATCTTCGCGATCAGTTTCACCGCCGCCGCGGCGGTGCCGCCGGTGGCGAGGAGGTCATCAATCAGCACCACGCGCTCGCCGGGGCGGAGGGCGTCGATGTGCATCTCCACGACCGCTTCGCCGTACTCGAGCGTGTAGGCGGCGCTCTGGCATTTGTAGGGAAGCTTTCCCTTTTTGCGGACTGGGACGAAGCCGACGCCCAGTTCGTAGGCGACGGCCGCGCCAAAAAGGAAGCCGCGGGCGTCGATGCCGACGACTTTTTCGATGCCGAGCGGGCGGGCGCTGGCGACGAATGCGTCGATCGCGAGCTTGAAGAGCCCGCCGTCGGCGAGGATGGGGGTGATGTCCTTGAAGAGGATGCCGGGCTTTGGAAAATCCGGCACGTCGCGAACGGCGGCGCGGAGCGGGGCGAGGTCGGGGATGGATGCCATGAGGGTGAGCCTTTTCGCAGACGCTGCGCGGCAGTTCAAGCGGGGGCGTGGGGCGGGGGACTCTTAATCCTAATCGGCGGCTGGAAGCCGCAACGGCCCCGAGGCGGCGATTAGGATGAGGATTAAGATTAAGAGGAAGAGGAAGAAGGGGCTGCCACCACGTTTGCCAAACTGCGGGGCAGCCGATAGTTTCCCGACCCTTTCCGCATGGACCGCCTGCTGCTGGCCATATCGACGTTCTGTTTCCTGCTGGGGTTTGCCTACACGATGCACGCCCTCGGGGCGCGCGTGTACCGGGCTTCGAGGCTGAATTTTTTCGCGATCCTCTCCGGCTTCCTCTGCCAGACGGCGTTCCTCTACCTGCGTGGGGAAACGCTCGGGCGCTGCCCGCTGACGAACCGCTTCGAGCTGCTCGTGTTCCTGAGCTGGTCGATGGTGCTTTTCTATCTGCTCATCGGCCCGGCCTACCGGCTGTCGCTGCTCGGGGCGTTCACCTCGCCGCTCGTGTTCCTTTTTCAAATGGGCGCGCTGCTCTTTGTCGATGATGTGCCCTCGCGGCTGAAGTCCGCGCCGAATGCGTGGCTGGAGCTGCACGCGGCGATCTCGGTGGTGGCGTATGGCGCGTTCGCTTTGGCGTGTGTGGCGGGGGTGATGTATCTCGCGCAGGAGCGGCAACTGAAGACGCATCATATCCGCTCGATCTTTTACCACCTGCCGCCGATCCGCGATCTGGCCGTGGCAAACCGGCGGCTGATCATCACTGGCTTTCTCCTGCTCACCATCGGGCTTGGCGCGGGGTTCAAGCTGGGGAGCATGTTCACGCACTCGCCGCTGACGGCGTGGTCGGTGGGGGTGTGGCTGCTGTACGGAGTCATCGCGGCGCTTGGCGGCATTCATCGCATCAGCCCGCGGCGCGTGGCGTGGCTGTCGGTGGCGGCGTTCAGCGTGGTGCTGCTGACGCTGGGGGGGCTGCGGTTTGTCACCGAGAAAGCAGTGTCCTGAGCGATGGAGATTCTCTGCCTGGGCCTCAGCCATCACACCGCGCCGGTCGAGCTGCGCGAAAAATTCGCGATCCCCGACAGCGAGATCGCCGCGGCGGCGGCGCAGCTCCGGGGCGCGCCGGGAGTGAGCGAGGCGGTGATCGTCTCGACGTGCAATCGCGTGGAGTTCTACGTGGCCGCTGAGCAGGCGGCGGCGGGGCTGGCGGCGGTGCGGGAGTTTGTGACGGCGCGCATCGCGGCGCCGGAGGGCGGGGCGTTTTTCGAGCACGCGACGGCGCCGAGTGTGAGGCATCTTTTTCGCGTGGTGAGCGGGCTGGACTCGATGGTGCTCGGCGAGACGGAGATCCTCGGGCAGGTGAAAAAGGCGTACGCCGCGGCGAGCGAGGGCGGGGCGACGGCGAAGCATCTGAACAAGCTTTTCCAGCGCGCCTTCAATGTGGCGAAAGACGTGCGGACGAATACGAACATCACCCGCGGGGCCGTGAGCGTGGGCTCGGCGGCGGTGGACCTGGCGGAGCGGATTTTCGGGAAGCTCGCGCGCTGCAAGGTGATGATCCTGGGCGCGGGCGAGACGAGCGAGCTGACGGCGGGCGCGCTCCAGGCGCGCGGGGTGCAGTCGATCTTTGTGGCGAACCGCAGCTACGACCGCGCCGCCGCGCTCGCCCAGAAGATGAACGGGCAGGCGATCCACTTCGACGAGTGGCAGCGCAGCTTTCACGACGTGGACATCCTCATCGGCTCGACCGCCGCGCCGCATCACGTCCTCACCGCCGCGCAGCTCGCGCCGATCATGCGCACGCGGCAGGACCGGCCGCTTTTCTGCATCGACCTCGCGGTGCCTCGCGATATCGAGCCGGCGGTGAATGACCTCGACGGTGTGTATCTTTACGACATCGACTCGCTGCAGGCGATGGCCGACCACTCGATGAATGTGCGCCGGCAGGAGCTCACGATCTGCGAGCAGATGATCGAGCGGCACGCGGCGGAGTTTGACGCGTGGCTGGCGAGCGGATGGCAGCAGGCGGCCACGTATTCGGCAGTCGTCTCGGGCGGGACGGCGGAGGGGGCGAAACCATGACGCGCTTCGTGCTCGGCACGCGCGGTTCGGCGCTCGCCCTGGCGCAGGCGGAGTTGACGCGGAAGGCGCTCGTGGCGGCCTTTCCGGGGCTGGTGGTGGAGCAGCAGGTTTTCGTGACGCGCGGCGATCAGAAGCTCGACCTGAGTCTGATCCGCGCGGCGGAGGCGGGAGGGAAGGGGCTTTTCACGAAGGAGCTGGAAGACGCGCTGCTCGGCGGGACGATCGACGTGGCGGTGCATAGCCTGAAGGATTTGCCGGGGCACAATCCGGCTGGCCTCGCGGTGACGGCGGTGCTGGAGCGCGCGCCGGTGGCGGACGTGCTCATCGCGCGGGAGGCGCGCACTTTCGAGGAGCTGCCGCACGGCGCGATCATCGGGACGAGCAGCATCCGCCGGGCGCGGCAACTGCGCTGGCTGCGGCCCGATCTCGTGATCGAGGAATGGCGCGGCAATGTGCAGACGCGGCTGCGCAAGCTGGGCGAGAGTGACCGGGTGGCGGGAATCCTCCTCGCGCAGGCTGGTCTGGAGCGGCTCGGCTACGATCTTGCAGCGGGGGTGCTGGAGTACGCGCCGTGGAGGTTTCATGTGGCGTCGCTCGGGGGGCACCTGCTGCCGGCGATCGGGCAGGGGGCCATCGCCCTCCAGAGCCGCGCCGACCGCGGGGAGGTCACGGCGATTTTGAAAAGGATCGACCACGCCGCGACGCATGTCGCCGTGCGGGCCGAGCGCGAGCTGCAGCGGCTGCTCGCCGGAGACTGCGGGCTGCCGGTGGGTGTCCGCACGACGATCCGGGGCGACCGGCTGCACATGCGGGCGATCCTGTTTGGAGCGGAGTCCGAGCCGCCGAAGGAGGCCGAGGCGGAAGGCGCGACGGATGCACCTGAGCGGGTCGCGGAGGAGATTTTCGCGCGGCTCTAGAGATATGGAGTGCGGCGATTCATCGCCGCTTTTGTCGGGCGGCGGAGCCGCGAGGGACGGCGGGATACGCGGTGGGTCTGCCGCAGCGTGGCATCCCGGCTCCGCGCCACGGAACCATAGCGGCGATGAATCGCCGCACTCCATAGGGGATCGCCGCACTCCATAGGGGCTTGCTTTGCGCGGGTGGTTTTGCGTAGCAAGGCGCCATGAAAACGCCCGCACGGTTCTTCGTCGCTGTTTCCTCCCTCGCCCTCTCGGCGTGCTCCACGGTCAAGGTCAGCACGGATTACGACCGGCTCACGACGTTCGACGGGTACAAGACCTACGCCTGGGCTCCGCGGCCGAAGACGCAGACGGTGGTCAATGTGGGGCTGGATGCCGAGGTGCGCACTGCGGTGGACCAGGGGCTCGGCGCGAAAGGGCTGAAGAAAACCGACGGCAAGCGGCCGGACGTCTTTGTGATCTATCACTTCACAGGGCCGGGGATGGATGAGAAGCACTACACGGACTGGGGTTTCGCGCCGGGCGGCGGGCCGGGCGACGGGAACTACGGCGGCTGGGCGGTGAAGGCGCAGACGGACGCCGCGATCGACAAGGCGAAACCCGGCGCGCTGGTGCTCGATTTTGTGGACGCGCGTCGGCGGAATCTGGTCTGGCGGAGTGTCGCACCACAGGTCATCGAGGGAGCGAAAGGCGACGATTCGCAGCGGACGAAGGGCGCAGTCAAGGCGATGCTCGCGGGCTATCCGCCGCAGGTGCAGTAGCCACGCGACGCTGGAAAATGGCGCCTTGGCGAGGCGCGGCTGGGCGGGTGCTCCGGCCCGGCAGCGCAGGGAACTCGCCGCGGATGATGAAAGTATGCTCTGTTCACCGCCATGCTCTCGGTGCTTTGGGATACCCGCGGATACTTTTTCTGGCTGCTCGTCATCTCGCTCGGCTGCCTCGTAGCCGAGCGCGTCCGGCCGTGGCGCGCAGGTCAGAAGGTGCTGCGCGGCCAATTCTTTCAGGACCTGTTCTGGCTCTTTTTCAACGGCCACTATTTCGCCGTGCTCTTCGCGTACGTCACGGCGTTTCTGGCACAGTGGGCGGCACCGGTCCTGGCGGACGCCAAGTCGCTCCACCTGCTCGCCAGCCAGCCGCTCGTGCTGCAATTCGGCGCGTATTTCCTGCTCAAGGACTTCCTCGACTGGTGCGTTCACAACCTGCTGCACCGCGTGCCCGCGCTGTGGGAGTTTCACAAGCTGCATCACTCGATCGTGGAGATGGATTGGATCGGAAACTTCCGCTTCCACTGGCTGGAGATCGTCGTCTATCAGGGGCTGACTTACCTGCCGCTGGTCATCCTCGGAGTCGATCCCACGGTGCTCCTGCTCGTGGCGATCGCGAGCACGCTCATCGGGCATCTCAACCATAGCAATCTGGACCTGACGTGGGGGCCGCTGCGCTACGTCTTCAATTCCCCGCGAATGCACATCTGGCATCACGCCGCGGAAATGCCCGACGGGCGGCCCACCGGGGTGAATTTCGGCATCTCGCTGAGCCTCTGGGACTGGCTTTTCGGCACGGTGCACTGGCCCTCCCGCGAAGCCGCGCCCGCCCAGCAGCCTCCGGCGCTTGGTTTTCACGGGATGGAGAGCTTTCCGCAGACTCTCGTCCGCCGCTTCCTCTATCCGCTCGCACGACTCTGGCGGAGGTGAAAATGGCGCCTTGGCGGGTTGATCGGCGGGCTTTAGGCTCCCGGCCGATTTCATGAAAAAAGCCGCGCGAAAATCCCAAGGAATCTGTCATCTCGCGGGAGCCGGGCCGGGCGATCTCGGGCTGGTGACGCTGAAGGTGAAGGAGGTCGTGGAGCGAGCGGAGGTGATCGTCTATGACTACCTGTGCAACCCGGAGATCCTGCGGTGGGCGCCGACGGGTGTGGAGATCATCTACGCGGGGAAAAAGGCGGGGGCGCACACGCTGAAGCAGGAGGAGATCGACGCGCTGCTGGTGGGAAAAACGCGGGAGGGAAAGCGGGTGGTGCGGCTGAAGGGGGGCGACCCGTTTCTGTTCGGGCGCGGCGGCGAGGAGGCGGAGGCGCTGGCGGCGGCGGGTCTGAAGTTTGAGATCATCCCGGGCGTGACCTCGGCGCTGGCGGCTCCGGCGTACGCGGGAATCCCGGTGACGCATCGCGATCACACGGCGCAGCTCACGATTTTCACCGGACACGAAGACCCGGCGAAGACGGAAAGCTCGCTCGATTTCGCCCAACTCGCGGCGACGCCGGGGACGAAGGTGATGCTGATGGGTGTTGAGCGGATCGGCACGATCACGGCGAAGCTGCGCGAACACGGGGCGGCGGAGGCGATGCCGGTGGCGCTCGTGCGCTGGGGCACGACCGGGCGGCAGCACACGCTGCGCGGGACGCTGGGGGACATCGCGGCGAAGGTGGAGGCGTCGGGTTTCAAAGCGCCGGCGGTGGCGGTTTTCGGCGACGTGGTGAAGCTGCGCGATTCGCTGAACTGGTTTGAGACGCGGCCGCTTTTCGGCAAGCGCATCGTGGTCACGCGCACGCGGCAGCAGGCGGGCGTGCTGAGCGGCGGGCTGCGCGCGGTGGGCGCGGATGTCTTTGAGCTGCCGACGATCCGCATCGAGCCGCCGAAGGATTTGTTCGAGTTCGGCCAGCTCGTGCAGGACACGCACAGCTACGACTGGGTGGTCTTCACGAGCCCGAACGGGGTGACCGCTTACTTCGAGATGTTTTACAAGATCTTCAACGATGCGCGGGAGATTGGCGGCGTGCGCATCGCCGCCATCGGACCGGCCACGGCGGCGCGGGTGCGGGAGTTTCACCTCCATGTGGATCTGCAGCCGGAGGAGTACGTGGCCGAGGCGGTGGTGAAGGCGCTGAAAAAGGAATGCACCGTGGAGAATCTCCGCATCCTGCTGGTGCGGGCGGAACAGGCGCGGGACGTTTTGCCGATCGAGCTGACAAAGCTCGGAGCGATCGTGGATGAGGCGGTCGCCTACCGCACCGTGCCGGAGACGGAGGACGTGAGCGGCGGCATCGCGCGGTTCCGGGAGGAAGGGGCGGACATGATCACGTTCACGAGTTCCTCGACGGTCGAAAATTTTCTCGCGCTGAAACTGCCGCTGCCCGCGGGGCTGAAGACGGCATCCATCGGGCCGATCACGTCGAAGACGATGCGCGAGCACGGATTGAGTGTGGATGTGGAGGCGAAGCAGTTCGACATCCCCGGGCTGACGGCGGCGATCCGGGAATTCTACGGCGCTTAGCCGGGAAATAATTCAGGTTGCGGGCGCGTGTTTTTGAGAAAACACGGGGTCTGGCGTGGTTTTGGCTAAACTCACTTGAGCAATGCCCGACCACGACCAACTCCAGGACCTGGACTTCAACTCTCAACTACGGGGCCTGTTTCTGGAGGCGGAGCAGCGAATGGAGGATCGCAGCACGGTCGCGCGGCGGTCCGAAGAGGAGAAAGAGCATCCGAAGGACCCGGAGGAGCCGGCGCCGCGTGAGTACGCCAGCCTGCCGCAGATGCTGCGGCCTGTCCTGCTAGGGCTGCAGGCGGCGGCGCGCGCGACGGGTGAGAACACGGCTTTGCTCTGCAAGATCAGCGAGAAACTCGACCAGAAGCCGGAGATCGTGTCCTTGGCGCCGAGTTCTCACACCGAGTTGCTCGATGGTCTGCGCTCCATGCTGGATCAGAAAAACGGGGTGAGTCAGCGCATGTTTGCCGCACTGCATGAGGAGCTGAAGGGATACAAGGACGGCTTCCTGCTCGAGTCGGTGCACAAGCCGATCATCCGCGATCTGATTTCACTCTACGACGATCTGACCGCGATCCACGGGCAGATGCATGGGACGGTGGCGGATGCGGCCAAGGCGGACGGAGACACGGGCGCGGCCCTGCTCAAACGGCTCAGGACGATGGAAATGAACATCGGGCACAACTGCGAATTCATCATCGAGGTGCTCGCGCGCCTCGAAGTCACGGTGATGCCTGCGGGCAAAGGCAAGCTGGACATGGTGTCGCAGCGGGCGCTGGGCGTGGAGGTCGCGGAGGATCCCGACGAGGATGGCGACATCGTGCGGACATTGAAGTGCGGCTTTATGTGGAAAGGGCGTGTCCTCCGTCCGGAGGAAGTCGTGATGAAACGATGGAAGGAAGGCTTCCTTGTCGCTCTCTCCCCCGGAGTCTCTCAAAAGTGATTGTCCGACCCGTCCCGGCACACATCCTGCAACCGCGAGAAACTGAGCTTTTTTTAACCTACCCATGAGCGCCACTGACACCGCAAAAACCACGCGAAAAGCTGTAGGCATCGACCTCGGCACGACATTCTGCGCCGTGGCGCACATCGACGCCTACGGCAAGCCGCAAATCATTCCCAACGCTGAGAGTGAGAGGATCACGCCCTCGGTCATCCTCTTCGACGGGACGAATGCGATCGTCGGCACGCTGGCGAAGCAGAACGCGGTTGCGGAGCCGGAGAAGATCGTGGATTTCGTGAAACGCGAGATGGGCAAGAGCAAGGGGCAGTTTCACCGGGAGTTCAATTCGAAGATCTATTCGGCGGAAGAGCTCTCGGCCCTCGTCATCAAGAAGCTGAAAAACGACGCGGAAAGATACCTCGGCGAGCCGGTGACGGACGCCGTGATCACTGTCCCCGCGTATTTCAACGATGCCGAGCGGACGGCCACGCTGCATGCGGGCCAGCTCGCGGGGCTGAATGTGCTCCAGGTCATCAATGAGCCGACGGCGGCGGCGCTCGCCTATGGACTGGACAAGCTGGACTCGAATCAGACGGTTTTCGTCTTCGATCTTGGCGGCGGCACCTTTGACGTCACGATCATGAAGATCGAGGAGGACCACATCCGCATGGTCGCGAGCAATGGCGACCACCGGCTGGGAGGCAAGGACTGGGATGATGTGATCGTGAACTGGGTGGCCGAGGAATTTGACAAGGTGCATGGCGAGAATCCGCTGCTCGATCTGCAGAGCTACCAGGATCTCTACAACCGGGCGCTGACCGCGAAGATCCAGCTTTCGAGCCGCATGCGGACGACCATCGTCCACAGCTATGCGGGGAAAAGCGTGAAGCTGGACCTGACGCGCGACGACTTTGAGCACCGCTGCCGGCACCTGCTGGAGAAGTGCAAGACGACCTGCGAAATCGTGATGCAGGAGGCCGGCCTCGGTTGGGATCAGATCGACCGGATCCTGCTGACCGGCGGCATGACGCGTATGCCTTCCGTGCGCGAGATGATCCAGAGCATCTCGAATGTGCCAATCGCCGACGACGTGAGTCCGGATGAGGCGGTGGCCATCGGGGCGGCGGTGCAGGCCGTGCTTTCAATGCTCGGCGAGGAGGACACCAAAGGAGAGCGAGTGCTCCCGCAGGAGGTGCGCGATCAGTTTTCCACCGACGACGGCTCGCTGATCAGGGTGACAAACATCACGACCCACACGCTGGGTGTCGTGCTGTGGGATGACGGCAGGGTCGAGGAGTATGTCTTTCCGATGATCCGGAAAATGACGCCGGTGCCGGTCGAGACGAAAAACTCGTTTGGCACGGCGAAGGCCAACATGAAAAACGCGATCGTCCGTGTCGTCGAAGGCGAGAGCACGGTGCCCTCGGAGTGTACGCCGCTGGGGATCTGCGACATCGAGCTGCCGCCATTCCTCCCAAAGGGATCGCCGGTCGAGCTGACCTACACCTACAATGAGAACCAGGTGCTCGAGGTGATCGTGGATGCGTATGGCCGGCAGAACCGGGTGCAGATCGCGCGCAACACCGGCCTTTCGGATAGCGAGATCGAGACGGCGACGGCGGACCTGCTGCAGATCACTGTTGTCTAGCGCCGCTGGGCGCGAATCTTCCCCGGCGCGTGGCTCTTCCCGATCCTCTACCTGACAATCCGCTCCGCTGGGACGGCTGGAAGGCCTACAATTCCGACGATCTCTACGCGCGGCTCTGCCTCACGTACGAGTCGAACCCGAACCCCGAGCAGATCGAGGGCAACTGCCGCCAGCTTCTCGTCTGGTGGCAGAAAAAGCTGCCGCTGAAGAACCAGCCGAGCAATCCGATCTCGCAGTTGCTGCGGGGCGGGCTCGATGAGGCGCCCGCGTATCTCGCCGAGGCGCGGACAAAGCTGCTCGATGCCGAGGGGCGCGCGATTTTCGACCAGCAGCTCCATGTGAAGATCGTCGAGGCGGCGCTCGGCGAATTCAAAAAGCTCCTGTCATTTGCCGTCGGCGACAA
Organism: Chthoniobacter sp.; assembly: GCA_031411535.1. Classification (GTDB taxonomy): domain Bacteria; phylum Verrucomicrobiota; class Verrucomicrobiia; order Chthoniobacterales; family Chthoniobacteraceae; genus Chthoniobacter. The sequence continues at coordinate 10,559 of JANOBH010000250.1, read as the reverse complement.
CCGGCTGCGCGAGGAAGACGAGCAGCGGCTCTACGAGCGCGGGCGCGGGATTGGGCTTTCGCGGGATGAAATGGCGACGGCGATCGACGCCGAACTGGCGCGACTCGGAGCGGAGCGGGTGTCAGCCGCGCCCCCGGTGCAGGTGTTCGCGGCGCCAGCGCCAGCCGCGGTGCCGATGGTGGCGGGCCATCCATCCGACGCGGCAAATTGTTTCGACGAATTCCGCCGGATGCTGCGGCTTTCAAAGCTTTGCCGCGACGGTGATGACATGACGGACGACCAGCGCGATGCGCTTTGCAACATGGGCGAAAGCCTGGGCCTCACCGGCGGGCAGGCGGAGGATCTGATCGACGAATACCTCGAAGCGGCGGCGGGAATGCCGCCCGCTCCCGTTTCCACGCCGAATCCGGGAGCCCGTTCCGTCGCGGTCGCTCCCAGACCCGCGATGCCGGCTGTGGGGCGGAAGCCCGAGCTGGCAGCGCAGCCAGCAGCTCCGCGGAAAGCGCAGGGGATCAATACATCGCCGCTCGCCCGCGCGCACGAGCGCCAGAAGTTTCCGGCGTTCATCAACACCGTCTCAATGCAATTGCTGCTCGTGAGTTCCGGGCAGTTCCAGATGGGAAGCGCCTCTCCGGATGCGGCGGAAAATGAGCAGCCGGTCACGCCGGTCACGCTGAGCTGTTTTTACATGTCCCGCCATCCGGTTACGAATGCGCAGTACGAGAAATTCGACCCCAGCCACGGCAGCAAGCGCGCGCCGTGGGCCGACGACAACCATCCGGTCGTCTATGTGAACAGCCGCGAGGCCGAGAAATTCTGTCAGTGGCTCTCAGCCAAAGAGGGGAAAAAATACCGCCTGCCGTCCGAAGCCGAATGGGAATACGCAGCGTGCGGCGAAGGGAATCAGGTCTATCCCTGGGGGAGTCGGCTGAATGGCGGCCATTACGCAAATTTCGCTGACAAGCGCACCGCTTTCGCGTGGAGCGATCCGGAGATCGACGACGGCTTCGCCGAGACCGCGCCCATCGGCAGCTACCCGCGCGGCGCCAGTGTCTTCGGAATTGAAGAACTCGCCGGCAATGTCTTCGAGTGGTGCGCGGATTTTTTCGAGGCCTACAAGGGCAAGGAGCGGACGAACCCGCGCGGACCGTCAGGCGGAACGAAGCGGATCTGCCGCGGCGGGAGCTGGAAATCCCGTCCGGGTAATCTGCGGACCAGCGCGAGGAATTTCAATCTGCCGGACTACTCGTCGAATGATGTCGGATTCCGCATCATCTGCGAGTGCAGCGCGTAGGGGCGGGTTTTCACGGAAACGCGAAACAGCCAGCCGGTGAAGGCTGGCTGTTTTGAAAACTGGCGCTTCGGATCGTGAAATCCGATGTCCGCCGGATGACTACGCGGGGCTAAAGCGGAACTTTGCTTTGGCGCGCTTGGCGTTGGCCTTGGCCTTGCGCTTTGTGCGCTGCGTTGGCGTCTCGAAGGCGCGGAGGCGGCGGATTTCATCCATGATTCCCTCAGTGTCGAGTTTGCTCTTGAGGCGTTTGAGAGCGCGGTCGATCGGCTCTCCTTTACGAACGATGACTTCTGGCATGTTGGTTTCCCTTGGCTGGTTGGTTGAACTTGAAAGGTTTTGGGCTAGCGGACTGGAAGGCTATGGGGGCTGAGGCCGCTCGTCAATGCCGCGTTTACTGCAAAAATCGGGGGCTTTTGGCCGCGGGGGAGGGGATGGCGGCGAAACGGTCACTCCGCCTCGATCCGTTCGCTCAATCGCGCCTTAAGCCGCTGAAAATCAGCGGATTGGACTTTCGCCAAACACGCGCGCGCCGCGTCCTTTTGCCCGAGTTTCAGGTGGACTCTGGCCAGATTCGCCTGCGCGAAGTCCTTTTGGGGGCTGATTTCTGAAAAATGCCGCCACGCGGCGAGGGCGGCAGTCCAATCCGGCTTCGGCAGGCTGTAAAAGGTTTCCGCGTAGGCGCGGGCGTATTCAGCGTTGAGCGGTTCGAGCCGGCTGGCCTCGGAGAACTCGGCGAGCGAGCGGTTGAGGACTGCGGCTTCATCGGGTTGTGTCGGGTCGAGGAGTTCGTGGCGGAAGAGAAACGTCACGTTTGCAAACGTGAAGCGGTAGGCGGCGTTCTTCGGGGCGCTCTTCACAGCCCGCGCGTAGCAGGTCGCGGATCTTTTTACTTCACCTGCGGCGAGGTAGCTGGCGCCGAGATGGTCGAGCACCACCGCGTTCGTCGGCTCGATTTCTACCGCCGCTTCCCAAGCGCCGACTGCGCGCGAGCGCTCGCCGATGCTCCATAAGAATTCCGCGTGCCCGTTTTTCACCGCAGCGTCGCGCGGATGCTTCGCGGCGAGTTCTGTGTAGATGCGTTCGAGTTTCCGCCGCTCCTCCGCGCCCGCCTGCCGCGCTAAAAGCGCGGTTTCGAGCAGCTTCGCCGCGCGCAATTCCTCCTGCGCGGTCGCGGCCGGGGGCGCTTCTGCAAAGCCGCGCACGCCGCCCGCGGCGAGCAGCAGAGCGAGCGCAAGCGCCGGCAGTTGACGGTGCCGGGCATCGTGTTTAACTTCGCGGCGCAGTTTCGGAACGGGAGTCATTTTGGCGATGGTCTGAGCGCACTGTAGGTGCAGTGGCGCTCGGTGCTACCGGCCATTTGAACCACCCTCCGCGATGCCAAAACCTCGCTATGCAGAAACTCGATTTCGGTGAAAAGCTCGAAGACATCGTCCGTCAGGATTCCCGCTATGACCGCGAGGCTTATCTCTTTCTCCGCGATGCCCTCGACTTCACGATAAAGGCCCGCAAGAAGGCCAAGGAAATCGACCAGCACGTCACAGGTCAGCAACTTCTCGACGGCATCCGCCAGTACGCTTTGAAGCAATTCGGGCCGATGGTTCCGACGGTCTTTGAATACTGGGGCGTGCGGCGCGGAGCGGATTTCGGCGAAATGGTTTTCAATTTCATCCGCGTCGGCATCTTCGGAAAGACGGACTCGGATTCGATCGACGATTTCAAGGGCAGCTACACTTTTCACGACGCTTTCGTCGCGCCCTTTCTGCCGGAGAAACCGCCTGTCCATTCCCGCCTGGCCGCCAAGTCGCCGGTGGAACTGCTCTGACCGGTCGCGCGGCCAGGATTGGCCGCTTGATGGATGAACCGGGCGGCGGGTCGCGCGCGGAATTTCCCGCCCGTCATCCGGCGCTCCACCCATCCACATTTTCCATGATCCTATTGCATCCCACTCCTCCCGCGGATTCCTCGGCGGCGATGACTTTTCCCGCCGTCACTGCGACAACTTCCACGCTGTCGAACGGTCTCGGCGTCATCGTCCAGGAGGATCACAGCGCGCCGGTGGCCAGCGTGCAGGTGTGGGTGGAAACAGGGAGCATCCACGAGGGGCAGCATCTTGGGGCGGGGATGTCGCACATGCTGGAGCACATGCTTTTCAAAGGCACGACCACGCGCGGATCGAGCGAGTTTGCCCAGCGGATCCAGGACGCCGGCGGCTATATCAATGCCTACACATCTTTCGACCGCACCGTGTATTGGATCGATATCCCGTCCAAGGGCGTGCCCGTCGCCATCGACCTGCTCAGCGATGCGGTCATGGACTCCACGCTTCCGCCGGAGGAGTACCTCAAGGAGCAGGAGGTCATCCGCCGTGAATTCGCGATGGGCAATGACGACCCTGATCGCATGAGCGGCCAACTCCTCTTCGCCAACGCCTTCCGCGAGAATCCCTACCGCGACCCCATCATCGGGCACCTCGATGTCTTCAACGCGCTCCGCCGCGACGATGTGATGGCCTACTACAAGGCGCGCTACGTCCCGAACAACATGTTCTTCGTCATCGTCGGCGACGTCGATGCCGCCGCCGTGCGGGCGCAGCTTGGCGGGCTTTTTGCGAAACATCCGCGCCGGCCGCTGCCGCCCGTTTTCATTCCAGCGGAGCCTGAGCAGATCGGTCGCCGGGAGGCGCATGTGGAATTCGCGACCGAACTCACCCGCCTGCATCTCGCCTGGCACGTCCCGTCCGCGGCGCATCGCGACATCCCGGCGCTCGATGTCGCGGCGACGGTGCTCGGCAGCGGACGCAGCTCGCGCCTTTACAAAAAACTCCGCGAAGAACTCGCGCTCGTGCATTCCGCCGATGCGTGGTGCTACGCGCCAGGGCAGTGCGGACTCTTTGGCGTGGATGCCGTGCTAGATCCCGGCAAGCGCCCGGCGGTCGAGGCGGAGATCTTCCGCATGATCGCCGAACTGCGCGACGGCGGGGTGACGGAGCGCGAACTGGCCAAGGCCCGCAAAGGCTCCCTCAGCCACCAGCTCCAGTCCGTCACCACCATGCGCGGACGCGCCAGTGATCTCGGCAGCAACTGGCTCCTCGCGCGAAACCTCGACTTTTCTCGCGACTATCTCGCGGCGATCCAGCGTGTCACAGCCGATGATCTGCGCCGCGTCCTCGCCACCTATCTGACCGATCGGAATCTTACCGTCGTGTCTCTCAATCCCGAGGGATCCCTCGCGAAAACGGGCGCGCTCGCCGCCGCGCAGACGCCTGGTGAAATCCAAAAGTTCGAGCTGGCGAACGGGCTGCGCCTGCTCGTCCGCGAAGACCCGCGCCTACCGCTCGTCTCGCTCAATGCCGCCTTCAAGGCAGGCCTCCTCGCCGAGACCGCTGCGGACAACGGAATCACGCGCCTGCTTTCCAAAGTCCTCCTCAAAGGCACCGCCACGCGTACCGCCGGGCAGCTCGCCGACGAGATCGAGGAACTCGGCGGCAGCATCGGCAGCGATGCGGGCGGCAACAGCATGAGCGTCTCCGCGCGCGTCATGAAGCCGGACCTGCGCGCGGGGCTCAGCATCCTCGCCGACGTGCTGCTGCACGCCACGCTGCCGGAAAAATCCGTCGCCCGCGAAAAGCAGGCGCAGCTCGCCGCGATCAAGGCCGAGGACGAGGAAATGACCGCCCTCGCGCGCAATCTACTCCGCGAAAACCTCTTTGGCACCCACCCCTACGGACTGCGCGGCACAGGCACGCCCGAGAGCGTCGCCCGCATCACGCGCGATGACCTCGCCGCCTTCCGCGACCGCCACCTCGTCGCGAGCAATGGTGTCCTCGCCGTCTTTGGCGACGTGCGGGCGGAGGAAGTGCGCGCCCTCGTCGAGGAGGCACTCTCGTCATTGCCCGCGGGAGCCCCGGCCTTTGCCACCGTGCCGGAGCCGCCCGCGCTCGCCGCATCGATCGAGGTCGAGCGGATCGAGGAAAAGGAGCAGGCCGTCCTCATGGTCGGGTTTCCGGGCGTCGATCTCTTCAGCCCGGATGCCACCGCGTTTGAGCTTATCGACGAAGCGTGCAGCGATCTTGGCTCCCGCCTTTTCCTCCGCATCCGCGAGGAGATGGGCCTCGCGTACTTCGTCGGCAGCAGCCACATGTCCGGCCTCGCGCGCGGGATGTTCACATTTTACCTCGGCACCGCGCCGGAAAAGGTGGCGGACGTGAAAGCCGCGCTCCACGACGAGATCGCCAAGCTCGCCCGCGACGGCCTCAGCTCCGAGGAGCTTGCGCGCGCCCGCGAGAAAAGCATTGGCCAGATGGAAATCCGCCACCAGAGCAATGGCGCATTCGCCTACCAGGCCGCGCTAAACGAACTGTACGGCATGGGCCACAGCTACCACCTCAGGCAGCGCCGCGAGATGGAGGCGCTCACCGTCGCCGAAGTCGCGCGGGTCGCGCGGCAGTATTTTGAAAAGCCGGCCATCACCGCCATCGTGCGCCCCGCCTCCGAGGCTGTGAAACCAAAGTAGGAAGTTCGGCTGCTCGGCGCCGGGCCGGATTCCTTCGGAGCCCAGCGCTCCTGCGCGCCCCGCCCGGCGCTCCCGCGCCAGAATCATCGAACGTACAGGCGTGCCGCTGCCGCCTCCGGTCCGCTAGTCCCCCAGCTCCACGTTCCAGTACGCGAGATCCACAAAGTGCCGCCAGCTCTCGTGCTGCTGCCCGTCGAAAGTGATGTGCACAAAGGGCCGCCACTTCGGGCGCACCGGCTTGCGGATGAGCTGCATCCGCACCTGGTGCGCGAGGCGGTTGCCCTTCCGCGTATTGCACGGGATGCACGAGCACACGATGTTTTCCCATGTCGTCAGCCCGCCTTTGTCGCGGGGGATGACGTGATCGAGATTCAGGTCGCGCTTCTCGAAAACCTTTCCGCAGTACTGGCAGGTGCTCTTGTCGCGCTCGAAAATATTCGCCCGCGTGAACTTCACTTCCTTCTTCGGCAGCCGGTCGAAAATCATCAGCACGATGATCCGCGGCACGCGGATCTTGAATGCGATGGTATGCACCATCTCGTCCTCCGGCTCGCGGGTGGAAAAGTCCCGCCAACTGTCGAAGTCGTGCGTGTGGAAGTTGTTTCCGCCCGCCGCGAAGACGACCTGTGCATGGCCCTGGCAGATGAGCGTAAATGCGCGGCGGACTGTGCAGACATTGATGGCCTGCCAGAGACGGTTCAGCACAAGGACTTGGCGATCGAGCATAGGAGAGGACCCGCAGGGGCTCGGAAAAAAGTTGCGCGGAAGCTAGTGGTGCGTGCGTGCGCTGTCAATCGGCGCGCGCCGCCGCGGCGGCCGTCGGAAATGTTTCTGGACACGCATCGCCCCGCTGTCACCGTTTCCGCCTTCACCCATGAAAACCCGGTTCGTTCTCCCCGTCGTCCTTTTCACACTCACCCTCGGCCTCACCGCCGCCGACAAAACGCCGGCGCCGCCCGCGGAAACGCCTGCGGCGAAAGCGGACGACCTTTCCGCCTACAAGACCGCGGATGCACTGTGGAAGCACATCGAGGAACTCCGCGAGGAGCCGAAGGTGCAGCCGAAATCGCAGGAGGAGCTGATCGCCATCATCAAGGACTGGTTCGGAAAACAGCGCGCGGCTGCGGATGCCTTCGTGAAAACCTATCCGGCGGACGCGCGCCGCTACTCGGCGAAAATGATCGCCCTCCAGGCGGCGATGCAGCTTTCCCAAGTCCCCGGAGCCGACCCGGCCACGAAGACCGGCGCGGACGACGTGCTCAAGGAGATCGACGCCATCATCGCCGCAGCCGATGCGCCCGAGGATGCGAAGGGCGAGGCCAGCTTCATCAAGACGATGATGATGACCGAGAAGCTCGACGACGACAAGGCCGAGACCGTCGCCGCCTTTCTCAAGGCATCCGAGGCATTCCTCGCGAAATACGGCACGCACAAGCTCGCGCCGCAGATGCGCCAGATGCAGATGCAGGTCGTCTCGCAGGCGCAGACGCCCGAGGCGGTGGCGCTGCTGAAAAAGCTCGCCGAAGACAAAGACCCGCAGGTCTCCGGCGGCGCGAAGGAAATCCTCGCCCAGCGGGAGAAAATGGCGGGCCTGAAAACCAAGCCCCTCGATCTCAAGTTCACCGCAGTGGACGGCTCGGAGTTCGACGTGGCCAAGCTCCGCGGCAAGGTCGTGCTCGTGGACTTCTGGGCGAGCTGGTGCGGGCCGTGCATCGCCGAAATGCCAAACGTCGTCGCCGCCTACAAAAAGCTGCACGACAAGGGATTTGAAATCGTGGGCATCTCGCTCGACCAGGACAAAGCCAAGATGGATGCCGCGCTGGCCAAGCACAGCATGACGTGGACGCAGTATTTCGACGGCAAAGGCTGGCAGAACAAGATCAGCAGCGGCTTCGGCATTGAGTCCATCCCCGCCGCGTGGCTGCTCGACAAGAAAGGCATCCTCCGCGAAACCGGCCTCCGCGGCGAGGCGCTCGCCGCCGGTGTGGAAAAGCTCCTCGCCGAATAACCTCTCCCAAACTCAAAACCCACCCGCGCATGAAACTCCCGCTCCTCCTCTCCGCCGCCGTGCTCCTCGCCCTCGCTCCAGTGCGCGGCGCCGAGCCGGAGTCCGCTCCCGCCATCGACTTCGCGGCGTTCAAGACCGCCGACGAATTCTGGAAGAAGGTCGAGGAACTCCAGAAACCGCCCACGGAAAAACCCGCGACGCGCGAGGCCGCGATGGCCCTGGTGAAGTCGTTCTTCGAGACTCAGCGCACGGCCGCCGACGCATTCGCGAAAGCCTATCCCGAAGATCCGCGCCGCTGGCAGGCAAAGATGGTTTCGATCCGCGCGGATTCTCAGTTGCGGCGCATGAGCGGAACCCCCGGCGCGACCGACGCGGACAAGGCGGCTCTCGACGCCGTGATCAATGCGCCCGACGCGCCCGCCAACGCCAAGGCAGAGGCCGCCTTCATGCGCGCCACCACGCTCACGGCGGACTTCGACAAGACGCGCCCGCAAACCTACGCGCCCTTTCACGCGGCGGCCGCGGATTTCCTCGCGAAGTATCCCGACCACCCGCTCGCCGCGCAGATGCAGACATTGCAGATGCGCGTGCTCTCCGCTGACGCCTCGCCCGAGGGCGCGGTGCTCTTGAAGAAACTCGCCGTCAGCTCCGACGCGAAGGTGGCCGAAAGCGCGCAGAGCGTCCTGACAAAGCGCGAGCGCATGGCCGACCTCAAGACCAAGCCGCTCGACCTCAAATTCACCTCCGTGAGCAATGAGGACGTGGACCTCGCGCTCATGCGCGGCAAGGTCGTGCTCGTGGACTTCTGGGCGAGCTGGTGCGGGCCATGCATCGCCGAGATGCCAAATGTCGTCGCCACCTACCAGAAGCTGCATCCAAAAGGCTTCGAAATCGTCGGCATCTCGCTCGACCAGGACAAAGAGAAGATGCGGGAGGCTTTGAAAAAGCACGGCATGACATGGGTGCAGCACTTCGACGGACTCGGCTGGAAAAACAAGATCAGCAGCGGCTACGGCATCGACTCCATCCCCGCCACCTGGCTCATCGACAAAAAGGGCATGCTCCGCGAAAGCGGCCTGCGCGGAGAAGCGCTGGAGTCCGCCGTCGTCCGGCTCCTCAAGGAGTAGGCTGGCGACGCGAGCGGGGGAGTGGCCGGTGGGGAATGACAAAGGACTGACGAAGCCCGAAGCCTGGGTTTTCCGCGTGCGGAATTCACTGGCACTCGTCATTCGGGCTTCCCTCGTCATTCGTCATCCTTCATTGGTCATTCCCATGCACCTCCTCCCCCGCCTCGCCACCGTCGCCCTCCTCCTCGCCTCAGTCCTCCTCCCCGCCAGCGCCGCTGAGCCCGCGCTTCAGCTCAAGGACAACGACGTCTGGGTCATGGCCGGCGACAGCATCACCGCCCAGCGGCAGCACACCAATTACATCGAGGGCTTTTTCCGCACCCGCTACCCGAAGCTGAACCTGCACTTCCGCAACTCCGGCATCGGCGGCAACCGGACGGGCAACGTGCTCCAGCGCTTCGACTACGATGTCGCCGCGTGGAAGCCCACCATCGTCAGCGTCGAGCTCGGCATGAACGACGTGAACGGACCCGAGGAAACCTACATCAAGGGCATGAAGGACATCATCGCGAAGATCCGCGCCATTCCCGCGCAGCCCGTCCTCATTTCCTCCAGCCCGGTCAATGACGGGAGCGTCATGGGGGAATGGAAATCGCAGCGCTGCGAAAAGATTCATCCCTTTACCGAGGCACTGAAGAAACTCGCCGACGAGGAGAAGGTGGTCTTCGTCGATCAATTTCACCCGCTCCTTCCGCTCTGGGGTGAAAACCGCCGCAAAGGCGAGGAAGAAGCCAGGAAGAAAGGAACGTGGCCACCGCCGCCCGCCGCGACACCCGCGCCACCCGCCGCGGGAGCGACTCCCGCCCCGCCCAAACCCGCGCCCCTTCCGCCCTCGCTCATCAATCTCGAAGGCGACCCCGTGCATCCCGGCCCCGTGGGGCAGCACACCATGGCGGCGGTCATTCTGGCGGGATTGAAAGCGGATGGCGAAGTCAGCTCCGCCACGCTTCACGCGGACGGCAAGGTCATCGAAGCCAAACGCTGCAAGATCACCGAGGCGACGGCAAAGGGAGGCAAGCTCAGCTTCACCCGGCTCGATGAAACCGGTCCGTGGCCCATCCTCCCGAATGCCAAATCCGCGATCACGCTGCTGCCGGACATGCTGAAGCTCTCGCAGTATCAGCTCCGCGTCACGGGTCTCGCGGACGGCGCCTACCGCGTCAGCATCAATGGCAAACCCGCCGCGACCGTCACCGCAAAGGAACTCGCCGCCGGCTGGAATATGACCACCGCATTCGACGGCGCGCTCGGCGAGCGCAGCACCGCCATCCTCGCCCAGATCGGCAAACTCCAGACCGGCCTGAACAACTCCTGGCGCGCCGCCAGCAAAGCCAACGACGCCGAGAAACTCGCCGCCGCGCAAAAGGCGATTGAGGAGTGCGAGGCGGAAATCCAGGCCGCAGTGCAGCCCGTGCCGCTCCGCATCGAGATCGAGAAGTAGCCTCTGCAGCCGCCTACGCGCGGCGCTCGTTGATTGCGGCGAGGATTTCGGCGACGACCTCCGCGCGCGGCATCGCGCCGAGGTTGCCTTTGCCGTGGATGCGGACGCTCACGTTGCCCGCTTCCAGGTCGCGCGGGCCGATGACGAGCATGTGGTGGACTTTCCGCTGCTCGGCGT
>JANOBH010000249.1:0-1856 GCA_031411535.1 Chthoniobacter sp. | reverse complement strand
TGGAGCCTCTCGCCTTCCAGTCCTGCCGGAGGCCGGGCCAGCCGCGCTTCTGCCGGATGGGCACATACTCCAGGTCGGGCGAGGAGTTCTGGCTGATGTTCCAGTCGTAAAACCAGCCGACGTTCAGATTCTGCCAGATGCCGCCGGCGACGCCCTTCTTGCTGACCCATCGCCACGGGAAGATGCGGACGAAGCGGATCTTCCCATCCAGCTCGGGCGGCAGGGTTTTGATTTCCAGATCGTGGTCCTGCGCCACGTAGTTGCGGCTGGCGCCGGTGCCGTTTTCGTTCTGCGCGATGGTGGCCATGTAGCCGCGCTTGAGGCGAAAGGAGCCGAGGGCCGCCTTCATCGCGCCGAGGCTCGCGTCGTTGTAAGCGACGTAGCTTTGCAGCGGCATGGAGGCGCCGGTCAGCGCCTTGCCGCTGTAGGCTGTCATCGCCGCAAAATCCGGCCCGTGCGGGATGACGACGCTCCCGGATCCGTATTGCACCACGCGCAGATTGGCCTCCAGGTCCGCCGGTGCGCCATTGACCCACATCCGGCCGAGGAAGGTGGAGGCCACGGCGGACGGCGGGATTTTATCCATGAAGAGCCACCCGTCTGGGGATGTGAAATTGATCGCGCTGCCGACGAGCGGGTCGCCCGTGCCGGTGACGTGAAGCTCCGTGGCGCCGCTCAATGTCACGCGGCGCTGGGCCAGCGCTGGGACGGTCTGGCCTTTGCCGCTGACGGTCACGGCGATCTGGCTGCCGGATGTGGGAAATGTGGATGCCGGCACCGGCGGAGCGGCGGCAGTCCCGACCGGGGCCGCGGGAGGCGCTGCCGCCGCGGCTGCCTGGGCGGCGGCTGCCTTACTCATGGCGCCTTCCGCGCGCTTGCGGAGATCGGTCGCGGAGACCGGCATGCGCGCTCCGCCGCCCGCGTAAACGACGCCGACATTCTCCGCGCTCAGTTCGACCAACTCCACCATCGTGCCGGTCGGCACCTTTGCCGAACCGGTCGCACGGCCATTGAGGACGACTGGGAATTCCGCCTCCCTCAGCAGGGCGACTTCCCTGGGCCAATGATCCTTTCGCCCGACCAGCCACGCCACCGGATCGGGCCGCGCCGCGGGAGCAGGTGCGGGCGGCGGAGGCTCAGGCTTTGCCTCGGGTGTCGGCGTGGATGCGGGCGGCGGCGTGGCCACTGGCGCAGGCGCTGGAGCGAGAGCCAGGGCGGGAGCCGGAGTCGGCGCGGGCGAACCCGTGGCGGACTGCACAAAGCGACTCCAGACCTGCGCGGGCGATTCCTTGAGGCTAAACATGGCGTAGCCAAATCCGGCTGCGCCCACGAGGACGAGAAACAGCAGGAATTTTCCAATGCCAAATCCTCCGCCCGTCTTCGGCGGCGTGTAGGCGCCCGCGGTCGCTGGCTGCGCCCTGGTGGGCGGTCGGGGTCGTGGCGGCGCGGGCCGGGCGGGCGAGACCGCAGGCGCCTGCGGCTCCGGTGCGGCGGCGCTCTCGGGAGGCGGAATGACGATGCCATTGCCGCAGCCCGGGCAATCGATCGTCTGCCCGATCCATTCCTCATCGGCATCGAGTGACTGGGAGCAGTTTGGGCACAGAAACGTCATGCCGGGATGTGAATGGTTTTGGCGCTCCAAACCAAGAACGAGTTCCGAAATGCCGGGGATCGATCCGCCCGCTACCGCGTCACGCGGAGCCGGAGGAAGCGCGGCCCGCTGCCGGCTGCGACGCTGGCTTTCACCGTCTGCACGGTGCCGTTGTCGGTGAGGATCTGCTCGGTGACACCGGCGCCGCTCCATGTGCCGGCGCCGAGGTCGTCGCGCCATTCGGCGGCAAAGCCCACGCCGTCGC
>JANOBH010000248.1:0-3111 GCA_031411535.1 Chthoniobacter sp. | reverse complement strand
TGGGTTTCCAAGTCCGATTGGAGGTTGGCGGGAGCGGGGCACGGGCGGTGCGGGTGCGATTCAGGGGCACCGACGGCGCGGTGCCCTCCAGGGGTGGACAAGCCGCATCGGAGGTTGAAGGGAGTGTCTGGCTTTCGAGAGGAGGGCGACCGGTTGGTGGCGGCGCGAAATCTTCTCAAAGACATTTCGCGCACAACGGTTGACGGATTTAACGAAACCGATTAGTTCCCTTTTCCCGCATGAAATCCTCCCTCGCTGTCTGTGCCCTCGCTTTTTTCTCTCTCTCCTCCGGCCATGCCGAGCCTGCGCCTCCGGCGGGCTTCACGGCGCTTTTTAATGGGAAGGATCTGACGGGCTGGCGGGGCGGGGACACGTTTGATCATCGCAAGGTGCTGGCGGCTCCGCCGGAGATTCGCGCGGGGATTTTGGAGAAGTGGACGAAATCCATGCTGGAGGTGAGCGCGAAGACGGGGAAGCCGCACTGGTATGCGGAGAATGACGAGCTGGTGAATGACGGCTTCGGCGCGTATGCGACGACGGAGAAGGACTACGGCGATTTCGAGCTGCTGGTGGAATACAAGACGGTGCCGCTCGCGGACTCGGGCATCTATCTGCGCGGGGTGCCGCAGGTGCAGATTTGGGACTATACGGAAACGGCGAAGTTCAAGCTGGGCGCGGACAAGGGGTCGGGCGGGCTTTGGAACAACTCGGCGGGTGCGCCGGGGAAGGATCCGGCGGTGCTGGCGGACAAGCCGTTTGGCGAGTGGAACAAGTTTCGCATCGTGATGGTGGGATCGCACGTGAGCGTGTGGCTGAATGACAAGCAGGTGGTCGAACACGCGATCATGGAGAACTTCTACGACCGCAAAACGCCGGTGCCGCGACTGGGGCCGATCGAGCTCCAAACGCACGGTGGGGAGATTCGCTGGCGGAATGTTTTCATCCGCGAAATCGGCGCGGACGAGGCGAACGAGATTCTCGCGAGCAAGGGCGGGGAGGGTTTCAAGGCGCTGTGGAATCGGAAGGATTTCGACGGCTGGGGCGGGCCGGTGGACCAGTATGAGGTGAAGGACGGTGCGATCGTCTGCCAGAAAGGAAAAGGGGGTACGATTTACGCGAAGGAGGAACTGAGCGACTTCGTGGCTCGCGTGGAATTCAAGCTGCCGCCCGGCGGCAACAACGGGATCGCGATCCGCTATCCAGGCAAGGGCGATCCGGCTTACGCGGGAATGTGCGAGGTGCAGGTGCTGGACGATGACGCGCCGAAGTATGCGAAGATCGATCCGCGGCAGGCGTGCGGCTCGGTCTATGGGATGAGCGCCGCGCAGCGCGGCTACGTGCGGCCGGCGGGCGAATGGAACTTTTACGAAATCACGGTGAAGGGGCCGGTGATCCGCGTGGAGCTGAACGGAGCGGTGATCAATGACGTGGACGTGAGTAAGGTCACGCCGGAGATGTTCATGGCGAAAAGCCCGCACCCCGGCAAAGACAGCCCGAGCGGCTTCTTCGGCTTTGCGGGGCACAGCGATCCCGTCTCTTTCCGAAACGTGCTGATCAAAAAACTCTGACATCAACCCACCATGAACCTACCCACCGACTCCTCGCTCAACCGCCGCCTTTTCCTCTCCCGCTCCGCTGCCGCGCTCGCCGCCACTTCGGTCGCGGGGTTCCCGATGATCGGACGGGCGCAAGCTGCGCCAAAGACGCTCAAAATCGCGCTCGTCGGCTGCGGCGGACGCGGCTCGGGCGCGGCGGCCCAGGCGCTCGGCGCTGACAACTACGTGCAGCTCGCGGCGATGGGCGACGTTTTCCCCGACAAGCTCGAAAGCTCGCTGAAGAACCTCCAGGCGGCTCACGGCGGAAAGGTCGATGTGGCGGACTCGCAGAAGTTCATCGGGTTCGATGCCATCGACAAGATTTGCGCGCTCAAGGACATCGACGTCGTGCTGCTGACCACGCCGCCCGGCTTCCGCCCGGAGCATCTGCAAAAAGTCGTCGATGCCGGCAAGCACGCCTTTTGCGAAAAGCCCTGCGCGACCGACGCGCCCGGCGTGAAACGCTTCCTCGCCGCAGTGGCCAAGGCGAAAGAGAAAAACTTGGGGCTGCTCTCGGGCTTTTGCTACCGCTTCTCCAGCGGCGAGCGCGAGTTTTTCAAGCGCATCCAGGCCGGCGAGATCGGCGACGTGCGCGCCGTCTATGGCGACTACATGGGCGGCTCGCCGTGGGTGAAGCCGCGCAAGGAAGAGTGGACCGACCTCGAATTCCAGATGCGGAACTGGCTCTATTTCACATGGCTTTCCGGCGATCATCTCGTCGAGCAGGCGATCCACTCGGTGGACAAAATGTTGTGGGCCTTCAATGACGCCACGCCCGTCCGGGCCTGGTCGGTGGCCGGCCGGCAGCAGCGCGTCGAGCCGGAGTTTGGGCACATCTTCGATCACTTCGGCGTCGGCTATGAGTTTTCTGGCGGACGCATGGGGACGATCTTCTGCCGCCAGCAGCAGGGCACGTATTCGCACAGCGGCGAGAAGGTCTTCGGCACGAAGGGGACGGGGGAAATCATCGCTTTCAAAAGCCAGCGCCTTACCCAGCTCGATGGCACGACTTGGAAATACGAGGGCGAAAAGCCCGACATGTACCAGGTCGAGCACAACGAATTCTTCGCCTCGCTCCGCGCCGGCAAGCCGCTGAATCTTGGCGAGCAGCTCGCCCATTCCACGATGACCGGCATCCTCGGACGCATGGCCGGCTACACCGGGCAGTCCGTGACGTGGGACGAGGCGGTGAACTCCAAGGAGGATCTCCGCCCCGCTGCGCCGCTCGACTGGAAGATGAAACTGCCTGTGCCGCCCGTGGCCATGCCAGGGCGGACGAAGTTCATCTAACAGCGGAAAACCTCTCGCCCCATGACCCGCAAATCCTTTATCCAAGCAGGCGCGGCTACGCTCGCCTCCGCCATGCTTTCTCCCATCGCATCCTCCGCCGACGAAGCGCCTGCCAAAAAGCGCGCGCTGAAAAAGGCCGTGAATCTCGGCATGTGCAGCGCCCCCGGCGCATCCGTGGCGGATCGCTTCAAGATGATCCGCGATGCGGGTTTTGACGGCATCGAGC
>JANOBH010000247.1:0-14991 GCA_031411535.1 Chthoniobacter sp. | reverse complement strand
GCCACGAAGCGCCGGACGGCGGCGACGGCATCGAGTTTTGGGGCCAAAGTTTTGTCGCGGATCCCTCCGGGCAGATCGTCGCCAAGGCGGCGGTGGACGCGGAGGAAATCCTCATCGTCGAGGCCGACCTCGACGCGCTCGACACCCAGCGCACGCACTGGCCCTTTTTCCGCGACCGCCGGATAGACGCGTATGGCGACATCCAGAAGCGATTCATCGACTAGGAGAGGAACCCCGCCGCTATGTCTGACGCCGCCACCATCGACACCCAATCGCCCGCCGCGCTCGGCTACCGCATGCCCGCGGAGTGGGAGCCGCACGAGGCCACCTGGCTCTCGTGGCCGCGGCCGGACGGCATCAGCTTTCCGGATTCCTACGAGCGCATCGTCCCTACGCTCGCGGCGATGGTGCATGCGCTCGCCGGCTCGGAGAAAGTGCACATCAACGTCTGCGACGCAGACCACGAGTCGCTCGTGCGCGGCCACCTCGCGAAGGCGCGCGCCAAATGCGAGCACGTCACCTTTTTCCACATCCCCACGAATGAGCCGTGGTGCCGCGACCACGGCCCGATCTACCTCACGCGCGACGCCGACCCGCGCATGGCGATCATCGACTGGGACTACAACGCGTGGGGCTGGAAGTATCCGCCGTTCGACTTCGACGACGACGTGCCCAAGCGCATCGCTGAGCAGCAGGGCCTGCCCATCTATTTCCCGAAAATGGTGCTCGAAGGCGGCTCCATCGACGTGAACGGCGCGGGCTCGCTGCTCACCACGAAATCCTGCCTGCTCAATCCGAACCGCAACCCCGACCTCACGCAAAAGGACATCGAGCAGAAGCTGCGCGACTTCCTCGGCGTCACGAAAATCCTCTGGCTCGGCGACGGCATCGAGGGCGACGACACCGACGGCCATGTGGATGACCTCACGCGTTTCGTCAGCCGCACGTCGCTCGTCACCGTCGTCGAGGAGGACGAAAACGACAGCAACCACGAACCGCTCGCCGCGAACCTCGAAGCTCTCCGCGCGATGGACGCCGAGGACGGCACCCCGCTCGAAGTCCACACCCTGCCGATGCCGCGCAAGCTCGTGCGCGACGGCCAGCGCCTCCCCGCGAGCTACGCGAATTTTTACATCGGCAACAAAGTCGTGCTCCTCCCCGTCTTCGCCGACGCGCATGACAAATGGGCCTGCGCCGTCCTTCAGCGTGCATTTCCGAAGCGGAAGATCGTCCCCATCGACTGCCGCGAACTCATCTGGGGCCTCGGCGCCTTCCACTGCCTCACCCAGCAGCAGCCCCTCATCGCTTAGCGCGCCGGGGCGCAGATTGATGGATTGATGGAAGGGCGGATTGGTGGATGAGTAGTGGCTTCCGCCGTCCAGAAAACCCTCCACCCATCCCCGCATGTCACCGCGCACCTTTCTTCCCATCGTCTTCGCTGCGCTCGTAGCGCCCGCTTTCGCCGCGCCTCTCGACCCGCTCCTCTCCGCGCCGAATCTCTGGACGATGAAGCAGGACGACTTCATCGGTGCGGCCGGCGGCCTCGGCTACCGCTGGACCTCCACCGCGCGGGACTCCGCCCGCGTCGCCACGCCAGACATCAGCGTCTTCGGCCAGCCTGCGGTGGAAAGCGTCGCGCGTTTCGAGGGCGACACGCTCAAGGAAATCACCATCACCCTCTACGGCCGCGGCGATGCCGGAGACTGGACCGAGGCGAAATTCGACGCGCTCGTGCGGAGCACGGCGGAGGCGATTACCAAAGCCACCAGCGTGAAATTCATCGCGCGCGGCAAGGATCCCACCAGCGCCGTGAAAGCCGACGGGATCCTCTGGCAGACGGAGAAAGCGCGCTACCTGCTCGAGTTCAGCAAGACAAAGGAAGTGAAGTCGCGCGACATCCCGTTTCGCGCGGAATTCGTGCGGCTCGAAGTCACCGGCCCCGAGAAGAAGGTCGGCCTGCTGGCCAGCGCCGCCAATCTCCAGCGCGCGAAATTCAACGGCCTCATGCACGTCAAAAAGGACGCAGCCTCCGGCGACGTGTGGATCGCCGATGTCCCGATGGTCGATCAGGGCCAGAAAGGCTACTGCGTCGTCGCCAGCGCCGAGCGCGTGATGCGCTACTACGGCAATGCCGTGGATGCCAACGAACTCGCCCAGGTCGCCAACACCGAAACCGAAGGTGGCACCAGCTCCGACGCCATGCTCGCCGCGCTGAAGAAACTCGGCGCGCGTCTCAAAGTGCGCGTCCGCGACGTGCAGCAGGGAGACTCGATCAAGGAAATCCTCAAGCTCATCTCCGACTACAATCGCGCGGCGAAAAAGGCCGGGGTCGCCGAGGTTCCCGACCCCGGCCGCATGATCGACGTCGGTGCCGTCTATCGCGCGATGAATGGCGACGTGCTCAAGGAAGTGCGCACCAAAAATAAATCGGACCTCGGCCGTTTCCAGCGGCAGATCCAGTCGCACATCGACACGGGCGTGCCTCTCCTCTGGACCGTCATGCTCGGCCTCACCAAAGAGCCCGGCATCCCGCAGAGCGCCGGCGGCCACATGCGCCTCATCATCGGCTACAACACGGCGAAGGAGGAAATCCTCTTCTCCGATTCCTGGGGAGCAGGCCACGAACTCAAGCGTCTGTCCGCCGCCGACGCCTGGACCATCACCACCGGCGCGATGACCATCGAGCCGCTGTAAGGCGCCCACGGCGTCTCAGAATCGGGCGCGGGAGCGCCCGATGGACGCGCTGGAGCGCTTGGCTCCGCCGGTCCCTCACGCGGAGCCAAGCGCTCCTGCGCGCCCCGCCGGGCGCTCCTGCGCCAGAACCCGCTTTTTCACATCCTCCAAGACACCGCGCGCTACCCGTGCTCGCCCGCGAGGACATCATGCGGCTTGAGCGGGATGGGATATGGCTCGACCGGCATCGGCTCACCGTGGTCGAGATGCTCGGCGCAGATGCGGAAGAACTCCGCCCGCGTCATCGCGCGCCGGATCGCATGCAGAAACGCCCCGGTCGGCTCCACGCCGAGCCCGATGAAGTTCAGATACTTCTTCATCTTCTGCACCTGCGAGACCTCCGCGAAGTCCGGCGTGCAGACCGCCTCGTAAAGCGCGTGGATGTAGCCGAGCACATCGCGCCCGCACGGCCGGAAGACCACCGCGCCGCGCCGATGTTCCCGGATTTGCCGGAAGATCCACGGATTGCGGATCGCGCCACGCCCGATCATCAGCCCGCGCGCGCCGGTGAGCGCCAACACCTCGGCCGCCTTCGGCGCGGAGGAGACATTCCCGTTCGCCAGCACCGGACACGGCATCGCCGCCACGGCCCGCGCGATGAAGTCGTAATGCACCGCGCTGCGGTACATCTCCTTCACCGTGCGCCCGTGCACCGTCAGCAGATCGAGCGAGTGCTTCGCAAAAATCGGCAGCAGCTCGTCAAACCCCTCCGAGTCCTCAAATCCAAGGCGCGTCTTGACCGTGAATGGAATCCGCACCGCCTCGCGCAGCGCGCCGAGGATGGCATCGATCCGCTGTGGATCGCGCAGCAGCCCGCCGCCCGCGCATTTGCGGTAAACGATCGGCACCGGGCAGCCGAGGTTCAGATCCACCGCCGCCACCGGCAGCTCCTGCAGCTCGCGCGCCGCGCGGACGAGGGCCGGGATGTCATTGCCCATCATCTGCGCGACGACCGGCCTGCCCGTCGGATTCTTCGTGATCGAGGAGACGATCACAGGATCAAGCCGCGAGTGGGGATGAACGCGAAAGTACTCGGTGACGTAAAGGTCTGCGCCGCCGTAAGCGGTCATCAGCTTCCAGAAAGGCAGGTCCGTCACGTCCTGCATCGGCGCGAGCGCGAGCGGCAGTTCAGGGCCGCGGAGGAGCGTGGTCAGTGAAGTGTGGGAATCCAAAACGGGCGGTGAACCTTCCGTAGAAAATGCAACTCGGCGAATGTTTTCCGCGTTTTGGCGGACTGGCACCGGTGCTGCTATCTCCCGCTGGAGAAGGCGACGATCCCCGTCCCGAAGCATCGCGGAAATAGAACACCCAAAAGACCCGATGATGAAATCACCCCAAACGCTTGGCCTCCTCCTTTCAGGACTGCTCCTGATGACAGCCGGAACCACCCACGCCAGCCTCATCCTGAATGAGAACTTCAATAGCTACATCGGCAATTACAACAATCAGCAGTATGATTCGGGACTGAATGTCTCGTATGGCGGCACCGTCGCCGGCTGGAACTCCAGCGGAGAAGGTGCAATTCATGCGGTGAATCTCAACGGGACGGGAAACTTCGCCGCGATGTTTTACCGGGACAACGTGATCACTCTCGCACTTCCGATCGCAGCGAACGATCTGGGCATCGGCTATACCGTAGCCTTCGATGCCGGTCCTGCCGTTTACGCCTACGCCAGCCAGCAAACCACAGCGGCCGATGGTCTCATTGTCGAGATTCTGCGGGGGAACAACTCCGTCCTGTCGCAGTTCACCTTCATGCCCGGAGCATGGGCGGGACTTGAGACGCTGGTTCCAGCCAGTTTCCTATACACGGGGGATGGCAGCGGGGGGTATCAGCGTTCGTATCCAAACGGTGCGGCCCACTGCTGATGCCTTCGGCGGCGCAATCGACAATCTCAGTATCAGCAACGTCCCGGAGCCCACGACCACCCTGCTGGCTATCGGATCGGGAGCCATGCTCCTGCTCCGGAGGCGGCGCGCTACCGTCTGACACGCTCAAAGAGCATTTTCCCGCAACCCGACTGCCCGCCCTTGCGCCGGGCAGTCTGGTTTTGCGCGACTGGATGCGGCGCCGTCCTTTGCCTGCGCTCACGGGAAAAAAGCGGTTCGGCTGCTGCCGCGCTTTATTCGTACCGCAGCGATTCGATCGGGTCGAGGTGGGCGGCTTTGTAGGCGGGGTAGCTGCCGAAGACCACGCCGATGACCGAGCAGATGACGAGGCCGATGACGGCCCAATCGACCGGGAAGGCCGGCGGGAGCTTGAGCAGGTAGATGGCGAGGGCATTCGCGCCGGCCATGCCGAGGATCACGCCGAGCACGCCGCCGATCTCGCAGAGGACGATCGCCTCGATGATGAATTGCGTCATGATGTTGCGCTTCTTCGCGCCGACCGCGCGGCGGATGCCGATCTCGCGCGTGCGCTCGGTCACGGAGACGAGCATGATATTCATGATCCCGACGCCAGCGGCGAGCAGCGCGATGCCGCTGACCAGCGAGAGCCCGGTGCGGACGGCAAAGGTCACGTTTTGAAACTGCCGGATCATCGAGTCGCTGGAGAGCATCTCGAAGTCGTCCTCCTCGCCCGGCGGCACCTTGCGGATCGCGCGCAGGAGGCCGCGCGCCTGCTCCATGGTGTCGTCGATCGCCGCGGGATCGTGCGCCTGGACGCTGATGCTGATCTGGCGGCGGCGGCCGTAGCGGTTCAGCCCGGTCGTGATCGGGATGATCGCCTGGCCGCGCGTGTCGTCGCTGGAAGCCATCCGCTCGAAGACACCGACAACCGTGTAGCTGATGGATTCGACCTTCACGCGCTGGCCCACCGCGCCGCCCAGCGGGAAAAGCGTCCCCGCGACATCCGCGCTGAGCACGCAGATTTCGCGCGCGCTTTCCACGTCGGATTCCAGCAGCGCGCGGCCCTCGGTGACGTTCCAGTTGTTCGCGGCGAAGGCGCCGGACGTGGCCCCCTCGACGGAGACATTTGGCGGCGTCGTTTCGTATCGCGAGGTGAGTGCGCCATTCCAAAAGATCGATTGCAGCCCGACCACGGTCGCGAACGCGGCCTTTTTTTTGAAAGCCATCGCCTGCGCGAACGTGATATCTTTTCGCCGGTGGAATTTCATGAAGCCCTCGGGCCCGCCGAAGTAGGCGCCGGGCATTTTCTGGATGACGAAAGTCCGGCTGCCGAGCGAGCCGAGTTCCCGCTCGATGTTGTTCTGCATCGCCCGCATCGCGGTCATCACGAGGATGATCGAGAACACGCCCACCAGCACGCCGAGCAGAGTGAGCCCGGAGCGCAGCTTGTGCGTGGCGAGCGCACCCAGCGCCATTCGCAAACTTTCGCCCAGCTCTGCGAGCACGCGCTTCATTGCTCACTCACTTCGGCACAACGACGAAACCGGGGAAGCGCTTTCTCAGATCCTTGTCGAAAGAGGCAAGCGCCGTGCAGCCTTCGGCCTGCGCACGGGCGAGGATGAGGAAGTCGGCGAAGTCACCGCCCTCCGCGTGGTGCTTCACCGCACGGCGGAAGCGCACGCGATCTTCAAAAACGAGGTCAGATCTGCTGACGAGCGATTCGAGCGCGCTGGCGAGTTCCTCGCGGCTGAATCCATAGGTGTCGCTCAGCACCCACGCGACCTCGGCCAGCACGACGTCGCTGAGAAAAAAAGTGGCGTCGGGCTCGGCCAGCAGGCGGAGCACTGCGCGCTCCTGAGCGTGATCGTCGCCCGCAATGAGGCGGGTGATGATGTTGGTATCGAGGGCGATCACTTCGCCCGGCGTTTGATGCTTTGGCGCGTTTCACCAATGCTCCGCAAGTAGGCATCACCGGCTGCACGCCGGATGCCGGCGTCCATTTCCTTAAGTGTGGCGGGATTTTTCCGCCGCTTGCCAAAATCGCGAAACGCCCCGGCCAGATCGGCCAGCCGTCCCTGCTTCACATGCACGAGGAGCTGGCCGTTATCGGTGATCTCGAAGACGAGCTTGGCCGAAGGCTTGAGGCCGAGCGCATCCACAATGGCCTTGGGAATGGTCGTCTGGTTTTTCGCGGTCAGCGTGGATTCTGCGAACATGCAAGGAGCGTTGCCGAATTCCTTGCCACAGTCAAATGGCAAGGATGGTGTGGCCTTGCACGGCCCCGCCGCACGGTTCGTGGTTGTGGTGGATCGGCAGGGTCACTCGTTGCGCAGCGCATCCACCGGGCTCATGCGGGCTGCGCGCCATGCGGGGAGGAAGCCGGCGACGATGCCGGTGACGATGGCCACGGAGAGCGCGAGGAGGATCACGGAGGGCGAAAGCGCAACGCGCATGGCGGGGAGAAACTGGCGCGCGACCTCGACGAGCCCGGCGGCGAGCGCAAGGGCGATGACGCCGCCGAGCAGGCAGATGCTGGCGGCCTCGATGAGGAACTGCAGCAGGATCGTGCGCCGTTTCGCACCGATGGCCTTGCGGATGCCGATCTCGTGGGTGCGCTCGGCCACGGAGACAAACATGATGTTCATGATCCCAATGCCGCCCACGAAGAGCGACAGCCCGGTGATGAAAAACCCCGAGGTCGCGATGACGCGCGACACTTTCCCAAACTGCGCGATGAGCTGCTCCTGCTGGTTGATGGCGAAGTCATCGTCCTGCCCCGGCGGCACCCGGCGGATTTTGCGCAGCAGTCCGCGCAGCTCCTCCTTCGCCGAATCGACGCGCGAGGGATCGCCCACTTTCACCTGGATCGTGCAGCTCGGATCCCAGCGGAAGCCGCGAAACATTTTCCCGATCGGAATGATGACCTGGTTATCGAGGCTCATCTTGCCGAGCACGCTGCCGCGCTTTTCCAGCACGCCGATGACTTCGAGCGACTCACTGCCGGCGCGGATCTTCTGGCCGAGCGGCGACTCGTTGAGGAAGAGCTTTTCCGCCACATCCCAGCCGACCACGCAGAGGTCGCGGTTCGCGCCGGCCTCCGCTTTCGTGAGAAAACGGCCCGCCGTGAGCGTGACGCCGCCGGTGACGAGAAACTGCTCATTCGTGCCGATGAGCATGACCATGCCGGAGCTGCGGTTCTTGTACCGCACGGACTCGATGCCGTGCATCACGGTCGGCGCCACGCCCGCGGCCATGTTCATCCCCTGCTCGACGGCGCGCACCTGCGGCACCGTGATCTTGCTGCGCTTGGCGATCGAGTCCCACCGCGTGTTTGAGTCGATGAACCACTCGCGCTGATCCACGTAGAGCACATCAGTCCCGATGAAGGAGATGGCGTCGCGGAACGCGCCATCGAGCGCTTCCATCGCCGTGGCCATGAGCGTGACGGTGACGATGCCGATGACGATGCCGAGCGTGGTGAGTACCGAGCGCAGCAGATTCGCGCGGATCGCCTCCGCGGAAATGCGCGTGCCTTCGGTGATCTCGGAGAGGAGCTTCATGCGGCGCGATCCGACGCTCCCATTTTCCCAAGCTCCCAGAGCCGCCGGTCTGGGTGCGGAAAATTCATAGGGTGCCCGCTTCGAGCTGTTCCAGGTAGATGAAGTCTGGAGACCTGACTCCCGCCTCGGCCCTGATTTTCACCAGCTCCGGCGACTCAAAAAAACGCCGGGCATCGTCAACCGAAGTCCACGCTGAGAAATGAACGATCCGGGTCGGGTCGCTCTGGTACTTGAGGACTTGGAAGGAGCGTTCGCCGGCCGCGCGACGAATGTCGGCAGCGCCGTCGAAAACCTTTTTCCAAGCGAGGTAGTCGGCGACTTCGTGGATGATCAAAACGTATTCCATAGGTGCAGGGTCTAGTGAGCCTGCGACGCGACCGCTTCATCGCTCGCCACGAGGCCGTCGCGGATGCGGATGATGCGCTGGGCGTGGCGGGCGACCTGTTCCTCGTGGGTCACGACGATGAGTGTGTTGCCCTTGTCCGCGAGGCTTTGGAAAAGCTCGAGGATTTCCTCGCCGGTGCGCGTGTCGAGGTTTCCCGTCGGTTCGTCGGCGAGCAAAATGGACGGCTTGTTCACGAGAGCGCGCGCGACGGCGACGCGCTGGCGCTGGCCGCCGGACATTTCATTGGGGCGATGCGTGACGCGATCCGCGAGGCCGACATCGCGCAGGGCGGCGAGGGCGACCTCGTGGCGCTCGTGGAGACTCATGCCGGCGTAAATCAGCGGCAGCTCCACATTGCGAAGCGCGGTCGAGCGCGCGAGCAGGTTGAACGTCTGGAAGACGAAGCCGATCTCGCGGTTGCGGATCTCGGCGAGTTCATTGTCGTCCATCTCGCCGACGCTGTGGCCGTTCAGCTCGTAGGTGCCGGAGGAGGGCGTGTCGAGGCAGCCGAGCAGGTTCATCAGCGTGGATTTGCCTGAGCCGCTCGGTCCCATGATGGCCACGTACTCGCCACGCGCGATGGTGAGCGAGACGCCGCGGAGCGCATGCACGGTCTCGCTGCCCATCTCATAATGGCGGCAGATTGCGTCGAGGCGGATAAGGCTCACTTCGGCTCCTTGCCCGTCTTTGCGGCGTCGGCCCCGACCTGCACTTTCTTCCCGTCCTCGAGATCCTTGCTGATCGCCTTGTAGCCGCCTGAGACGATCTGCTGGCCCTCACTCAGCCCGGACTCGATCTCGAAAAAATCGCTGTCACTGATGCCCGTCTTCACCGGCACTTTTTTCACGTGGTCACCCTCCAGCGCGAAGACCACCTCCGCCGGCTTCACCGGTTCCGCGGGCTTGCCGTCCGCCGGTTTCGCCGCCGCGCCTCCGGCTGGCAGGCGCGTCGTAACGCTTTGGATCGGCACGGCGAGCACGCCTTTGCGCGAGCGCGTCTCGATCTCCGCCGTGACCGACATCCCCGGACGAAACGCCTCCCGGTCCTCGACGCGAATCTTCACCTCAAACTTCGGCGCCTCCTGCTGCTGCTGGCTGCTCGCCGCCGCCTGATTCGCGGACGAGCCCTTCGAAGCATTCGCGATCGCCGTCACCGTCCCCTTGAACTTCCGGTCGCGAAACGCATCCACCTCCAGCCGCGCCGTCTGGCCGACCGCGATCAGCACCACGTCGATCTCGCCGATGTCCACGCGCGCTTCCATCTCGTCGAGCTTCGCGATCGTCATCATCTCCGTGCCCATGTTGAAGGACGTGCCAAGCACCCGCTCGCCGAGCTGCGACTTGAGCTTCGTCACCGTGCCGTCGATCGGCGAGCGGATCGTCGTCTTGGAAAGGTCGTCGTTCGCCTTGTCGAGGGCGAAGCGCGCCTGGTCCGCCTGGTTCACCGAATTCTCGAGCCGCAGTCGCGCCACCTCGAAGTGCGTCTTAAACTCCATCAGCACGCTCTCCGAGATCAGCTTCGACTTGGACAGCTCCTCGTTGCGCCGGAAATCCGACTCCGCCTTTTGCAGCTCCGCCTCCGCCTGGCTCCGGCTGCCGAGCGCAAATTTGTAACTCGCCGCCGCCGAGTTGCTGCCCGCCTGATAGTTGTCCGGCTTGATCTGGAGCAGCAGGTCGCCCTTTTTCACGAGCTGCCCCTCGACCACGGGCAGCGCGATGATTTCCCCCGCCACCTCCGGGCTGATCATCACCTGCGTCACCGGCTGGATGCGGCCGTTCGCAACCACCGTCTCCGTCAGGTCGCGCCGCGTCACCTTTTCCACCTGCACCATCGTCACGTCGTCCGGCTTGCGCAGGTAGTGGAAAGCGAGCCCGCCCCCAGCCGCGACCGCTACGAGAAGCGCGACGAGCCACTTCCGGCTGCGGCGTTTTTTTGGTCTCTGCATGCTGGGGAAAGCGGCTGGGCGTCCTTTCAAATGTCCGCCGATCAATCCCGGAAGTTTTTGAAGCCGAGGGTCACTTCAAAGTCGCGGCCGCGGCAGAAGGCGATGACCTCCTGGAGTTCGTCGCGCTTCTTGCCCGTCACGCGGATCTGCCGCTCCTGCAGGGCGCTCTGCACCTTGAAATCGCCGGCCTTGATCGCCTTCACGATCTCCTTCGCCTTCTCGCCGTCGAGGCCCTGCTTGATGACAAAGTCCTGCGTGGCGTGGCCGAGCGGCGAGATCACGGGGTCCTTCCGCTCCACGTTGCGGAGGTCGATGTTCCGCCGGGCCAGCTTGCCGACGACCAGCTCGTGCAGGCTTTTCAGCCGCGTGCCGTCCTCGGCCTTGAGCTCGATCTTCGAATCCTTCTCGTTCCAGTCGATTGACGCCGGGCTGCCTTTGAAATCAAACCGCGTGGCGAGTTCCTTTCGCGCCTGGTTGATGGCGTTGTCGATTTCCTGTTTGTCGATTTCCGAGACGATGTCGAAGGAGGGCATGGGTGGGAGGATACTGGCGAACGGGGCCTGGGCAATCAACGGTCGAGGCGCGGGACGATCTTCGCGCGCCAGACGGGCTTTGAGAGCGTGTCGGTCGCGGTGTATTCAAAAAGCTTGCTGACGGGAAATAGGAGCACGCCTGGCAGTCCCTGGGCATTGATCCGCATGTCGAAGTCCATCTTGTCGTCGATGAAGAACAGCTTCCCGTGGCCGATCATGCTGAAGCCCTTCCCCTCCACCACGAGGTCTTTGCTCGAGATCACGCCGTCCTTGATGACGAAGGTGGAGGTACCCTTGCGCGCCACGTCGTGCCCCATGCCGGGGACGATGCCATTGAGCACGCCGGAGAGTGGGCCGAGGAAGGGGATGGCGAAGATATTGCCGTCCGTGACGGCGACGTCGCCGCGGCCCTCCATCATGCGCGCGTCCTCGCCGCGTCCGGTGAAATCGTAGGTCATGTCCAGTTTCCCGCGGGAGTCGTTGTAGTTGAAAAAGAGCCGCGTCACGCTGGCGAAATCGACGTTTTCCAGCGTGAGGTTGGCGCTGTGGCCGGGCCGGTTTTTCGCGAGTGAGATATCCGCGTCGCCGCTGACGGCTCCGCCGAAGAGCCTGGCGTCGAGGTCCGAGATGCGCATGTGGTCGGGCGTGAAGAGCAGCTTTCCGCTGAGCTGGGGGAAGCTGAGGTTCCTTTTCAAAAAGGTGTAGTCCATCCCCGCAGGCGCCTTTACGTCGATCGCGAGCCGCGTGGTCTTGCCTCCTTTGGCATGGATGAGGCCGTCGATGAAAAGGTTCGGCGGCTGGCGGGGGAAGCGGTAGGGCAGCACGTCTTTGACGAGCTTTGGCTCGATCCACTGCATGACCTCCGCCGGATTCACTGTGCCCTTGATCTTGTCGAGCCGCACCTCGTCGCGGCGGAAGTCGAAATAAAGTCCGCCGCCGCCGCCGCCTTCCGCCCGCTGGATGCGGAACGGGGCGAGCGAGAAGACGCGGTTCTCGTAATGGAGCGTGGCATTCAGGCTCTCGGCGGCCACTCCGCGAAAGCTCGCGGGGCCGAGCTTCACCTCGCCGTGGACGACCAGCGCCTCGAGCGTCGGCGCGGTGCCGTGCGCTTCGAGCGTAAGTTCAGGCGACTGCGGAAACTCAAACTGCGCGAGCACCTCGCCCGGCTGGCCGGAGACGAGGGGGCGCAGCGCCTTGGGGTTGATGTCGCTGCGCAGCCGCGCGCGGAAGTCGCCGGGCAACTGCTGGACATCGGCGCCGATGACACCGGTGCGATGCGCGATGCGGATGTCGCGCACGGTCCAGCGAGCGCCGTCCGATGAAAAATCCGCGCTGGCGCTTTCAAAGACCACGGACCGGCAGGCGAACTTGCCGAGCGAGACGCGGCCGATGACTTGTGCGGTGAAAGTTTCGCCCAGACCCAGCTCGGCGCGCGCCTCGATGGTGGGCGGGGTGTAAAAGACCGCCTCGTCGAGCGCGGGAAACGCGCCAAAGGCGCGCAGCAGCGCGGGAGTGTCGAGCGTCGAGTGCATGCGCAGGCGGGCGGTTTTCGCGGCGGGTTCGATCACGCCGGTGAGCCGCAGTTCGCCGGCGGCATCGCGGGCGGTGATCTCCTTGAGATCGAGCACGCCGTCGCGGAATTCCGCCGCGAGGCGGAGGCTTTGCAGCAGGTAGTTGTTCCGCCGGATTTTTTCGCCTGCCACGGAAATTGCGACGGAGATTTTCTCCGGGTGCGAGAGGTCGCCGCTGAAATTGACGCTGACCAACGGCGGGCCCGCCTCGAATTTCAGCGCCGCGATTTCCCGCGAAACCGCCTCGATGAGCGCAGTCGGCGGCGTGCCCTGTTCATCCGGCTGTTTGCCAAAGTCCGGCGGATTGATCAGCCGGCCCGCGGCCTGGACGCGGATGCCGAAGACCTCGGCCTCGGCGTTCGCGAGGTAGATCTGCTGCGGAGGGAGAAAGAGCCGCGCGTTCAGTTTCGCGATCTCGATCCGCTGGCCGCGCGACTTTTTCGGATCGAGCCGGAGCGAAAGATGCGCGTCGCGCAGGTCGAGCGCATCGAGAAACGGCCTGCCGCGGGCGAGGTTCGCGTAGTTCACCTGGAGCACGACCTCGTCGATGTAGGCGACCGTGCGGCGGCGCTCCTCCGTCTCGTAGATGCGCACCTCCTTCGCCACGAGGCCGCGCAGCGGCTCGAGCGTGAGGCGGCGCAGCGAGACCTCGACGCCGCGCTTGCGCAGCTCGCGCGTCACCAGCTCGCGCCACTTGTTCGTGAAGCCTTTGTCGTAGGCGTACCACCCCGCGCCCAGCACTGTCGTGAGGAGCAGCGCGAGGAAGATGAGGAACACGCGGCGCATGGAGAAAGTGACGGGTGACAGGCGGCTGGTGACAAGTCGATTCGCGCCGCGCTTGTTGCGGGGCACACACACTGCTTTAGTTTCACTCCCGATGATTAAAGCCAATTGTCGGGAACGTTTCACGGCGGCGGATTTCGATTTCGTCGTCCAAACCCTCGCTCGCTCCGAGCGGGATTCCATAACCCTCGTGGACCTGCTGACCGACGCGGAAGCGCGCGACTCGATCCTCGACAGTCCGCGCCTCGTGGAGTCGGTGCTGGCGCAGCAGGGCACGCTGGGCATTTCGCCACAGTTGTACTTTTACGTTTTGATCCGGCATGTCCTGAAATCGACAGGTTTCACGGACCGCGGCGTGAGCGACTACCTCGCCTCGCTGCTGGAGACCTTTTCCCAAACTGCGCGGATGAAGTCGCCCGCGGACGGCAACACGAATCCGGTGCAGTACGTCTCCGACATGCTCATCGCGCTACAGAAGGCGTCGCCGGAGCAGACGTTCCTCATCCGCGCGCATGTGGGCAATTACGCGCTCTTCATCACCGGCATTTTCCACGAGACCGTGGAGCGGCGGAGCCAGAGGGGAGCGCCGGACGTGAGCTTTTACGAGGATGTGGGGAGCGCCAGTTTCAAGGCGGTCGCCACGCACCGGGTCGCGCGCTCTTGCGCGCTCGGCGGCATTTTCGAAACGCTCGCGGACGGTTTCCACGAGGCGCGGCTGGCGCTGAACCGGCTGTCGGACACCCTGCTCCATCTCGATTCCGGACACGCGCCGGTCATCCCTTTCCTCGCATGAGCGCCACGCTCTTCAGCGACATCCAGCGGCTCTTCGAGCGGACGTATGCGCAGGTCGGCATCAATCTCGAGGACTGCCTCATCGACCGGCAGCGCTGCGGCCAGCTGAGCCGTGCGGCGGGCGCGGCGGCGCGGGAGCTAAGCGAGCTGGCGCGCACATTTCTGCGGAAATCGGACAACCGGCTGCATATCGGCATCTACTACTCGCGCTGGCTGATCGAGCAGCTCGAAAGGAACGATCCGCGGAAGGGGCTGAACGACGAAAACATCCGTTCGCTGATCGCTTTCGTGGAGGAGATCAATCACGCGCTGCACGCGGCGCTTCAGTTCCAGCGGGGCGTGCGCGAGATCGCGAGCGAGGACTACGCGCGCAATCTGGAACTTCAGGCGCAGGTGGACACTTATCTCGTGCTGCTGCTCTTCGTGGCTTTCTTTCGCAAGACGCAGAAGGTTTCCCGGACCGACCGCCGCTGGCTGCGCTTTCACCTTTTCTCGCGCCACGATGCGCACGCCTACGCCGACCCGAATCTGCGCGGGCGATACATGGAGACGACGGAGCTCGCGGCGCAGTACACGCTTTTCCTCGATGCGTTGAACGGCGCCCGGCGCGTGGACGAGATCCGGATTTTCCACGCGCTCGAGTATGAGGAGAAAAAGCAGCGCATCCTCGCGCTGATGGACGCGCCGAAGAACGGCGCGTAGGCGTCACGGTCCGGGTAAATGTCTGTGAAAGAAGCCGGCGGCATTCCCACCCGCAGCAACTCCTGGCGCTGGAGCGCCAGACCGGCGCGCAGGAGCGCTTGGCTCCGCAGCTCCCACTCGGAGCCAAGCGCTCCTG
>JANOBH010000246.1:0-1988 GCA_031411535.1 Chthoniobacter sp. | reverse complement strand
AAGTTGTCGCCGGTCAGCGGCCCGGCCTGCTCGCCGTCGCTCGCCCCGCCGGTCATGCCGCCACCGCCCTCGCTTCCGCTGCGGATGCCGCCGCGCTGGCGCGGCATGACGGCTGAAAGACTGGGCGGCTCGCCCGGCGTGCTCCCTCCACGCGCATTCTGAGCCTCGGGGCTGGCCTGTGCACCGCCGCCTCCCGAGCCCTGCGCCATCTGCCCGCCCTGCCCGCGGCCCTGGCCTTGACCTTGGCCCTGCCCCTGAGCTTGGCCTTGCCCCTGAGCTTGGCCTTGCCCCTGAGCTTGGCCCTGCCCCTGACCCTGCCCTTCGCCCTCGCCTTGACCTTGACCCTGGCCTTCGCCCTGGCCCGGAGCCTCGCCTTTGCCCTGACCCTCGCCTTTGCCCTGGGAATCGCCGGGCTGCGGTGCCTGTCCCTGATTGCTCTCCGGGTTGCTGCCTTGCTGGCCGGGTTGGTTTCCACCGGGCTGTGATCCTGCCTGTGCGAGGTCGGGGCGCGCCTGCGCGAGTTCGCGGTTGAGCTGCTCGGTCAGCGTGTCGAGTTCCGCGCGGGCCTGGCGCAGCGCTTCCGCTTCGTCGCCGAGGACGCTCCCGGCGGCGCGCTCGACGCCGGCCTTGAGATCCTCGATTTCCTGCCGCGCCTTTTCCTCAAACTTCCGCGCCTCCTTCGTGTAGCCGTTCTGCGAAAGGAGCTGCGTCTTTTCCAGCGTGTCGGCGGTGCCTGCCTGCGCGGTCTTGCGGAGCGTGTCGTAGAGCTCCTTCGCGAGGAGCGGCTCCGCGGCCTCGGCCTGCTCGCTCACGCGCTGCATCTGTTCGGTCAGCTTCGTGAGATCGCCCTGCTGTTTCGTGAATTTCTCCGCGAGCTGCGCGCGCTCGCCGGAGCCGTCGAGCGTCCGGCGCTCGGCCTGCGCGGGCTTCTCCTGGAGCTTGTCGGCGATCTGCTGCTGGCGCTCCGCGAGGTCGCGCGCGTCGGCGCGCATCTGGCGCATCTCCTCGTTGAACTGCCCGCTCGTCTTCTTACGAAACTCATCGCGCATCGCTTCCAGATCCTTCGCCGCGCGCGTGCCGCTGGCGAGCGCCTGCGAAGGCGCGCCCTGCTGCATGGCCTCCGCGGCCTTCTGCGCCTCGGTGCGGGTCTTGTCGAGCTGCGCGCGCTGGTCGGCGAGCTGCGCCTGCTGCGGCGACTGCTCCATCTTCTGCCTGGCCTCATCCACATTCGCGAGCACCTCCTGCTGCTCCTCGCGGAGGCGGGCAAGCTGCCGGCTCAGCTCCTCTTTCTGCGGCTCGGTCTTCGCCTCCTGGAGAGCGGTCTGGAGTTCCTTCAGCCGCTCGTTGATGTCGTTCTGCCGCTGCGCGAGTTCCTTCAGCCGGTTCAAAATGGCGAGCTGCTCCCGCTGCTGCTCAGCCTGCTGCGGCGCGGCCTCGCTCTTGGTTTCGTAGCGCTTTTCCTCGTCCTTCATTTCCAGCTCATCGAGCTGCTGCTGCTGCTTCCCGCCGCCAGCGCCGGCGCCCTTGGCCTGCTGGTTGCGCGTCACGCGGAATTCATGGGCGGCGAGCTTCAGCAGCGCGCTGTAGGCGGCCTGCTCGGCGGCGAGCGCCTCGGGCAGCGGCGCGGTGCTTTCGGCGGCTTTGGCCAAATGGTCGTGCGCCGTCTGCATGGCCTGCGCGGCAGCCTCCACGAGCGCCTTCGCTTTCGGATCCTCGGCGTTTTCGGCCAGCGCCTTCGCCTGTTCGAGCGCCTTCGCCTGGGAATCGAGAATGACGGGAGCGTCCTTGCGATACTTCTCGCTCGGGCCGTCCGCGCCGGGATTCGCCTCCTCGGCGCGCTGGAGATTCCACGTCGCGCTGACGATCTGCTTTTGCAGCTCAGCCAGCTTCGCCTCCTCCTCGCCGCCGCCTCCTCCGGCGGCAGCCGCAGATGCTCCCGCCGCGCCATCGCCGGGCCGGTAGATTTCCTCAAAAGGCCGGACCTCGGC
>JANOBH010000245.1:0-2208 GCA_031411535.1 Chthoniobacter sp. | reverse complement strand
CGCCGAGCGCACCGGCGGCCGCGTCCTCAAGGCCGGCGACACCGACCTTTACCATCCCGCCCGCACCTCACGCGAAAGTTCCCGGCCCGTCGCCGATCTCTTCCTCATCCTCCTCGCCTGCCTCATCCCGCTCGATGTCGGCATCCGCCGCATCCAGCTCGACTGGACCGTCATCCGCGACTTCCTCTTCCGCCGCAAAACCGCCACCAGCGGCGAGACCATGGGCGCCCTCCTCCAGCGCAAACAGCAAGTCCAGACCACGCTCCAGACCGAGCGCGCCGAGCGTCCCGCTCCCGTCATCCTCCCGCCGCGTCCCGCGCAAAAAACCTCCCCGCCGCCGATCCCCGCAAAGCCCGCCGAACCCGCCGACCCGCAATCCACCACGGAGCGCCTCCTCGCCCTCAAACGCAAGCGGAAGGACGACCAGCAATGACCGCCATGGAAACCTGGAAAACCCAAGCCCTCCTCGCCGCGCTCTTCGCCGGGATCACCTCCGTCCTCGCCAAGTCCGGCATGAAAAACCTCGGCCCCGACGTGAGCCTCGCGCTCCGCACCGGCGTCGTATTCGCCCTCGTGCTCCTGAATGCCCTGATCTGGACCAACGCCCGTCCGCTCGCCGCACTCCGCGCCGCGGCGCCGCGCGACCTGGCGCTGCTCGCCCTCGCCGGCCTCACCACGGCGCTGTCGTGGATCTTCTACTACCGCGCCATGAACACCGGCACCGTCTCCTTCGTCGCCCTCGTGGACAAAGGCAGCATCCTCGTCACGCTCCTGCTTTCCTTCTGGCTGCTGCACGAACCCTTTACCCCGAAGATCGCCATCGGCGCCACGCTCATCCTCGCCGGCATCGTCACTCTCACCTACAAATAACCCACACCCACCATGAGCGATCCCACCCAACTCCAGGCCGAAGCCCAGCGCTTTCGCGACGATTTCCAAAACCTGCGTGCGGCGGTCGGAGGCGTCATCGTCGGCCAGCAGCGCGTGGTCGAGGGCGTGATCACGGCGATCATCGCGGGCGGAAATGTGCTGCTCGAAGGCGTGCCCGGCCTCGGCAAGACCGAGTTGGTGAAAACGCTCGCGCGGGCTCTGGCGCTGGATTTCCGCCGCATTCAGTTCACGCCCGATCTCATGCCGGCGGACATCGTGGGCACCAACGTGATGACCAGCGGCCCCGACGGACGCTACAACTTCGAGTTCCGCCGCGGGCCGATTTTCACGCAGCTCCTGCTGGCGGATGAAATCAACCGCGCCACGCCGAAGACGCAGTCCGCGCTGCTCGAAACGATGCAGGAAGGCAGCGTCACCGCCGCGGGCACCACGCACATTCTGACGCAGCCGTTCTTCGTCCTCGCCACGCAAAACCCGCTCGAACAGGAAGGCACCTACCCGCTCCCCGAGGCGCAGCTCGACCGCTTCATGTTCAAGCTGAACGTGCCGTTTTTGAATCGCGCCGAACTGAATGAAGTCGTGCGCCGTACCACGCTCGGCGGCGGCGCGGAGGTCGCGAAGATCATGGACGGCCCGCGCATCCTCGAGCTGCGCGGCGTGCTGGAGAAGGTGGTCGTGGCCGATCCGATCCGCGATTTCGCCGTGCGCCTCGTCCTCGCCACGCACCCGGAGAGCGAGTTCGCGGGCGATCCCGTCCGCCGCTTTGTGAAATGGGGCGCGAGCCCGCGCGCCGTGCAGGGCCTCATCCGCGCCGCCCGCGTCCGCGCGCTCGCCGAGGGCCGCGCGCATGTCGCCTTCGAGGACGTGCGCCACTTCGCGCCCGAGGTGCTCGCGCATCGCGTGCTGCTGAACTACGACGGCCTCGCGGAAAACGTGGGCGTGCCGGCGCTGGTGGATGAACTGGCAAAAGTCGTGGCCGAAGAAGCCGCATAAACACTCATGGCCGACGCGCCGCAACTCACCTCGCTGCTCAGCAACCGCGACCTCGACCGGCTCGCGCGGCTGCGCCTGAACGCGGCGCGGCGTTTCACCAACCGCTCGCGCGGAGAGCATCTGGCGGCGAAGGGCGGCACCAGCACGGAGTTCTGCGACTTCCGCGACTACTCGCCGGGCGATGACGTGCGGTTCGTGGACTGGAACATCTTCGCGCGCATCGAGCGGGCGTATGTGAAGCAGTTTCACCAGGAGGAGGAGATGCACGTCGCGGTGCTCGTGGATGCGTCCGAGTCGATGCAGTTCGAGGGGAAATTCGAGCTG
>JANOBH010000244.1:0-13835 GCA_031411535.1 Chthoniobacter sp. | reverse complement strand
GGTCATCTCTTTGAACTCCTGGTCGGAGAAAACCTCGGCGAGCTTGCCGGCCATGGTCTGTTTGATCTCCTTGCGGTTGAGCACCTGGTAATCGACCGGCTGCTTGAATTCGAGCCCGCGGATGGCCATCACCTCCTTCTCGATCGCGGCGCGCAGCACCTTGTTCGCCGCCAGCGCCTTCGCCCGGCTGCCGCCCGCGAGGATTTCGCGCAGCCGGTCATTCTCCGCCGCCAGCTTTCGCGCTGCTTCCTCGGAAAACGGAGCGCTTTTCGCCTCCGCACCAGTCCTCTGCGGGTCGAGCGCGGCCACCGCCGCCGCCAGCCGCGCGTTTTCCTCTTCGAGCAGCTTAAACTTTCGCGCCTCCATCGGCTCCCTCCGCTCGCAGCCCGAGACGAGCAGCAGCGCCGCGAGCAGAGGGAAAACCGCGGGCGGCGACAAAAGGCGGGAAGAGAAAAGCATGCGGGCAGGCGAAGCTAGAGACGGGCCAGTGCCGGGGCAATCCCCGGCGCAGGACTAGCGGACCGGCTGCGCCCGGCGCACCTCGGGCTGGCCGCCGCGTGCGGCGCCGGTTCTTTTCCCGCCGGAGATGAGGTTCCCCGCCGCGTCGTAGTCCTCGATCCGCGCCTCCAGCTTCCCCTCATACACAAAGACGCGCCGTCCCAGCGGGCGGTTGTCCGCGGTGAAAAGCGTCGATTCCATGATCCGCCCCGCGTAGTCGAACTTGAAGCTCTCCTTGTAGCGCACCTTGCCCTTCCCATCGAGGTGCGTGGCGCCTTTCGCAAAGTTCTGCGAGTTCAGAAAGTAGATCGTCTTGCTCAGGACCTTGCCGCCGGCCTCGGCGATCGTCTCCTCGGAGGTGCGGGTATCCGGATTGAGAACGGTCGTCGATGTCGTGCCGTCGGGCCGCATGCGCGTGGTCGCCTTGATCGTGTTGCCCGACTGCGCCCGGGCGCTCAGCAGCGGGAGAAAGGCGAGGGCGAAAAGGAGGGCGGGCGTCTTCACAGTGTGCGGAGTCTAGGTTGCGGCGGTGAGCTCCGCCAGCGGGACATCCTCGCCCTGGTGGCGGTTGAATTGCAGGTCGTAGAGCCGCCGGTAGTAGCCGCTCTTTTCGAACAGCTCGCGATGCGTGCCCGCCTCCTTGATGTGCCCGTTTTCGAGCACCACGATCTGGTCGGCGTTGAGGATCGTGGAAAGGCGGTGCGCGATGGCGATGACGGTCCGGCCTTTGGCGAGCACGTCGAGCGCGCGCTGGATTTCCTTCTCCGACTCGGTGTCGAGCGCGCTCGTGGCCTCGTCGAGGAGCAGGATCGGCGCGTTCTTGAGCAGCGCGCGGGCGATGGAAAGCCGCTGCTGCTGGCCGCCGGAGAGGTTGCAGCCTTTGTCACCGATCACCGTCTCGTAGCCGTGCGGCTGCTGGAGGATGAAGTCGTGCGCGAAGGCCTGGCGCGCGGCCTCCTGCACCTCGGCGTCGGTCGCGTCGAAACGGCCGTACCGGATATTCGCGGCGATGGTGGTGTGAAAGAGAAACGTCTCCTGCGTGACGATGCTGAGCTGCTCGCGGAGCGAGGCCTGGGTGACGGTGCGGATGTCGCGCCCGTCGATCAGCACCGCGCCGGACTGCGGGTCGTAGAAGCGCAGGATCAGCGAGAGCAGCGTGCTCTTTCCCGCACCGCTCGCGCCCACGAGCGCGCACGTCGTGCCGGGCGCGATGGTGAGCCGGATGTCCGTCACCGCGGGCTGATCGGTGCGGTAGCCGAAGGTGGTGTGGTCGAACGTGATTTCGCCGCGCACCTTGTCCAGCGCGGTCGCGCCGGTCGCGTCCTGCACGGTCGGCTGGAGCGCCATCAGCTCAAAGATCCGCGTCGTCGAGGCGAGGCACTTTTGCATCTGGCCGTTCACCTTGCTCAGCTTCTTCACCGGGTCGTAGAGCATGAAAGTGCCCGCCAGCAGGCCGACGAATTTCGACGCCGGCGTGCCGGAGTACCACACGTAAAACAGCGCCAGCCCGACGCCGAGCGCGGCGACCGACTCGATCATCGGCCCGACGATTTCCACGGCCTTGCGGACGCGCATCGAGTTGCGGAACTGATGGCGGCTCGACTGCTCGAAGTCCCGCGCTTCGTCCTGCTCCCGGGCCAGTGATTTGATCACGCGGATGCCCGCGAAGGCCTCCTGCATGATGACCATCATCGCGCCGGCCTCGTTTTCCTCATCGCGTCCCGCGCGCCGCACCTTGCGGCCATAGACGATGATCGGGATGAGGCAGATGGGAAAAAGCACGAGGCTGCCGATGGTGAATTTCCAGTCGAGGTAGAGAAGCGTGGCGATCGCGGAGATGATCGTGAAGGGCTGCGTGACCACATCGCTGCTCACGCTGGTCAGCGCCTGCTGGGCCATGCGCGCGTCGTTGTTCACGCGCTGCAGGAGCTGGCCGGAGCGGCTTTTGGAAAAGAAATCCAGCGACTGCGCGAGGATGTGGCTGAAGAGCTTCGTGCGAATATCCACGAGCAGTTTCAAGCTCACCCAGGCCATGCAGTAGGCATTGAGATAGGCGAAAATGCTGCGCGCGATGACCATCGCGGGGATGAGCGCGCAGATCCACAGCACGCCGTCGATGCCCGGCCCGGCGGCGGAGGTGGCGTGCAGCGCGGCCGTCTTTCCGCCGCCGCTGGGGATGGCGTAATCCATCACTTTCTTGATCACCAGGCCGTAGCCGCCATTGACCACACCCGCGAGCGCGCCGAAGGCCAGCCCCGCGTAGAAACGCCCGCGGTATGGGCGCAAAAACGGCAGGAGCTGGGCGTAGGGCCGCCATGCGTCGCGCATTGTGGGATACGGCTTGGCTTTGGATTTGGCGGACGGCTCGGGCACGGGTGGTCAGGGAGTCGGGATGAGCTGGGCAATAGCACCGATGACCAGCTCCGTCGAGATGCGCTCCATCGGCGCGCCCTTCATGCGCGGATGGAAATCGGTGAGCCGCGCATCCGGCTGCGCGGCGGAGAGGACGATCGCGCGCTCGTGACTCGGACGCCAGTGGAAGGGATTCGTCGGGCCGAAAAGCGCGACCTGCGGCGTGCGAAACGCCGAGGCGAGATGCACCGCGCCCGTGTCGCAGCTCACGCACAGCCGCGCTTGCGCGATCACCGCGGCGAAAGCCGGCAGGCCGATCTTCCCCGCGAGACTCACGATCGCGTCGCCGGGAGGAACCACGGATTGCACGGATGACACGGATGGGGCTCCCAAAGAATCCGTGTCATCCGTGAAATCCGTGGTCAAATCCGCCGCCCGTCCGTGCCCGCCGGCGTATTCCGCGAGGATGCGTTCGACGTGCGCCGCTTCATACGGGTCGCTCCCGCCGGTGATCACACACGCCAGCCCATGGCGCTCCCGCAGATGCCGCGCGAGCTGCGCCCAGCGCTCCGGCAGCCAGTATTTCTCCGGCCGCGCCGTCCCCGGATGGAGCACCGCGAAAGGCCCGCTGATTCCGCATGCACGCAGCGCCTCCGCCGCTTCCGCCCGCGCCGTTTCCGGCACGCGCAGCTCCGGCCCAGTCACGCCGGCGACCGGCGCGATCGAAGCGGCGAGATCGAGGTAGTGATCCACCGTGTGCCGCTGCCGCACCGGCGATTCGACGAAACGGTTGTAAGCCAGCGCCCGCACCTTCGATTTCCTCACCCAGTCAAAGGCGACGCGTTTCTTCGCCCGCGAAAGCGCCGCCGCCAGCGCCGAGCGGTCCGTGCCCGTAAAGTCCAGGCACACATTCCACGGCCCCGTCAGCACCTGCTGCCACGGACGAAAGCCGCGCCCGCTCCCGAGCACCACGCCCGTGCTGATCGCCGGCACCGCGCCCAGCAGCCCCGCGCATCCCGGCGCCACCGCGAGCGCGATGTGCGCCTCCGGCCACGCCGCGCGCAGCGCCGCCAGCGCTGGCGTGGTCAGCACCAGATCCCCGATCCGCTTGAGCTGGAGCGCGAGGATTCTCACGCCGCGCCTTTCGCCATCGCCACCCGGTACGCCTCCAGCAGCCGCTCCCCGAAGTGCTCCCAGGTGAAGTTTTCCACCACCCGCTCCCGCCCCGCCGCGCCGAGCCGGGCGCACAGGTCGCGGTCGCGGTAGAGCCGCTCGATCGCCCCCGCGAGCGCTTCAGGATCGTTCCGCGGGATGACGATCCCGTTCACGCCGTCCTGCACCACGTCGCCGCTTTCGCGCGTCGTGATCTGAGGCAGCCCGCAGGCCGCGGCCTCGTACGTGCATTTCGCGCTGCCTTCGCACTCGCTGGGCAGGATGTGGAGTGTCGCCGCGCGGTAGCACTCCTCCACGCGCCCGACAAAGCCGGGCAGCCTCACATTCTCCCCCGCCAGCTCCGCCAGATACGGCCGCATCTCGTCATGCACCGAGCCGACCAGCACGAGCTCCGCGTTCTTGAGGTTCAGCCGCCGCCAGACCGCGAGCAGGTGATGCACGCCCTTCCGCTTGATGAGCGCGCCGACAAATACCGCGGTGAATTTCCCCGGCGGCGCCGCAGCCGGCGCGAACCGCACGACATCCACGCCGCGCTGATGCCGGAAGAGCTTCTCCCGCGCGATGCCCGCGGCGAGGAACGTCTCCTC
Source organism: Chthoniobacter sp. (assembly GCA_031411535.1). GTDB lineage: Bacteria > Verrucomicrobiota > Verrucomicrobiia > Chthoniobacterales > Chthoniobacteraceae > Chthoniobacter. The sequence goes on along the minus strand of JANOBH010000244.1, from coordinate 9,225 downwards.
CGCCTTCGCGGAAAGCACGAGGATCAGGCTCGCGAGATCGTACTCCTCCATCACCTGCTGCCGCGTCACGAGCAGCCGGTTCTTCAATCCCTGCCAGCCGCCAGCCTCGGCACGCTCGCGCTCGCTTTTCGTCTGTCGCGCCGGCTTGTCCCTGCCCTTGTTCCGGTGCCACGTCGGGATCTCGATCACCGACGGCACGCCCAGCCGGCGCGCTTCGCGCAAAGTGCGCACGCATTCCCCCGACCATGTATGCACCAGATCGTAGCCGCCTCGCGCCAGCTCCCGCGCCGCCGCCCGGTCCAGTGCGTGCTTTTTCGCGCCGTAGTAAAACTCGCTGCCCAGCCCGGAGAGCAGCCGCACGGGATTCCACCGCAGCGAGATGATCCGTTCCGCCGGGATTTCGCCCTGCCGGTCGTCAAACGCGAGCGCCTTTCCAAGCACGCCCGCACGATGCGCCGCCCGGAGCGACTCCAGCGCCACGGCATCCAGCCCGCTGCCGCCGATGCGGGCGGAGGTGGCGTAAAGGAGATGTTTGGGCAGTTCCAAGGGACGCGCATTCTAAATGCAGCCGCCGAAAAATGTCTCACGCAAAGGCGCAAAGGCGCGAAGTGGAAGACGGAGGAGGCGGGCTTTCATCCTTTGCGTCTTTGCGCCTTTGCGTGAGTTTTTCCGGGAGAAAAGCCACGGGTGGACATGGATGGAGGCGGGATTCAGAATCTCACGCCCGTGCTCCATCTGTCGCCAACCGTGGCTGAACCCACATGAAAATCGGCCTCGTCCGACGCGGCTACTCCCGCACCGGCGGCGCGGAGGCCTATCTGCGGCGCTTCGCGGAGGCGGCGGCCACCGCGGGGCACGAGTGCGTGCTCTACACGGAGCAGTGGCCCCGGATGGCCTGGCCCTTCGCGCACGTCCAGGTGGACAGCGATTCGCCGAAAAAATTCGACGCCGCCCTCGCCGCGCTCCGCCCGCGGGAAGCGTGCGATTTCCTTTTCAGCCTGGAGCGCATCCGCACCTGCGACGCCTACCGCGCCGGCGACGGCGTGCATGCTGCGTGGCTGGAGCGGCGCGCGCGCTTCGAGCCATTTTGGAAGCCGTGGCTGCGCCGCTTCAACTCGAAGCACCACGAGCTGCTGGCGCTGGAGCGGCAGCTTTTCGGGCCGGACGGCGCGCGGCTGGTGATCGCGAATTCGCGCATGGTGCAGGCGGAGATCGAGACACACTTCGGCTACCCGGCGGAGAAGATCCACGTCGTCCACAATGGCGTGCCGCCTTCCACCGCTCCACCCGATGCGCGCGAGCACACACGGCGCGAGCTGGGTCTGCGCGACGGGGATTTCGCCGTGCTCTTCGCCGGCTCGGGCTGGGAGCGGAAAGGGCTGCGCTACGCCATCGAGGCCATGGATGCGGCGCGCCTGCCCGGCGCCGTGCTGCTCGTCGCGGGCCGCGGGCGCGAGCGCTCCATGCCGCGCTCGGAGCGCGTGCGCTACCTCGGCCCGGTGAAGGAAATGCCGCGCTGCCTGGCCGCCGCGGACGCCTTCATCCTGCCGACGATCTACGAGCCGTTTTCCAATGCCTGCCTCGAAGCGCTCGCCGCCGGCCTGCCCGTCATCACCACGGCGCTCAATGGCTTCGCCGAGATCATCGAGTCCGGCACGGAGGGCGAAGTCGTATCGCAGCCGGATGACATCGCCTCCCTCGCCGCAGCTCTGGAAAAGTGGAGCGATCCCGCCCGGCGCACCGCCATCCGCCCGCGCCTCCTCGCGCTGGGCGAAGAATACAGCATCGCCGAAAACGTGCGGCAGACCCTCGCGATCATCGAAAGCGCGAGGAGCTGAGGTTCCGGGTGGAGCACGCGACCCGCGTGCCGTCCTCGGCGACCCGCCGAGGACACCGGTGTGCGCGCCGCGCCGTATGGTGCACCGGATCGACCCGCGTTCGCACCGCCGCGCGCTCACCGTCTTCGCGGCGGGTCGCCGCGAAGGGCACGCCGGTCGCGTGCTCCACCCGGAGACGCCGCGCCGCCAAAGAAACCCGGCGTTGCCGGATTGTCTCCGAGCCCGAAATGCCCGATGGCGCGGGGACAAATGTTCGGCTACCACTCCACCCCTTTCGCATGATCCCTCGCCCACTTTTCACCACCGTCGCCGTTCTCGCCGCTGTCTGCATCGCCGGCTGCGAGCGTGAGGGAATCCGAGTTTACACCATCGCAAAGGAAGCCCCGGCGCCCGCCGGAAGCACGGAGTCCGAGCGCCCCACACCCGCTGCCGGAGCGGCCCGTCCGCAGCTCGCCTACACCCTGCCCGCCGGCTGGGAGGACGCGGGCGCGAGCGCTATGAGCCTCGCGAATTTCCGCGTCAAAACCGATGCGGGCGAGGCCAGCGTGAACATCACCCCGCTCGCCAGCATGGCGGGCCAGGAGGGCGCGGTCGTGAATATGTGGCGCGAGCAGGTGGGCCTGAAGCCGCTCGGCGAAGCGGAGATGGCGGGCGCGTTTACGCCCGTCGAGATCGGCGGCGAGAAAGGCCAGCTTTTTGAAATCGCCGGCGCGCGCGACGGGAAGACGATGAGCATCGTCACCGCGTTCGCGCATCGCGGCGGGGCGAGCTGGTTTTACAAACTCCAGGGGCCGGAAGCGGTCGTCGCGGCGCAGAAGCCGGTCTTCGTCGAGTTTTTGAAAACCGTGCGCGTGAAGGAGGAGGCCACGACCCCGGCGATCACAGCCGCTCCGGCAGCCGAGGTCGCGGAGAATGCGGCGGCCGGGCCGCAGTTCAAATGGAAGGTGCCCGAAGGCTGGCAGACGCTCGCCGCCGGCCAGATGCAGGTCGCGAAATTCGCCGTCCCGGCGCGCGAGGGCGCGAAGGCCGAGGTCTTCGTCAGCGTCTTCCCAAGCGAGAGCGGCGGCACGCTGGCGAACGTGAACCGCTGGCGCCGTCAGCTCGGGCTCGAAGCCGTGGACGAGGAAGGGCTGAAGCCGCTCGTCTCCTCCATCGAAGGCGCCGCCGGCGCGCAGCTCGTCGATTTGAAAAACGACGCCAAGGCGATGCTCGGGGCGATCGTCCCGCGCGAGGGGCGCTGGTGGTTTTACAAACTCATGGGCGACACGCCGGCTGTCACCGCGGAGCGCGAGGCATTCATCCGCTTCGTGCAAACCGCGCCATGAAGCTCGTCTGGAAGTTTCTCACCTCGCTGCGGCTGACGGTCGTCTGCCTCGCCTTCTCGGTCCTGCTCGTCTTCTTCGGCACGCTCGCGCAGGTCGATGAGGGCCTGTGGAAGGCGCAGAAAATCTGGTTCGAGAGCTGGATCATCACCGGCCAGCACCTTCAGCTCTTCGGCTGGAAATTCATCGTCCCGGTTTTTCCCGGCGGCTATCTCATCGGCTTCACGCTGCTCGCGGGGCTCACGGCGGCTTTCATCCATCGCTTCACCTGGCGGTGGGACAAACTCGGCGTCCACCTCACGCACGGCGGCGTGATCCTGCTGCTGCTCGGCCAGCTCCTCACGCAGGAGCTGGCGATCGAGAGCTACATCGAGTTCAAGGAAGGCGAGACGAAGAACTACGCCGAGCACCATCTCCACAATGAGCTGGCCTTCATCCGCGACGCGGGCGGCGGACGCGACGAAGTCGTCGTGATCCCCGAGTCCATGGTGAAAGCGGGCGCGGAAGTCCGGCACGAGAAACTGCCCTTCACCGTGCGCGTGAAAGAGTACGGCGTGAACTGCCAGGTCCGACGCCGCGGCCCGGCCGTGGACGGCCCCTCGCCCGCCACGGAAGGCGCCGGAAAGCAGCTCGCCATCGAGCCGCGCCCGGAGGCGAAGGACATGGACTCGCGCAACCTGCCATACGCCTACGTCGAGCTGCTGCGGGAGGGGAAAAGCCTCGGCACCTGGCTGGTCACGCCCTGGCTGGCGCTTCTCGGCTCCGGCCCGCAGGAGATCGAGGCCGGCGGTGAAAAGCTGCGCATGGAGCTGCGCTTTGAGCGCTACTACCAGCCGTTTGAGATGACGCTTCTGAGCACGAGCCACGAGAAATACCGCGGCACGGACATCCCGAAAAACTTCCGCAGCCGCGTGCGCGTCTCCGACTCGTTGTCGCGCGAGTCGCGCGAGGTGGACATCTACATGAACCACCCGCTGCGCTACGCCGGGCAGACATTCTACCAGGCGCGCATGGGCCAGGATCAGGATGACCCGACCCGCGGCACGAGCGCGCTGCAGGTGGTGCGCAACCCGAGCTGGCTCGCGCCTTACATCGGCTGCTACGTCGTCGCCATCGGCATGTATCTCCAGTTCCGGCTGCACCTCGTGAAATTCCTCGGCAAGCGGCTCGGCACCACGGGCAAAGGCGGCCTCGGCGCGATCGCGGCCCGGGTGTTGGAAATCGGCGTGCTGGGCTACCTTGTCTTCAGATTCACAATGAACCTTTTCGGATACTGAGAGAGATGAACCGCTTTTTGATGAGTCCACGAAAGGCACGAAAGGACACGAAAAGAGGTTCCGCTTTTCGTGTCCTTTCGTGGACCTCCTTTTCCGTATGAAAAAATATCTTCCCTGGATCATCACCGCCGTCTTCGCCCTCTACGCGCTCGGAGGCGCGCGGCCCGCGAAGGTGAAGGACTTCGACTGGCAGAAATTCGGCAGCATCCCCGTGATGTCGAACGGCCGCTTTCAGCCGCTCGACTCCCTCGCGCGCAACTCCCTCCTCCAGTTCCGCGAAAAGAGTGCCGCGATCTCCTCGACCGCGCGCATCGGCCCGGACAAGCAGCGCGTCATGCCGGCGTCGGAGTGGCTCGCCGAGGTCATCTTCAAGCCCGAGACCGCCGAGGCGCGTCCGAATTTCCGCATCGATAACCTCGAGCTGAAACAGACGCTCGGCCTGCCGGTCGAACCCGACGAGACCAAGAACACAGACGGCAAGCACTTCGCCTACGCGCAGCTCCGCCCGCAGCTCGCTGCCCTCCAGGAGCAGGCGCGCCAGGCGGCGGAGGTGCGCACGGAGCTTCAGTCGCCCTACCAGCGCGCCGTGCTCCTGCTTCAGCGGCAGATCCAGCTTTTCTGGAGGCTGGAAAATCTCGCGCAACCGCGGGTCACGGACATCCTCTCAGCGCTCAAGGCCATGCGGCCGGAGGGCGCCGAGGATTTCCTCAAGATGGCCGACGAGATGAAGCCGCAGGACGCCGCCGACTGGAAGGCGGAGATGAACGCCTTCCTCGACGGCACGTCCGCGGGCCGCGCCGCGCTCATCGCATCGCGCGACGGAAAGGCGCACGACGAGGCCGCGCTCACCGCTTTCAAGCGTGACCTCGTGCGCTTCGAGGCCATGTCCATGAAAGGCCAGCCGCTGCTCATCCCCTCATCCGACCCTGCGGCCGCGCCCGAAGCGTGGCGCGGCGCTGGCGATGCGCTCATGTCCGCCGCCAGCGGCACCACTCCGCATCCGGCGCTCCGCGCCTTCGCGCAGATGGGCGACGCCCTTCGCGGAGGCCGCGCCGAGGAGTTCAACGCCGCCGTTTCCGACTACCTCGCGCAGCTCCAGCCGCAGTTCGGCAAGGTGAACGCCAAGGCCGCGCGCGAGCAGACCTTTAACCGGCTCTCGCCTTTCACAAACGCGATGGCGATCTACGTGGCCGTGGCGCTGTGTGCCATCTGCTTCTGGTTCGCGCCCGTGAGCGGCGAGTGGCTGCGCCGCTCGGCGGTGATGCTCTGCCTGCTCGCGCTGGTCATCCACTCCGGCGGGCTCATCGTCCGCATGGTGCTGGAGGGCCGCCCGCCGGTCACGAACCTCTACTCCGCGGCCGTCTTCATCGGCTGGGCGTCGTGCGTCCTCGGGCTCGTGCTGGAGACCGTCTGGCGAAACTCCATCGGCGTCATCGTCTCGAGCATCATCGGTTTTTCCACCCTGCTCATCGCGCACCATCTCTCGCTCGCAGGCGACACGATGGAAATGATGCGCGCCGTCCTCGACACGAACTTCTGGCTCGCGACGCACGTCGTCATCGTCACCCTCGGCTACGCCAGCACCTACGTGGCCGGTTTTCTCGCGATCATCTTTGTCCTGCGCGGCATTTTCACCAAGTCGCTCGACGCCCCGCTGCGGCAGTCGCTGGCGAAAATGATCTACGCCATCACGTGCTTCGCGGCGCTCTTCAGCTTCGTCGGCACGGTGCTCGGCGGCATCTGGGCGGATCAAAGCTGGGGCCGGTTCTGGGGCTGGGACCCGAAGGAAAACGGCGCGCTCATCATCGTTCTCTGGAACGTGCTCATCCTCCACGCGCGCTGGGGCGGAATGGTGCGCGAGCGCGGTCTGGCGAATCTCGCGATCTTTGGAAACGTCGTCACGACGTGGTCCTTCTTCGGCACGAACATGCTCGGCGTCGGCCTGCACAGCTACGGCTTCATGGATCAGGAGCGCGTCGCACTCATCGCCTTCGTCGCCAGCCAGGTCGCGCTCATCGCGCTCGGCTCGCTCCCGCTGAGCCTGTGGCGGAGCTACAGCGGCGGGGACAAAGGCGGCCCGTCCGCGCCCGGCAGCGCGGTTCCGCTGGCGGCGTGACGTCGTCTTTTTTCCGCGCTTCGCGCGAAACGGCGCGCCCACACCGGTTCGCGGCTGAGCCGCGAAGATGGTTTGTTCATTCGGGCGGTGCGCCCTAGCTTCCCGCGCTTTCCATTTTTTCAAAACCACACCGCTCCGCACCATGAACGACTCGTCCCTGACCACACTGAACTTTGACATTTCCAATGAACCGCTGCCGTCCGATCCCGGCGCGAATCCGTTCAAGCTCGTGGTCGATCCCGTCATGCGCGTGCGGCTGCGGCGCGCGCTTTTCGACATGATCGAAAGCCATGATCAGGAGCTCGCCCGCTACGTGGGCGAGGGCAGCCTCGCGCTCGAAAGCTACAAGGAATACATCGAGCTTTTCGCCCACAGCCTGAAGCAGACGATGAGCAGCGCCGAGGGCGTGGCGTACCTGCTCCAGACGTGCGGCTTCGAGGTGAAAAACGAGGACATCAATCTCGAACCCGAGACGCGCTGGAAGGTGCAGCGGTAGCGGCCTGAGACGCCGTCTCTCCGGCTGCGCGTGAGGGAGCCTTGGCGGCGGATCCCGGACCCACGCGAACCGCGGAATCGACAGGCCTTCCGCCCGGCTGTTAGAAAAAGCCCCTGCTCTCACCAAACGCCAACGTCACCGCATCACCCGCCGCCCTCCCGATGCTCCGCATTCGCACCGCATTCGTCCTCGGCGCCGGTCTTGGCACGCGCCTCCGCCCGCTGACGCTGCGCCGGCCAAAGCCGCTCATCCCGGTCGTCAACCGGCCGCTCATCACGTACGCCTTTGACCACCTGCTCGGCGTCGGCTGCGACCGCTTCGTGGTGAACACCCACTGGCAGGCGGAGCGCTACGCGGAGTTTTTCACGAACGGAAACTACGGCGCGGCCGAGCTTTTTTTCCGCCACGAGACGCCCCAGGTGCTCGAAACCGCGGGCGGCATCTGGAATGTGCGCGACCTGCTGCGCGACGAGCCATTCATCGTCTATAACGGCGACATTTTCACCGACCTCCCGCTCGAGCCCGCGCTCCGCGCCCATCGGGAGCACGGAAACGAGGTGACCATGATCCTCCGCTCAAAGGACGGCCCGCTCCAGGTCGCGTGCGACACCGCCAGCGGATGCGTCACCGACATCGCCCACCGCATCGATCCCGCGAGCGACCTGCGCTTCCTTTTCACCGGCCTCTACATCGTCAGTGCCGCTTTTATCCGCCGCATCCCGCCCGCCACGAAGATCAGCGTCGTCCCCATTTTCTGCGACATGATCCGCGAAGGCGCAAAGCTCGGCGGCGTCGTCATCGACGACGGTAGCTGGTGGGACCTCGGATCGCGCGAGCAGTACCTCTCGGTGCATGAGGCGCTCGCGCGGAAGATGGCCGACATCCACCAGCCGCCATGGATCGACGCCGGCGCGCGACTCGCCCCCGGCGTGCGCATCACCGGCGCCACCGCCATCGCCCCCGGCGCGCGCATCGGCGAGGGCGCGACGCTTCATGACTGCATCGTGTGGGAAAACGCCGAGGTCGCCGCCGGTGCCGCGCTCGACCGCTGCATCGTCACCCGCGCCGCTCGCGCAGAAGGCACCCACCGCGATTTCGATTTCGCGTAGATAGCGCCCGAGAGATTTTCCCCGCCATGCCCACCAACTACCATCCGCAGGCGGTCTCCGTCGTCCCGATCGAAAAGGGCGGATCGGGCCGCAAGTTCTGGCGCATAAATGTCGGCGGCGCATCGCTCATCCTTGTGCGATACGGCGAGGACCGCCCCGAGAACAAACACTTCGTCGCCATCGCCGGATTCCTCGCCAGCGTCGGCGTGCGCGTGCCGGTCATTCATTTCCATGACGAAAGCGAGGGCCTTATCGTCATGGAAGATGCGGGCGACACCGACCTGTGGAGCCGCCGCAATGACCCGTGGCCGCAGCGCCGCGCCCTCTACCAGCGGACCCTGGACCAGGCGCACATCCTCCACACCCAGGCCCATCGCGCGCCCGGCGCGGATTCGCTGAAATTCCTCCAGCCCGTCTTTGACGCCGCGCTCTACCGCTGGGAGCAGGACTACTTTTTCGAGCACTGCCTCGGGCGGCACTTCGGCGTGAGCGCCGACCGGATCAAGGAGGATGGCTGCCATGCGCGCCTCCGCGAGATCGCGGAGCACCTCGCCGCTCAGCCCCGCTGCCTCGTGCATCGTGATTTCCAAAGCCAGAACGTCATCGTCCGCGACGGCCACGTCTGCCTCATCGACTTCCAGGGGCTGCGCCCCGGCCTCGCCCAGTACGACATCGCCTCGCTCCTGCTCGATCCCTACGTCTCCCTCACCGCCCCGGAGCGCGAGGACCTGCTCGCCCACTACCTCAGCGGCCTCCTCGGCCCCGGCCGGCACGAGGCTCCGGAATTCCGCGCGCTCTACGACCTGTGCGCCATGCAGCGGCTCATGCAGGCGCTCGGCGCCTACGGCAAGCTCGGCCATCTGGACGGACGCACGCCCTTCCTCGACCACATCCCCGCCGCGCTCCGCTCCCTCCGTGAGGTGCTCGCCACCATCCCCGGCCTCGACGCCCTCCGCGCGCTCCTGGCCGGATTGTGAAATTTAGTCTGGCGTTCGGGCGCAGGTGCGCCTCGTGGGCGCGCAGGAGCGCTTGGCTCCGAGTGGGAGCTGCGGAGCCAAGCGCTCCTG
>JANOBH010000243.1:0-2387 GCA_031411535.1 Chthoniobacter sp. | reverse complement strand
GCGGGCGTCTTCAATGAGTTTGGCAAACTGCGGGAAAAAATAGCTGGCGTCATTCGGGCCGGGCGCCGCCTCCGGGTGATACTGCACGCTGAAAACCGGCAGCGACTTGTGCCGCAGCCCCTCGACCGTGTGGTCGTTCAGATTGATATGCGAAACCTCCACGTCGGCGGGCAGCGAATCCGCATCCACCGCAAAGCCGTGATTCTGCGAGGTGATGGACACCTGCCCCGTGGCCAGATCCTTCACGGGCTGATTGCCGCCGCGATGCCCGAACTTGAGCTTGAAGGTCTTCCCGCCCACCGCATAGGCCAGCATCTGGTGGCCGAGGCAGATGCCGAAGATCGGCGTCCGGCCCATCAGCCCGCGGATGCTTTCGTGGACGTACGTCAGCGCCGCCGGATCGCCGGGGCCGTTGGAAAGGAATACGCCGTCCGGCTTGAGCGCCAGCACATCGGCGGCACTCGTCGTCGCCGGCACGACCTGCACCTTGAAACCCTCCTGCCGCAGCCGTCGCAGGATGTTCCGCTTCATCCCGAAGTCGTAGGCCACGATGTGATGCTTCACCGGCGGCAGCTTGGTGAAAACCTCGCCGTCTTCCGTCACCTGCGTGTTCGCACCCTCGCCTTTCACGATCGTCCATGCGCGGCTCTCCGTGTCGTCCGGGTCCCACTCGTACGCCGCGGCTGGCGTCACCTCTTTCACAAAATCCGAGCCCTCCATCGGCGGCGCCTGCCGCGCCCGCTCGAGCGCCTGCTCGGGCGTGATGTCCTCGCTCGTCAGGCAGCCGCGCATCGCCCCGCGCGAGCGCAGGTGCTTTGTCAGTGCCCGCGTGTCGATGCCCTGGATGCCGGGAATGCCCCACCGTTTCAAATACTCGTCCAGCGTGCCGCGCGACCGCCAGTTGCTCGCCACCGGGCTCAGCTCCTCGATCACAAAACCGCGCACATGCACCGCCGAGCTTTCGTCATCGAGCGGGTTCACGCCGTAGTTGCCGATCTGCGGCGCGGTCATCGCCACGATCTGCCCGCGGTAGGAGGGATCCGTCAGCACCTCCTGATAGCCGCTCATCGAGGTGTTAAAGCAGACTTCGCCGACCGAGGAGACGGTCGCGCCAAAGGATTCGCCGATAAAAAACCGGCCGTCTTCGAGGGCAAGGATTGCGCGCATGATGGGCCGAGACTTCTAGGGGCAAACCGCCAAATCCCAAATCGAAATCCGAAAAAAGTGCGGGCCGTCGGTCGGCTCCATCCGTCGCCACGCCAGTTTTCGCTCGCGACCCAGCAGGAGTCTGGTCGAGCAGGAGAATCCAATCGACCCCGACACATCCGCGACGGCATGCGCGCTTCGGCTGCTCGTGCATTCCATGGGCGACATCCATCAGCCGCTCCACGTCGGCGCGGCCTACTTCGAAGCCGGCGGGCAGCCCGCCAATCCCAACACCACGTCGGAAACGAAGTTCAACAAGGCGCGTCATCCTGAGCGGGGCGGAGGCGGAAAGGCGGGCGCAGCGCAGTCGAGCCGAGTCTGCGAGACAGCCGAGCGGGCGGAGGTGGGGAGGCAACGACCCCGGCGGTCCGATTATGCGCCGCACGTTATAGGACCGCCGGGGCCCTTCGACTCCGTTCAGGACGACACGTCATGCGCCGCCCGGCGAAGGGCCGCTTCGCTCCCAAGCGCGTGCCGGAGGGGGGAGTGCCCGCACGAGGGATGATCTGCATTCATTTTCTCGCCTAAGAAATTCTGATCGCTAAACGTCATGCAATCCAAATGCGACAAGCCCTCCTGATAACCATTGCAACCTTCTGTGGCTTATTTGCCGAAGCCGAAGAGAATAAGAACATGAATATCCATACGGCGATGATGGAGGCTACATGTAAGATTTCCGGAACCGGTTCGACCGGCACAGGATTCATAATTGGAAAGCCGATTGCGAAAGAAGAAAACCGATTCCTATTTACTCTTGTCACGGCCCATCACGTTCTTGCTGGGGTTAAGGGCGATGACGTGATTCTAACTCTGCGGCGTCGAAAGGACGCAGACCATTGGGAACGAGTAGATGTTCCACTCCGCATCCGAAAGGGTGGAAAAGACCTCTGGCTAAAGCATGCGGACGTCGATCTGGCAGCTATTCATGTTGTTTTGCCTGAGGGCCTGTTGAAAAATTCGCTCCTTCCCGCATCGCTACTTCTGAGTGACGACAATCTTCGGGAGTTTGAGATCGGTCCGGGAACAGAACTCCTGTGCCTTGGGTATCCGTTTGGGGTCGAGGCTAATGTTGTGGGATTTCCAATTCTCAGGAGCGGCAAGATTGCGTCGTATCCTTTGCTCCCCACTAAAGAAACGAAAACATTCTTGTTCGACTTCAAAGTCTTCCAAGGCAATAGCGG
>JANOBH010000242.1:0-13629 GCA_031411535.1 Chthoniobacter sp. | reverse complement strand
GACCGTCGCCGGATCGGCGAAATTATTCGGCAGCGTATCAAGCCGCAGATCGCCCTTTTGCTTCTCCGGCCCGTGGCAGTTCACGCAGTGCTCCTTGATGAACGGCTGTACGATTTTCGCAAAGCCCGCCGCATCCGCTGCATACGCCGGCTCCGCGGCGCTCGCGGCCTGCGCGAGCAGGGCGAAAGTCAGGACTGGGAGAAAAATTCGCGCTGTCACGAGGGATGCACGGTTAGGGAAAGCGGGACCGCTTTCAAGCGGTGAAAAGCGCCGCCTACCACTCGGCCACGGTGCCGTCGGGTGTGCGCCAGACGGGGTTGCGCCAGCGGTGCCCGCGCTCGCTGGCTTCGCGGACTTTCGCCTCGTCGATCTCGATGCCCAGGCCGGGGCCGGTGAGGAGCTCCACGAAGCCGTCGCGATACTGGAAGACCGAGGTGTCCACGAGGTAGTCGAGGAGGTCGCTGCCGGCATTGTAATGGATGCCGAGCGACTGCTCCTGGATGAAGGCGTTCGGAGTGCAGAAATCGACCTGGAGCGAGGCGGCGAGGCAGATGGGGCCGAGCGGGCAGTGCGGCGCCACGGCGACATCGTACGCCTCGGCCATCGCGGCGATCTTTTTCAGCTCGCTGATCCCGCCCGCGTGCGAGCAGTCGGGCTGGATGATGTCCGCGCCGCCGCTTTGCAGGAGCTGCTTGAAACCCCAGCGCGTGAACTGCCGCTCGCCCGTCGCGATCGGGATGGATGAAACGCTGCGCAGGTCGAGCAGCGCCTCGTTGTTCTCCGCCAGCACGGGCTCCTCGATGAAAAGCGGACGCACCGGCTCAAGTTCCTTCATCAGCACCTTGGCCATGCCTTTGTGGACGCGGCCGTGGAAATCAATCGCGATGCCGAAGTCCGGCCCGCAAGCCTCGCGGATCGCGACGGCGCGCTCGACGGCTTCGCGGATTTTCGCTGGCGAGCCGATCCACTCGACCTCCTCGGTGCCATTCATCTTGATGGCCGTATAGCCCGCCTCCTTTTTCGCCAGCGCCTCCTGCGCGACATCGCCGGGCCGGTCGCCGCCGATCCACGCATAGACGCGGATTTTTTCCCGCACCGCCCCGCCGAGCAGCTCATACACCGGCACGCCGAGCGCCTTTCCTTTGATGTCCCAAAGCGCCTGGTCGATCCCGCTGATCGCCGACATCAGTACCGGGCCGCCGCGGTAAAAGCCGCCGCGATACAGCACCTGCCAGATGTCCTCGATGCGCCGCGCATCCTGCCCGACCACGAAGTCCGCCATCTCCTCCACCGCCGCGCGCACCGTGTCCGCCTTTCCCTCGACGACCGGTTCGCCCCAGCCGACGATGCCGCACTCGGTGGTGATTTTCAGAAACAGCCAGCGCGGCGGGACGGTGAAGAGTTCGAGGGAGCGGATTTTCATTTTGGATATTTCAAAGGAGGACTTGCGGATCAAACCCCGGCATTTTTGACCACGGATTTCTCGGATCACACGGATTTTCCGAAATCCGACATCCGTGGCATCCGCGAAATCCGTGGTTCCGAATCATCACGCTTTTCAGTTTCCGTCCGGCGCGACCGGATGCCCCGGAAGCGGCGGCGGAGTCTTGCGGTAATCAAGCACGAGAAAAATGGTGCAGATTCCCGCCGCGAGCAGGCCGATCGGGAATGCGACGAATCCGGCGAACGTGGAATACAGGACGGTGCCAATGTCGGCGGAGAGCCTTTCCGGGTCGTGAACTCCCGAACTGCCAAGGTCTTGAAACGCCCGCATCATCCCAAAGAACGTGCCCAGCATTCCCACGACCGGGCCGAGCATGAGCAACCCTCCGACGACGATGCCGAAGATGAGGAGCGGACGTTTCATGCGCCCGCACAAAGGCACAACCAAGGCGGCTAGGTAAAGCCGATCTTTGTGCCGCCGCCCGCCGGTCCCTTTTTCGTGCTTTCTAAGGACGCCCCGCCTTCCGCATTCTCCCCTGCATGACCAGACTCCCCACACTCCTCCTTGCGGCTTTTGCCGCCTGCTCCAGCCTCGCCTTCGCCGCGCCGCCGATCCCCGATGACCAAAAAGTCGGCGGGTTCGCCGTCGGGTGCCAAGCCTACACTTTCAACCGCTTCAGCGTTTTCGAGGCGATTGAAAAGACCGCCTTCGCCGGCGGCAAAGTCATCGAGTTTTACCCCGGCCAGAAACTTTCCAAGGAAGAGCCGAACGTGAAATTCGGCCACGATGCGACGCCCGAGGTTTGGGACAAGGTGAAGGCGAAGTGCAAGGAGCACGGCGTCACACCGATCGCCTATGGGGTCGTCGGCCTCTCGACGGATGAAAAGGCTTCGCGCAAGGTATTCGACTTCGCGAAGGCCATGGGCATCCGCGTCATCAACACCGAGTCCGTGAACGCGCTCGATACCGCCGAGAAGCTCGTGAAGGAATACGACATCAAGGTCGGAATCCACGACCACCCGAAGCGTCCGGACGATCCCAGCTACCGCGTGTGGGACCCGAACTACGTGCTCGAAGTCACCAAGGACCGCGACCCGCGCATGGGCGCGTGCGCCGACATCGGCCACTGGGTGCGCTCGGGGCTGAAGCCCGTCGAGTGCGTGAAAATCCTGAAAGGCCGGATCATGTCCAGCCACATGAAGGACCTGCACGCGCCGCTGCCGAGCGGGCACGATGTCCACTGGGGCGAAGGCGTGAGCGACGTCAAAGCCGTGCTCGACGAATTCAAGGCTCAGGGCTTCGACGGCCCGATCTCGGTGGAGTACGAATACAACTGGGACAACAACGCCGAGGACGCCAAGGCGTGCATCGACTTCGTCCGCGCCTACGGCGCGAAAAAGTAAGCGCACTCCGAAACCCGCAGTCTTCAACAACGGCGGACGTCGAAAGGCGTCCGCCGTTTTCCTTTCCCCTCAGTCTTCCGGCAGCGGCTTGTCCTTCGTCTCCGGCGCAAAGGCCACCGCGATCATTCCAACGAGGAAAATCGCGCACATGGCCATCGCCGAATAGCGGTAGGGCAGCGGCTTGGCGAAGCCGCCGAAGACCTGGACGGTCAGAATCGACGAGAAGAAGCTGCCCGCCGCCGCGGCAAACCGGCCGATATTGTAGCAGAAGGAAATGCCCGTGCTCCGCAGGCGGCTCGGGAAAAGCTCCGGCAGATAGATCGCGAAACCCGCGAACGGCCCAAGCTGCACCGCACCCATGAGCGGCATCATCCAATTCGCGTCCTGAGGGGATTCCATTTTCCAATACACGAACATCGTCACCACCATCGCCACGCCGAAGCCGATGATAAACGTAGGCCGCCGCCCAATGACATTCGCCACCCATGTGAAAAGCCACATGCCCGTCGCAGCCCCAAGCATGTTCAGCAGGTAGGCCACCGTGATCGCGTCGTTGACCTTGGCCTTCACGGTCGCCGCGTCGAACCCGGCCTTTTCAAAATGCGTGGCAAACACCGTCTTTTGCAGATCGACCGCGTACTCGCCGATCGCCCAGAGACCGACCACACCCGTCGAGGCGATGAGCGCGCCGACGATGATATTCCGCCGCCAGCGCGCGTCGCTAAACAGCGCGACGTATGGCGAAAAAATATTTCCCGTCGGCAGATGGCCCTCCGCCTTCAGCTTCAGCCACGGCTCCGGTTCCTTCAGCTTCTTGCGGGTGAAAATGATCATCAGCGCCGGCAGCGCGCCGATGAGAAACATCCAGCGCCAGCCCCGGTCCGACGCGATCGTTCCCGAGACTTGCAGCGCATCGATGCCCATCTTGGCCAGGCCCGCGGTCACATTTCCCACCGTCGAGAGCACCTGCAAAAGACCGAGAGCCTGCGCCCGCGCCCCGCTCGGCACCGTCTCGGCAATCAACGCCACGGCCAAACCGAACACGCCACCGACGCCAAGGCCGGTGAGAAAGCGATAGATCGTAAAGTCGAGCTTGCCGACACTCACGAAGGTCAGTCCGGTAAAGCCCGAGTAGATCAGGATGGTCAGCGTGAGCATTCTCGCCCGGCCGAAGCGGTCGCCGAGCGCGCCAAAGATCATCCCTCCCACGCCCCACCCAATCAGGAACCACGCGGTGACGATTTTTCCAAACGCCTGCACCTCGGGCGCACCAGGCGGCTGCCCCATGAGTGAAGATAGCGCGGGGATGCGCGCCAGCGAAAAGAGGCGCTGGTCGAGGCAGTCAAAAAACCACGCCGCCGAAGCGACGATGAAAACGAACCAATGGTAGCCGGTGAGCTGACGCCACCACGGGCCTGAAGAGGAGGGAGCAGACATTCCGCGGAAGATGGGAGTGCCTCGCCAACCGGCCAAGAAAAAAGGCGCTGGCGTCGTAAATCCACCGCAATCGCAGCGGCCGCCGGATCGCCGCGCGCCGGCGCCCCGCAGCTATACCTTTGCCGCCGCCTCTCGCTTCAAGACCGCGGAGAGCTTCGCCACTTTCTGGCGCATGATCTTGCCGGATTTGAATTTGACCGTCGCCCGCGCGGGAATGACGAAGCTGCTGCCCGGTTGATTCGGGTTGCGGCCCACACGCGGTTTTGTCAGTCGCACCTCGAGGATTCCGAAGTTGCGGAGTTCCACCGTGTCGCCCTGAGCGAGCGCATCAGTGATGTGATCGAGTGTCTTTTGGACCACGTCGAAGACCTGGCGCTGGACCATGCCCGTTTCGTTGCTGATCTTAACGACGAGCTCCCGTTTCGTTAATGTTCCCATAGATTTGAATGGCCGAATCTAACCAGCGTTTCACACCTGCGGCAAGTGGTTTGAAAAACAAACTTCGGCCCGCAAACCCGCTTTGATAAAGGTTTTGCAGCTATCGCGAATACGTGCGCGGTGCCTGCGCTGGGTATGTTTCAGGCGCGATTTCCGATGCGGTTTTGAAATGCACTTTCGCGACACTCCTCAGGAATTCCGGCCCGCGCGCCGCCACCAGTTCGTGCGCGACTTTCTTCACCGCCGCCGCCGCGCCGCGCGGCAGCTCCTTCTGAACTTCGCCTCCACTTTTCCGCAGCCAGTCGATGAACCGCTCGCGCGCAAGAATGGACGCCGCCGCGACCGCGAGATCGCTTTCCGCTTTCGTCCGCTGCTCCAGCACGATGCCGCGACCGCGCTCCATCAGCGCACGCTCGATGAGCTTCGGATTGGCAAACTGATCGCTCAGCGCGCGCGGACAGTCCGGCCGCTGTTCGAGCAGCGTCTCGATGACCTTTGCGTGTCCCCACGCGAGCAGCCGGTTGAGGTTGCCGAATTTCTTGTAGAGGTCGTTATAACGATCCGGCCCGATCATCACCACGCTCTGCGTCGCGCCCGGCGTGTGGCGGATCATGTCCGCCAGTTCGCGGATGCGCGCGTCGCTGCCGATCCGCTTGCTGTCTTGGATCCCCGCCTGCATGAAGGCGTGCGCGATCGCGTTGTCCACATAGCAGCCGGCGATGACGAGCGGGCCGAAAAAGTCGCCCTTCCCGCTTTCGTCCACGCCGAAATGCGGGGCGAACATCGCCGGATTATGCACCTCCTCATAGCCCAGCTTCGCCTCGCCGAGGATCTCCGGCTCCAGCCGGAACGTGACGAAATCCTGCGTTCCCTTTCCCTGCAAAACGACCTTCGGCCCCTTCTCATACACGGCCACGTTCAGCTTGTCCTTCACCGCGTAGTAGAGCGTGTACGGCTTTGGCTCAAACTTGTATCCGTCCTCCTCCAGCAGCGTTCGCAGCTTCGCCGCCTGCGCCCCGGAGAGCGGTGAGGTGTAAAGCGTGAGCGGCTTCGGATTCCCGATTTCTGATTTTCGATTTTGAATTGGAGGCATGCGATAGAGGAGACGGACAACCCGTCTTCGTCTTTCAATTCCGGTAATTTGGCAAAATTCCGCAATTCCGTTTTGTATTTTGAAGACGGGATTAACGAAATTTTACGAAATTAACGGAGTGGCTTTGGACCGGATTTCTCAGGCAGTATGACGGCCCGCTTGGACAAGCTAAACTCCAAATCCGAGAATCGAAAACTCCGCGCCTCTCTCGCGCGCTGGTTCCGTGCGCACGGGCGCGACCTGCCGTGGCGGCGGACGCGCGATCCTTACGCCATCATGGTCTCCGAGTTCATGCTCCAGCAGACACAGGTCGTCACGGTGCTGGATTTTTACGCGCGCTGGCTGCGGCAGTTTCCCGATTTCGCCACACTCGCCGCCGCGAGCGACGCCGACGTGCTCCACGTCTGGCAGGGCCTCGGCTACTACTCGCGTGCGCGGAATCTGCATCGCGCCGCGCAGCATGTCGTCGAGCGCCACGGCGGCGCGCTGCCGGATGATCTCGCCGCCATCGCCGCGCTCCCAGGCGTGGGGCGCTACACCGCCGGGGCCGTCGCCAGTTTCGCATTCAACCGCGCCACGCCGATCATCGACGCCAACATCGCCCGCGTGCTCGCCCGCCTGCTCGACCTGCGCGAGCCCATCGACACCGCGCGCGGCTCGGCAATTCTTTGGGAAGCCGCCGAGGCGCTTCTGCCCGCGCGCGGCGGGCGACTGCACAATTCCGCGCTCATGGAACTCGGCGCGCTCATCTGCACACCGCGGGCGCCGCGATGCCCCGCGTGCCCGGTGCGCGAGCACTGCCGCGCGAAAGAGCCGGCCTCGCTGCCGCAGAAAAAGCCCCGTCGCAAGACCGTCGCCCTCGCCGAAGACTGCGCGTGGATCGTGCGCGACGGCCGCCTTTTGCTCGAACAGCAGACCGGCCCGCGCTGGCGCGGCCTGTGGAAACTGCCCGCGCTCGCGAGCACGCCGCGCAGATCGAAACTCCTGCTCGCGCTCGCCTATCCGTTCACCCATCACCGCGTCACGCTCGGCGTCTTCGCCTCGCGCGCTCCGCAAATCGCCGCGCCAAATCACCGCTGGGTCGCGCTCGACGCCATCGAAAGCATCGCGCTCGCGGCCCCGCACAAACGCGCAATCCTGCGCCTCGCCGCCGGACACGCGGCGTAGCTACGGCAGGAGCTGCACGGATTTCAAAAGCCGGTCCGCATCCGCCGGTGCCTGGCGGTTTCCCGGATCAAAGATCGCCTGCACCTGATAGTAGGCCTGCCCGTCGGAAATCAGCAGCCCCTCGACTCGAAGCGCCTTCCGCCAGCGCTCGGCCGTGATCGAGATGCGGCGGGCCGGCTTTCCCGAGACGGTCAGCTCGGTGGCCGTGTGCTGCACATTGCGGATGCCATCGAGCCGCGCGATGCCATCGACCGCGCCCTGCGCCGCGCCGTCGAAATTCAGCTCTATCTCCGCCTTATAGACCGTCCGCAGCACGTCGATCTCGAAACCCGCCGCTTTGGAAAAATGCATCTCGCTGACCTCCACGAACTGCTGGGCCGCGCCAAGATCGAGCGGCGTACTTTGAAAATCGCCGGGGGCCTCCAGCCGGAGTCCGGCGATCTCCCGGGTGCGCCACTCGCCCATCGGCATGGCTGCCGCCGGGCGGTCGGCAGATTTCTGCACCGCGAAGTAACCGCCCGCCACCCCGGCAAGTGCGGCTGCGAGCGAAAGGAGGGATTTCGGCGTGCGATTCATGACGGCGCGGCGTTTATGCGGCGGCAGACGGGGGAAAGGGAAGCCCGCAAGATCCACGGGGGTTCTTCCGTGCCGCCGTGCTCGACGACAGTGGAAAAATCCCGTTGACGACGCGCAGCCCATCGCCCAATGTCCGCTCATCAGTTCGCGCCCTCGGTTGGTCTGACCTCTCGGCAGACCGCTCCCTCGCAAGCCAGCAGTCAAGCGCGTCTGCATATCATTACCCACACACAAACCTGATCCATGGCGGGTCACAGCAAGCGGTTTCACGACCAGCAGTCAAACGGTCTCGGCGATAAACAATCAGGCCGGTTTTCACTAAAAACCGCGCCCGGTCCGCGGATGGTCCTGCCGTGAGAGAAGTCCACGATTTTTTCCCAGTAACGCACCCACGGACGGACGGGTGCCACCTCCTCCAGTTTTTTCACCCATCACTTTCCATATGACCGAACCCGCAGATCAGCCCTTGCTCGAAGAGCAGCCCACCGCACCGAAAAAGCCCGCCAGGAAACCGGCCGCAAAAACTTCCAAACCGACCAAGACCGCTGCAAAGCCGGTCAAAGCGCCCAAGGCCGTCAAAGCGGTCAGCGCGCCGAAGGCCGCAAAGCCCGCCGCGAAGAAAGCTCCAGCGAAAAAGAAAGCCACCAAGGCCGCCCCGAAGCCGGAGCCCGAAGCGCCCGCCGCCGCAGTCGCGCAGCCCGCAGAGACGCCTGCACCGGTAGCGCTGTCCGTGCCCGCCACACCGCAGGCGGGTGCCGAAGAGTGGAGCCCGTCTCGCGCAAAGTCCGAGCCCGCCGCACCGGCTCCCGCCCCCGCGCAGGACGCGCCCGCCGTCAGGCAGCGCCCGGTTTACATCCCGCTCCACGTCGCCCGCCAGATGCAGGAGGATGCCCGCGCCACCGGCCGCCCGGATGCGCCGGTGCCGGTCTCAATGCCCGCCGAGCTGGCCCCGCGCATCGAGCATGCGCCCCGCCCCGAAATCCCTCCGCGCGACGAGGAAGTCGGCGAAGCCGAGGGCATCGTGGAGGTTTCCGGCAAAGGCTTCGGCTTTCTGCGCGATCCCAAGCGCGGCTTTGCCCAGCATCCCAGCGATGTCTTCGTCACGCCCGAGCTTTGCCGCAGCCATAATCTGCGCGACGGCCAGTGGGTCAAAGGACAGACCCGGCGCGGCAACCGCGGCGCGCAGCTTTTCCGCCTCACCGAGATCAATGGCGACGCCCCCGAGCAGGCCGCCAACCTTCCCGCCTTTGAAGAGCTGACCGTCATCAGCCCCCTCGAAAAAATCAACCTCGAGACCGTCCCGGACCGCTACACCACGCGCATCATCGACCTCATGTGCCCCATCGGAAAAGGCACCCGCGGACTCATCGTCGCGCCGCCCCGCACCGGCAAGACGACCCTCCTCCAGCACATCGCTCAGGCCGTCGTCAAAAACCATCCCGAGATCAAGCTCATCATCCTCCTCGTCGATGAGCGCCCGGAGGAAGTCACCGACATCACCCGCAGCGTCCCGAGCGCCGAAATCATGGCCAGCTCGAATGACAGCGACATCAAGAGCCACACCCGCATCTCCCAGCTCGCCATGGAGCGCGCCAAGCGCCTCGTCGAAGCCGGCAAGGACGTCTTCATCCTCCTGGACTCGATCACCCGCGTCGGCCGCGCGTTTAACAACGCCATGACCGGCGGCCGCACCATGTCCGGCGGCCTCGATTCCCGCGCTTTGGAAATCCCGCGCAAAATCTTCGCCGCCGCCCGCAATACCGAGGAAGCCGGCTCGCTCACCATCATCGCCACCGCGCTCATCGAGACGAACAGCCGCATGGACGTGGTCATCTTCCAGGAGTTCAAAGGCACCGGCAACATGGAGCTCGTCCTCGACCGCAAGATCAGCGACATGCGCATCTACCCGGCCATCGATATCTTCCAATCCGGCACCCGCCGCGACGAGCTGCTCATCCCCGCCGACGCACTGCACAAGATCAATGTCATCCGCCGCGGCCTCGCCGGCCACAAGCCCATCGAAGCCATCGAGCGTCTCCTTTTCTTCACAAAGAAATTCCCCACCAACGCCCAGATGCTCCGCGAGATTCCGGGCTGATTCCTCTCGCGGACGGCGGGCGATGAGCGAAACATCCGCATGCCAAAAGTCCGCGAAGTCGCAGCTGACGTCGAAGTGCTGCCGCCCCACTCGCCTGCCGGCGCCACGCTGAGCGAGGATCCGTTCATCGCCCTCGTCGCCCGGCTGATGGACGAGGTGTTCACCATTCCCGGCACGAAAATCCGCTTCGGCCTCGACCCGCTGATCGGCCTGCTCCCCGGAATCGGCGCGACTGCATCCGCAGCCATCTCGCTCGCGCTGATCGCGCTCAGTTCCCGCCGCCGCGTCCCGAAGATCATCCTCGCGCGCATGGGCCTGAACGTCCTCATCAATGCCGCCTTCGAAACCGTGCCGCTGGCCGGCGACGCGCTTTCGATTTTCTTCCGCTCAAACGCGCGGAACTACGAGCTCCTCCGCCGCCACGCGGGTACGGCGCGCCCAGCCTCGCGCGGCGACTGGCTGTTTGTCATCGCGCTGCTGGGCGGCGTGGGCCTGGTCGTCGTCGCGTTTTTTGCCGGCCTCCTCTACCTCGCCAGCCAGCTCCTCACGGGGTGGAAGTGAAGCTTCCGGAGAAAGTGGAAAAGCCAGTGACATCGGCGCGGCCCAGTCGAAAGAAGCGCCGGGTGCCAGTGGCGAAGCTGGATACATCGAGATCGACCGCCGTCTGCGCCACGCCCGGGTTGGCGAGACCGCTGACATTCGCGACCGCCCCGGGCGCCTTCTGATGCTCGTGGCTGATGGGTAACCGTGCCAGTCACAGCGCCAGCCACGGTCACCGCCGCATAGATCTGCGCGCGACTTTCCAGCGGACGGGCGAGCGCGATGAGTGCCGCAACGACAGCAAAAATGATCAGGCGGGAGAAGACATGGAAAAGGCACGGCACCATCGCGCAGCAGCTCCGCTCTTCAACGGCCGCCGCGCGCTACCCCGCGGCAGACCGTCAGTTCGCCCCCCCGCTTGACGCCCCCGGCACAGCTCGCTTAGCGTGCGCGCCTTATGTCCAAAAACGCCGTCGTTCTTTCGCTCACGCTCCTGACGTGCGTCGCGCCGCTGCGCCAGAGCGAGGCTGCGGTAGTCTATCGCTCGTCCGAGGGCTGGTCCGTGGAGGGGAACGAAACGCAGCTCGCCGCGAGCGCAACCGAACAGATGCGCCTCGCCGAAACCCTCGAATCCCAAGGCGATGACGTAGGCGCCTACAAGGCCTACCGGGCGCTCGTCAAACGCTACGGCCTTTCCCTCCTCGCCCCGAAAGCACAGCGCAAGGTCGGCCTGCTGCTCCAGAAGCACGGCGACAACGACAAGGCGTTCGAGGCCTACAACACCTACCTTTCCAAATACCCGCAGGGCGAGGATTTCGATGGCGTCGTCGAGCAGATGTTCAAAATCGCGAAGGGTTTCCTCGATGGGGAAAAGAAGAGGGTTTTCGGCGTGCCCATCAGCGCCTCGATGAGCCGCGCTCAGGCGATGTTCGAGAGCATTGTGAAAAGCGCGCCTTTCAGCAGATACGCGCCGCTCGCGCAGTTCAACGTGGGCCAGGCGCTGGAGAAGCAGAGCAAATATCCCGAGGCCATCGCCGCGTATCAGGTCGTGGTGAACAAATATTCCGGGGACGCCATCGCCGACGATGCCCTCTACCAGGTCGGCTACGTCCGGCTCCGTGAAACCCGCGAAGGCTCCTACGATCAGGCGTCGGTCGCCAAGGCGCGCGAGGCATTCGAGGATTTCATCAACCGCTACCCGGAAAGCGAGAAGGTGCCGCAGGCGCGCGAAAACATGAAGTCGCTGGATACAGGATCCGCCAAGGGCACGCTCGACGTCGCCCGCTTCTACGACAAGACGAAGCAGTACCGCGCCGCCGTCATCTACTACAACGACGTCATCAAGACGCAGCCCGGCTCCCCCGAAAGCGAGATCGCAAAGGCCCGCATCGAGGAGCTCAAGCAGCAGTTCGGCGAAGACGCCCTGCGCGCCGGCCCCGAGCGCACCGAGACCGGTGCCCGCGCCGCACAGCGCCGCAAACTCCAGTCCAAAGTCGATACCGCCTCGCGCCCGGACTACGTCGGCCCTCCCGTCGTCGTGCCGGAGGAGAAAATCGTCACCGGCCCGGCCCGGCCGAAGCTGCGCACCTCGCCAGGGAATATCGGACCCGCCGTCGAGCCGCCGCTGCCCGAGACGCTGCCCTCCACGCCGGACCCGACCCTGCCTCAGCCGCCGCAATGAGATTCGCGTTCCTCCTTCCCCTCGCAGCCCTCGTCCTCACCGGCTGCGCGGGCTATCAGCTCGGGCCGATCAAGCCCACGCGCATGGCCAAGGTCAACACGCTGGCCGTGCTCAATTTCAAGAACGACACGCTCCTCCCCCGCGTCGAGGTCCTCCTGGCCAATGCCGTCATCAAGCAGATCCAGCAGGACGGCACCTACAAGATCGCCCGCGAAAACGAAGCCGACGCCGTCTTTCAGGGCCGCCTCGAGCAGACCGTCCGCAGCCCCGCGCGCTCCGTCCGCGGCAATATCCTGCTCACCCGCGAATACGTCCTCACACTCCGCTGCCGCTACGATGTCACCGACCGCGTCACCGGCCAGGTCCTCACCAGCCGGAGCGCCGTCGGCCAGACCACCTTCTTTGCCAGCAGCACCGACACCATTTCCGCCGACCTCATCCAGGACGAGCGCCAGGCCCTGCCCCTCGCCGCCGAGGAGCTCGCGAAAGACATCGTCACGCACCTGTCCGAGGGCTGGTAGGCGCTGCGGCGCTTGAGCGTTGGGCGTCTCGCCGCCGCATGAGCGAAGCGCGCTGACTTTCCCTTCAGCCACCGCTGCCAGCCGCGTTTCCTTCTCATCACGGCGGGACTCTCAACCCTCGACACTCCACTTGCTCACCCTCGTCCCCACTCCCATCGGCAATCTCGGCGACATCACGCTCCGGGCGCTGGAGGTTTTGAAAGGCGCGGACCTCATCGCATGCGAGGACACCCGGCACTCGGGAAACCTGCTGCGGCATTTTGAAATCTCCAAGCCGCTCATCAGCTACCACGAGCACAACGAAGCACGCCGCACCGCCGAACTCATCGAGCAGCTCGCCGCCGGGAAAAACATCGCCGTCATCACCGATGCGGGCCTGCCCGGCATCAGCGATCCCGGCCACCGGCTGCTGCGCGCCTGTATCGCGCGCGGCCTGCCATACACCATTCTGCCCGGCCCCAGCGCCGTCCTCACCGCGCTCATCGGCAGCGGCTTTCCCGCCGACGCCTTTTTCTACGGCGGCTTCCTCCCCGTGAAAAGCGGCGGACGCGAGCGCGACCTGCTCGCCGCCGCCGCGCGCGAAGTCACCACCGTCTTTTTCGAGTCCCCTCACCGCCTGCTCAAGACGCTCGCCGTCTGCGCCCAGCACTTCCCCGACCGCCCGCTCTGCGTCGCGCGCGAGCTGACGAAACAATTCGAGGAATACCGCATCGCCACCGGCCCCGAGCTCCTCGCCCACTACTCCGCCAAGCCGGTGAAAGGCGAGATCGTCTTCCTCGTCAGCCCCGCCGACCGCTAACCCCCCCGCGGCGTCACGTCCTTTTTCTGCGGGCTCGCGGGGACGGCAAACGACTCCACCGGGTCAGGCTTTGCAGGGTCGAAACGCGGCACGTCGTCCGCCAGAAACTTCGCCAGCGGCAGCTTGCCCGCGCGGATCCCCTCGATGACACAACGCGCCACCTCGTACGCGCCGTAGTTGTTGTGATGCGTGCCGTCGCCCGGCTTGAAAAGCGCGCCGGATTTCTCCGGCCCGAGCGCCTCGTACAGCGTGCCGCTGAGCGCGAGGAGATCGATGACGGGCACGTTTTCCTCCGCCGCCGCCTGCCGCACCGCCTCAGGATAGTCGCCGTGGCTGTTGCGCATCTTCCCGTCCTTTTCAATCGTCCGCCGATGCACGGGCGTGATCAGCACGGCCTGCGCGCCTTGCTTTTTCACCGCGGCCTCATACTGC
>JANOBH010000241.1:0-8000 GCA_031411535.1 Chthoniobacter sp. | reverse complement strand
GAGGTGGACCGCGCGGGGATGACTTTCACGGCGGCCGCGGACGAGGCGCGGCGGGCGCATGGCGAGCTGCTGCCGGTGGACGCCTTTCCCAGCGGGGACGGGCATCTGGGGCTGGCGCGGCGCTTTCCGCTCGGAGTCATCGCGGCGATCACGCCGTTCAATTTTCCCCTCAATCTCGTGGCGCACAAAGTCGCGCCCGCGCTGGCGACGGGCAACACGATGGTGGTGAAGCCCGCGACGAAGACGCCGCTGACGGCGCTGCTGCTCGCAGAGGTGCTGCATGAGGCGGGCGTGCCGGCGGGGCAGATGAATTTCGTGACATGCTCGAACGAGGACGCAGCGCAGCTCGTGACGGATGCGCGGGTGAGGAAGGTGACTTTCACCGGCAGCCCGGAGGTGGGCTGGCGGCTGAAGGAGCTGTGCGGGAAGAAGCGGATCACGCTCGAACTCGGCGGCAATGCGGGCGTGATCGTGCATGCGGATGCGGACTTGGCGGCGGCCGTGCCGATGATCGCGACGGGGGCGTTCGCGTATGCGGGGCAGTCGTGCATCAGCGTGCAGCGGGTGGTCGTTCACGAATCGCGGTACGACGAATTCAAGGCGGCGCTCGTGGCGCACATCGCCGCGAAGGTGCCGACCGGCGACCCGTGGGAGAGGACGACCGTCGTCGGCCCGATGATCACGCCGGAGGCTCTGGAAGCTGTGCGGGAGCGGATCGCGGCGGCGCTGGCGGCAGGCGCGCGGCTGGTCTGCGGCGGGGAAGTGCGCGGCCGCTGCCTGGAGGCTACGGTGCTGGAGAATGCGGACGCGGGCCTGGCGATCTGCGCGGAGGAGGCGTTCGCGCCGGTGATGACGCTGCACCGCTACACGGACTTTGAGGAGGCGCTGGCGTTTGTGAATGCGTCGGACTTCGGCCTGCAGGCCGGCGTTTTCACCCGCGACCTCGCGCTGGCGCTGCACGCCTTTGAGGCGCTCGACGTGGGCGGAGTGCTCATCAACCAGGTGCCGACTTTCCGCGTGGAAAACATGCCTTACGGCGGGATCAAGGACTCGGGCTTTGGCCGCGAGGGCGTGCGCTACGC
Source organism: Chthoniobacter sp. (assembly GCA_031411535.1). Lineage (GTDB taxonomy): Bacteria > Verrucomicrobiota > Verrucomicrobiia > Chthoniobacterales > Chthoniobacteraceae > Chthoniobacter. The sequence goes on along the minus strand of JANOBH010000241.1, from coordinate 6,918 downwards.
GATGGAGGAGATGACGGAGCTGAAATCGCTGCTCATCAAACGGACCTAGATGCCCGCGCGACACGCCTCCCAAGCGATGGGTCCATTTTCTAACGCAGAGACGCAGCGGCGCAGAGGCGGCTCGAAGAAAAGCCGAAAGCCTCTCCCTGCCTTGCTCTCCGCGCCTCTGCGTCTCTGCGTTGAAATCGCCGCGCTCCTCGCGCTGGCGCCGTCGCTTTCCGCCAGCGTGCCGGAGTCGCCGAAGCTGCCGGCGATGCGCGGGACACCGCCGCCGCCCATCACAGCGCTCCGCCCCCCCTTGCAGAAGCGGCTGATTTTCGGCGTGGGCGTGGGCTTCGAAAAAACCGGCGCGGCGCAGGGCGCTGTGATCTCCACGCTGCTGCCGGACTCGCCGGCATCGCGCGGCGGGCTGGCCGTGGGCTGCGTCGTCACGGAGATCAATGGCGAGCTGACCGTCGGCCGCGCGGGGGACGACTGCGCGCGGATGATCCGCGACGCATTTGGCCCGGTCCGTCTGAAATACCTCGATCCCGCGCTCAAGGAAAAGACGCTCACGCTCGACAAGGCGTGGCTCGCGCTGCCGGAGTGAGCACGCGTCTTGCACCGCCGGACGCGGCTGCGTAATTTCGCCGCCATGTCTGAACAAACCATCTGGCAGGGCCACTCTTCGCAGGTGAAGAATTTCTGGCCCTTCGTGTCGTGCATCCTCGTCCTGCCAATCCCGTGGGCGATCTACCGCTGGCTGGTGGTGAAGACCACGACCTTCCGCCTGACCAATGAGCGGCTCATCACCGAGCACGGCATCCTGAGCAAAACCTCCGACACGCTGGAGCTGTACCGCGTCCGCGATCTGCAGGTCACGCGGCCCTTCTGGACCCGGCTGTTCGGGCTGGAAAACATCCACCTCATCACCTCCGACACATCGACGCCGTGCGTGGTCATCGACTGCGTGCCAGGCTCGCTCGCGCTGCCGGATAAATTCCGCGTGCAGGTCGAGGCCACGCGCATGGCCAAGCGCGTGCGCACGGTGGATTTCGAGGACGACACGCCCGGCGACAGCGGGCACGCGCACTGATTTATGACCACGATTTTTCACGACAAAGACGAAGGCGGCGGCGGCGGGATCCCCTCGCGGGATCAGGTGGCACTGGGCGACACATGGGATCTCTCGCTGCTCTACCCGACGCCGCAGGATTGGCAGGCGGCGTTTGAAAAAGTGCAGCGCGACTACGTGGCGGCGGCGCAGTGGAAGGGGCGTGTCGGCGAGTCCGTGGCGACGCTGCGCGCGGTGCTGGAATTCGACAAGGAGCTGAGCCTGCTGATCGAGCGACTGGGCCACTACGCCAGCCTGCTCACCTCCGGCGACAGCTCGAATGCCGAGCATCTCGCGCGGGAGGCGCAGTTTGAGAATCTGATGACGCGCATCGGCGAGGCCACGGCTTTCGTCGCGCCGGAAATCCAGGCGCTCGACGACGCGACCTTCGAGACTTTTCTGAAAGATCCGGCGCTCGCCGAGTGGGTCATCGCACTGCGCAAGCAGCGCCGCTTCAAGCCGCACACGCTCACGGCGAATGAGGAGCGCCTGCTCGCCCTCGGCCACAGCGCGCTGCGCGGACACGGCGAGACTTTCTCGCAGCTCACGAATGTGGATATGACCTTCGGCAAGGTCGCGGACGAGACCGGAGCTGAGCGGGAGCTGAGCCAGAGCAGCTTCTCGTCGTTCCTCGTGAAACGCGACGCGGACGTGCGGCGGCGCGCGTTCAAGGCGTTCTACGCGGAGTTCGACGCGCACAAATTCACCGTCGCCTCAACGCTCGCGAACTCGGTGAAGGCCGACGTTTTCCACGCCCGCGCGCGCAACTACCCGACCGCGCGCGAGGCCGCGCTTTTCTCCGACGACATGCCGGTGAGCGTGTACGACAACCTCATCTCGACCGTCCGCGCGCACCTCCCGGCGCTGCACCGCTACTACGCGCTCCGCCGTCGCATGCTAAAGCTCGACGAAATCCACCACTACGACACCTACGTGCCGATCGTGGACAAGATCGAGACCGACGTGCCGTGGGACACGGCCTGCGACCAGGTGCTGGCGTCGCTCGCGCCGCTCGGCGGCGAATACGTGAGCGCGCTCGGCACCGGCCTGCGCGGGCGCTGGTGCGACCGCTACGAAAACAAGGGCAAGCGCAGCGGCGCGTTCAGCTCGTCGAGCTTCGGCAACCCGCCGTTCATCATGATGAACTACAAGCGCGACGTTTTCTCCGACGTTTACACGCTCGCGCACGAGGCCGGCCACTCCATGCACACCTGGTACGCCCAGCGCACGCAGCGCTTCCAGGATTATAACTACCCGATCTTCCTCGCAGAGGTCGCGAGCACTTTTAACGAAGAACTGCTCACCCACCATCTCCTCGCCGAGACGAGCGACCCGCGGATGCGCGCCTACCTCATCAACCGCCAGATCGACGACATCCGCGGGACGATCTACCGGCAGACGATGTTTGCGGAGTTTGAGAAACTCATCCACGCCATGGAGGAGGCCGGCGAGCCGCTGACGCTCGACAGCTTCCGCGCGACCTACCGCGGGCTGCTCGACACGTATTTCGGCGCGGAGTTTGCGATCGACACCGAGCTGGAGCTGGAGTGTCTGCGAATTCCGCATTTCTACAGCGCCTTTTACGTCTATAAATACGCGACCGGCATCAGCGCGGCGGTCGCGCTTTCGCAGCAGGTGCTCGGCGGCGGCGATGTGGAGCGGTATCTCGGCTTCCTCCGCTCCGGCGGCTCGAAGATGCCGCTGCCAACGCTCGCCGATGCGGGCGTGGACATGTCCAGCCCGGAGCCGATCGCCGCCGCGCTCGGCGTATTCGCGCGGCGCGTGGAGGAGCTGGAGGGATTGCTCGGGTGATGCTGGACGGCCACGAACGCACGCTCCTCGCGGCGCAGGGCTACTCCGAGCTGTCGATGCACGACGACGCGATCGCCGAACTCGACTCGCTGCCCGAGGAGGCCGGGAAGACGGCTCCCGTGCTCGAATTGCGCGCCGTGATCCTGATCCAGGCAAAGCGCTGGAAGGCCGCGCTCGCCGCCAGCCGCGACCTCTGCAGCGCCGAGCCGCGGAAGACGAGCGGCTTCATCCACACGGCCTTTTGCCTGCATGAACTCGGCCACACCGACCAGGCGCGCGAATGCCTGCTCAACGGCCCCGACTCGCTCCACGCCGAGCCTACCTTTCACTACAATCTCGCCTGCTACGAGTGCGCCCTCGGCCATCTCGACCTCGCCCGAATGCACCTCGACAAGAGCTTTGCCCTCGACAAAAAGATGCGCGACTTCGCCAAGAGCGACCCCGACCTCGCGGCGCTGCGGGGGTAGCGCCCGGCGCTTTACAACGGCGACCCAGCCTTGGCGAAAGCGGCGCGAACTTCGCGATCGAGATCGGCCTGCGAACGTCCGTCCAGGAGGATCCCGAGATGCTTGGCGCATACCTTCGAAGGATCAATGCCTCCCGGTCCCTGCGGAAGCTTCGGCGGAGCGGGCGGAGTAAGATTCGCCGGATAGCGAATCATGCCCTGGCCGAACACCTCCACTCCGGGCTTCTTTTTGAAGGCTTCCAAATCGGCCTGATACTTTTTGACGGCGGTATTGAACGCCTCCACCGACTCCCCGAACGTCACCCACAGCTTTCGCTCCTCGTGGAGGGCGTCGAAATACTTTTTCAAGCGCAAGCCTGATCCCCCACCGTCGAAGTGCATGAAGAAAAAGACCAGCGCATGGGACGAAAAATAGCGGTTGGGGAGCTCGGACATTCCGGGGTCGATTTGAATCGGAATCGTGACCCGTCCTTCGAAACCCGTCGATGGCGCTTTCGGTGGGTCGTAGGCGAGGTTCGAGATATCCCGCCGCGCAGTCATCGAGGTCGTGTAGCCCCAGAGATCCTCCACCCCCACCCACTTTCGCGCCGTCTCGCGCTGACCGAACATCCCGCGACGTTTGTCCGTTTCAAAACCGCGCCGCATTTGCTTAAAGCCGTCCAGCGCGCTGGCGACATTGTACCGGCCGCTCGTATATGGCAGGTGCGAGGTGTATTCCGCCGTTCCCTCAGCCATCCACATCGGCATGAAACGCAGATACTCGTGCATCATCTGATGGGTCACTTCATGGGTGATCGTGTCGTTGTTTATCGCGCCGCCAAGGTGGTAACTGCCCCCACGCGAAACCACACCGACTTCCTCGAATGGAATCCGGAAGATTCCATCGACGATCGAGTAGTTGGCGGCCGACCACTGCGGAGCGTCCGTGGCTAGGTAGGCCTCCCTTGTCTTAAAAAGCTCTGCGCGAAAAAACCTCCCGTCCTGCGGCCAGGGCACGACGCCCCACGGCAGCTTTGAAACCAATTCGTGGGTGCTTTCGAAAACCCGGCAAACTTCTTTCATCGTCGAGGTTCCGAGTTTTACCGGGCACTTGAACTCAAAATGGCGTGAGCGGTACACGCATGCCCCGGGCGTCTCCTGCACCACTTGGATCGTCATCGACATCAACGGCTCATTTATCGTCGCCGGCAGGTAACGCCGTTCCGCCGGAAGCCGCCCCGCATCAGGCGCAAGCGTTACGCCTGGCGCCGGTTTTTGCGTCGGCTGTGTCGCTGCGGAACCTGGGGGAACTCCCGTTTGCGCCCCTGCCGGTTGCACCGCGGAGAGTAACAACGCCATCAGGCAGAATGCTGTGCGCATTCGTTTTTCCAGAGTCTCACCCGTCCGGGATCGCTGCTGTGCAGCAGTTGCGGGAGGCGCCAAAACCCAGCAATCGACCTCTCCACGCGTGTCGCAAATCATGCCGCCGAGCGTAATTTCGCAGGGCACGGCAGCAAGGAAAAAGGCGGTCGGCTCCCGGTCGCGACTGGCTTCAAGTTCAACTAAACGCTTCGCCGAGAGCGCACATGTCATTTTAATTCAGAAAGATCGTATCAACTCACGCCTTCGCCAGTTTCTGAACTCGAACGATCGATGAAAATCATCCTCCCGTTGTTTCGGTTGTTCCTCGCGCTTCCCGAACAGCCTAGCGCCCACGGAGCGCTCCGCGCGTCAGGTTCTGCGCGTGACCAGGAGCACGCCGAAGGCCGTCTCCAGATCGCTCTCCGTGCAGCGCGCAAACTCGGGATGCACCGCGGCCCGGACACGCGCAAAGGCTCCGGGAACAGGCCGGGCCAGCAGCGTCTCCACGCGCAGGCCCGCGCGCTCAAACGCCTCGCGGTGATCGCAGATGCGCCAGCGCGGGAGGTCGCCGGGATCGAGCCAGCGCCGCCAGACCGCGGAGGACCAGAGCAGGAAATGGTAGGGATAGCGGAAGAAGTGATCCCGGTAGTCCACGATGTGGAGCATGTAGCCTCCCGGCGCGAGCAGCGCGGCCATCTCGCGCGCGAACCGCTCCGGATTGGTGACGTGCTCGAGCACCGAGTTCGAGACGATGCAGTCTATGCTCCCCGCCATCGCCGGCAGCGGCGCGGTCAGCCGCTCGACCGCAGCGGTGATCGCCGCCCCGGACCGCCCGTCGCGCACCGCGGCGGCGAGCTGCGCGGGATCACGCGCCGGATCGAGCGCGACGAAAGGCTCCAGCGCGAAGACGCGCCGCGCGCCGAGGGCCGCCAGTTCGTAGCACGAGCCATTGGTCGCGCCGACGCCCGCCTCGACGATCGTCAAGCCGGCGGGCCATCCTGGGTGGCGGGATTCGAGGTGCTTCCGATATAGCCCGACGACCCCCGCGCCATTGGCGGAGCCCAGATTTCCATCAAGAAATGGCAGCGCGCGCCGCAGCCAGGAAGGGAGCGTCACCGGCAGGCAGCGGCGCGCGATTCGTGCGCACACATAGACGCATTTCGTAAAAAAGAGTGGCATTCAAAACCCCACGGTATCCATAGCCACCGCCCAACCGCGCGTGCAAACGCCATTTCCCCGCGCAGCCTAATTCGCCTCGCCGCGCGACGGGAGCAGCATCTCGAAGGCGGTTTCGCCCGGCTTGCTCGTGTGGCGCAGCAGGCCGCCGTGCTGGGCCACGAAGCCCGCCACGACCGGCAGCCCCAGCCCGGTGGCGGACCGCTTTTTTCGTGTGGAGAAAAACGGCTGGTAAATGCGCTCGGCCAGCTCCTCGGGTATGCCGTGGCCGTCGTCGATGACGCGGATGGAAATCCACGGGATCGCCTGTCTGGCGTGATTGCCGGGCGGCTTGGGCTCGGTGCGGAGTTCGATGCGCACCGTGCCGCCGGAAGCGAAGGTGGCTTCCAGTGCGTTGCGGACCAGCTCGAAGACGGCGGTCTTCACGCGGACGGCGTCGGTCCGGATCGGGAGGAGGTCATCGGGGATGTCGAGCACCAGCTTCGTCTTCGGGCCGCGCAGGGTGTCAAAGGACGGCTTCAGCATGCGGACGAACTCACCCAGCTTCACCTCGCGCCACACGACAGTCGGCGGACGGACGAGCGAATTGGCGCGGTCCATGAGATCGGACGCGGTCTTGGCGCCATCCTGGATCTTTCCCAGACCCTCAAGCGTGGCCTTGTCCAGCCCCTTGCTGTCGAGCAGCAGCCCGACGTAGCCATGGAAAAGCGTCAGGATGTTATTCATCCTGTGTGCAAGCCCACGTACGAGATGGTCTTGAAATTCCGAGTGTTCGATCTGCATTGGGCCCGTTCCGAAATAGCAGGTGGTGTGCGCATGCCGCCGGTAATTTCCCGGCAGATCGGGCCGGCTCTTCCTCTTAGCCGTCTCCATACAGTTGCGTTTTTTCTTTTTAAACGCAGAGGCGCAAAGGCGCAGAGGCTGTGAAAAAAGGCGGCGGAGTGTTCTCCCCCGGCAATTTCTGGCGCAGGAGCGCCAGGCCCGGCGCGCAGGAGCGCTTGGCTCCGCAGCTCCCACTCGGAGCCAAGCG
>JANOBH010000240.1:0-16788 GCA_031411535.1 Chthoniobacter sp. | reverse complement strand
GCTGACAAATGGGGCCCGGCGGCCATCGCGACCTTTCTGAACCCTCCGTTCCTCGCCGTGAAATGGGCAATGCCCCTGGTGCTCGCCGGTGCGTTCCTCTCGGCTGGCGCGGAGGAACCGGTCCGGCCTGAACCGGACGGGGCAGCCGTGGCGACCGATCTCAGTGGGGAGGCGCTGATGGTTGCGGAGCCTTTGCCCGCGGGGGATGTGAGCGTCACGGAGTCCGTGGGTGATCCGGTCTCTCTCATCGAGCCCGGTGTGGCGGGCCGGCACGGACGCTGGAGGTTCGCCCCGCACTTCGATGTGACGGGAACCTTCGACGACAACATTTTCATTCAGTCCAAAGACGAGGTTGCGGACTACATCCTGACGCTGGCGCCGGGAGTCGCCTTCGGCTTTTGGGACGAGGAGGACGAGCGCGAGCGCTATCTCTCGCGCCAGCACGGCGCGAGTGTGGTCGGGCGGGGGGACGGGAGATTCCTGATGATGGATTACACCGCGATCCTGATGGGGTTCGACCGCACGAGTTCGCAGAATGCGTTCGATCACGATGCGCGGTTCGCGTGGAGGTGGAATGTGGGGAGGCTCACGCTGGGCGGGAGCATTCACGCCGAGTCGAAGTCGGAAACGAATGCGGATGTGGGCGGGCGCATCCGGAGGAAGACACTCGCGGCAGAGGTGAGTGCGGGCTATCAGCTCACGGCGAAGACCGCGCTGGAGATCGCGCTGTTCAACACGTGGAACGATCCCGAGGATTTCGTGAGGACCACGGAATGGCGCGGCGAGGCGTCGCTCAATTATGCCGCCACACCGCTCGTAAAGCTCGCTTTCGGCGTCGGGGCCGGGCGGGTGGATGTGGAGGGCGGCGACGATCGGACGTTCGGGCAGGTCTTCGCTGCAGCGGCTTATTCCATGAGTGAAAAGCTGGAGGTCGGCTTGCGCGGAGGAGTCGATTTCCGGCAGTCGGACGGCCTCTCGGGCGATGCGGCCAGTCCGATCTTTGAGCTGCGGGCGACCTGGCTGCCCGCGGTCGAAACGCGCATCGGACTGGAGGCATTTCGGCGCGTGGGGACATCGGCTTTCCGGGCGGATCAGGATATCCAACTCACCGGTTTCGTGCTCACTTCGCAGCGGGAACTTCGCGCCGGCTTCCATCTCCTCCTGGACGGCGGATACCAGGTTTCCGAATACTCGGCTGGGGATGGCGGGGACGAGCGGACGGATCGTTATTTTTTCCTGCGGCCAGGCGTGCTTTATAATTTTGCACACTGGGGCAATGCCCGCGTGACTTACACCCACCGGATCAACGACTCGAACCGCGGTGCGTCGAGCTTCGACAACAACCAGATTTCCGTGCAGGTCAGCCTGATCTACTAAATCGGGGGGGCGTGTAGCACGGTTATAGCTAAACGCGGGTAAGCCCATGCATACGCGAATCCTCTTATTCCTTGCCGGTGCCCTGTGCCTGCTGACGGCGGTCGGGCACGGTGCCCAGGCGGCTGAGCCGGAAGGCACCCCCGGTCACATTCTTGCCCCCAATGAACTCGTGGAGATCAAAGTCTTTCAGGAGCCCGAACTCGACACCACCGTCAGGATCCCGGCGGACGGCCGGATCGCTTTTCCGCTGGTGGGTGACGTCGCCATCGCCGGGAAAAGCGTGCAGCAGGCGACGCGGCTGATTCGCGACCGGCTGGAAGCGCGGTTTCTGGTGAACCCGCAGGTGCGGATCGCGGTGATCGAGGAGGCGAAACGGCTCTTTACCGTGATCGGCCAGGTCCAGCGGCCGGGCACTTATCGTTTCCCGGAACGCCAGGCTTTGGATCTCATTCAGGTCATCGGCATCGCGGGCGGCTATACGCGCCTCGCAAACGCTGGCAAGATCACCATAAAACGCCGCGTGGACGGAAAGGAAACCGTCATCCACGTCGATGGAAAGCGCCTGGCGGGCGATGAAAAGGCGGTGCCTTTCCCGATCGAAACCGGCGACATCATCTCCGTCGGCGAGCGGCTCTTTTAAGACCCCACCGGCTATGAGGCGACCTACCGACGAACATAAGAACCCTCCGCTCGCGGCCGATCTCCGTGCGCTGTTTTACGCGCTGAGGGAAAAGGTGTGGCTGCTGGCCGCCATCACCGCCATCGGCGTGGCCGCCGCCATGATCTACCTGGCGCGGAGTCCGAAGATCTACGCCGCCACCACCACGGTCCAGGTCGAGGAGGAGCGCCAGCGGCTCGTCCGGGCCGACAGCCGCGCATTGGATGACCGGGCCACCGAGGAGGCACTCAAGACCATCGCGCAGAATCTGGAAAATCCCGCGCTCATGCTGCGCCTGGCCCGACATCCGGAGCTGGCGGAGGACGCGGACTTTCGAGCGCAAGTCGACGGAATCGAGTCTGACATGCGGCTGCAGAAGATTCTGGCCGGGAAGCTCTCCGTGAAGTTCCGGCCGGGAACACGGCTGATGGATATCACCGTGGAGGATGAAAGCCCGGCGCTCGCGCAAAAGATCGCGCGGCTCGTGGTGAGCGAATTCGTGGGCGAGAGAGCGGAGACGGGCGCCCAGGTTTCGCAGGGCGCGCACGAGTTTTTGCGGCAGGAAGCCGAGCGGCTCCAGCAGACGCTCGCCAAGTCCGAACAGGCGCTCCAGCTCTACAAGGAAAAGCACCAGGCCGTCTCGCTCGAAGACAAGCAGAACATCGTGGTCGAGCGGCTCAAGGAGCTGAATACCAAGGTGACGACGGCGAAGGCGGAGCGGCTGAAAATCGAGGCCGACCGCGCGCAGCTCCAGCTTCTGGCGGGGGAACCGCCGGCGCGACTGCTCGCGCTGCCGAGCGTGGCCGGGACCGCGGAGGTGGTGGAGGTGCTGCGCAAGATCGGCGAGAAAGAGGCGGAGCTGGCGACGCTCAGCCGCCGCTACAAGGCGGAGCATCCCAAATACCTCGAGGCCGCCAGCGCGCTTTCGGAACTCAAGGCCAGCCAGGATCAGGCGATCCTGAAGGCGGTCAGCCTTCTGGACACGGCCTTTGAGGCCGCGAAGGCCACCGAGAGCAAGCTCGGCGAGGCTCTGCGCGGGCAGGAAGCCATCGCGCTCGAACTCAGCCAGATGGCGATCCCCTATAAGGCGCTCGCCCGCGATGTGGAAGCGGATCGCACGCTCTACGAATCAGTCGTCGCCCAGCTCAAGGAAACCGATGTCGCCCAAGGCGTGTCGCGATACGCGATCCGCATCGCCTCGCCCGCGCTCCTGCCCGAGCGGCCCGTGAAACCCAGCAGGCTGCTCGTGCTCCTGCTCGGCACTGTCGGCAGCCTGACCCTGGGACTGTCCGGCGTCCTGGCGGCTCACGTTTTGGACAGCTCGTGCAAGACCATCGACCAGACCGAGCGCCTGCTCGAAATCCCCTCCCTGGCCGCGATCCCGAAGCAGGGGCGCGGCGTGCTTGCCGGGAGCATCCTCATCGAGAAGCCGCACTCCGCGCTCGCCGAGTCCTTTCGCACCCTTCGCACGAGCCTTCGCATGGCGGAAAGGGACGGCGCCGGCAAGGTGCTGATCTTCGCCAGCGCCATCCCAGGCGAGGGGAAGACCTTCTGCGCAATCAATTGCGCCGTGGCCTTCGCCCAGCAGGGTTTGCGGACTTTGCTCATCGACGCCGACCTCCGCCTCCCGAGCATCGAGCGCATCCTGCTGAAGTCCCATGAAGCGCCCGGCGTGAGCGATCTGCTGCTCGGGAGAGCCCACCTCGGCCAGGCTGTCCACCTGTCCGGCATCAAAAACCTCTCCCTCCTGCCGGCAGGCAAGCGCGTCCGCAATCTCGCCGAACTCTTCAGCCGATCCGAACTGCCGGCCTTCCTCCACCGGGTGAGCGGCGATTTCGACCGCGTCGTCATCGATACCGCTCCCGTGCACGCCGTCAGCGATACGCTGCTGCTCGCGCCGCATGCCGGCGCGGTCTGCCTCGTCGTCCGCGCCGGGGTGACACCGGGCCACGCGGTGCTTCGCGCCTTGGAAAAGCTGCGCGAAAGCGGCGCACGTATCGCCGGCTTCGTCCTGAACGCCCTCCCCACCGCCCACGGCGGCTATTACTACCATTATCAGGTGCCGGGCTACGGCACGGATGAGGTCTATGGCGCGGGCGCAGCCGTCGAGGCAGAGGCCGCAGCGGAAAAAGTGCTGCAATGAACATCCTCATGGTCACAGGGATCTTTCCGCCGGATCGCGGAGGTCCGGCCAGCTACGTGCCTCGGATGGCCGCGGCGCTCACCGCGCGCGGGCACCGCGTGGAAGTCGTCTGCCTGAGCGACCGGCTGGACCACGACGATTCCGCGTACGGATTCCCAGTGCAGCGGATTCGCCGCCGCATTTTTTGGCCGCTCCGCATCCTTCGCACCACCCTCGCCATCTGGCGTGCGGCGCTGCGAAACGAAATCGTTTTCGTATCCGGCCTCGGCGCGGAGTCCGCACTCGCCTCCTTTTTCGCGGGACGCCCTTCGGTCTATAAAATCGTGGGCGACTACTCATGGGAGCGTGCCGTCGGGCTCGGCTGGTTCACCGGGACCATCGATGCCTACCAGACGGCCGCCAAATCGCCGCTGCTGCGCCTTTCGGATTGGATCCGCAGCTTCCCGCTCCGCCTCGCGCGCCGCATCATCGTGCCGAGCCGCTACCTCCAGCGCATCGTAGGGGGATGGCAGATCGGGTCGGAAAAAATCCGGGTGATCTACAACGCCACGCCGCCGGCCGGCGCACCTCCGCCCACCGCTGGCGCGCTGCCCGCGTGGAGCGGCAGGACGCTTCTCACCGTCTGCCGACTCGTGCCGTGGAAAGGCGTGGACGCCCTCATCCGCCTGCTGCCGGGACTGCCGGATACGCGCCTCGTCATCGCCGGAGACGGACATATCCGCAGGGATCTCAGCGCACTCGCCGCGCGGAGCGGAGTCGAGGAGCGCGTGCTTTTTCTGGGCGACGTGCCGCACCGCGAGGTCGCCGGGTATCTGCGGCAGGCGGATGCATTCGTGCTGAACTCGACCTACGAAGGACTCCCGCACGTCGTGCTCGAAGCCATGGCTGCGGGCGCGCCGGTCATCGCCACGGACGCCGGCGGCACGGGCGAGGTCGTCGAGCATGAGGCCACCGGCCTGCTCATTCCCATCGGCGACGCGGCGGCGCTCCAGGCTGCGGTGGAGCGCCTCTGGCGCGAGCCCGCCCTGGGCCGCCAGCTCACTGCCGAAGCGGCCCGCCGGCTGCACGGGCATTTCGATTTCGAGGCGATGGTCGATGCCACCGAAGCCGTCCTCGCGGCGGAAGCCGGGGCGACCGCGACGGCGCCGCGCGCCATTTTGGAGGAAACGCGATGAGCCTCCCCTCGGTCCTTTCGTTCGGATTTACACGAGGCCTGTGGGACGGCGACTCGGCGGAGGACGTCCGGCGCATGCGCGGCTACGCGGAGCACCTGTCCGACTACGTGGTCGTCACCAATTCCTACAAGCGCCACGGCTTGAAGCCGCTCCGGCTCGCGGAAAATTTCGAGGCGATCCCGACCGACGCCAGCGGCCCGCTGCACAGCATTTGGCGGATGCTGCGCATCGGCATCACGATCCTGCGCGAGCGCCGGATCAGCATCATCCAGGCGCAGGATCCGCTCGTGACGGGTCTCGTCGCCGTCCTCCTCGGAAAGATTTTCCGCCTGCCGGTCAACGTCTGCATCTATGGCCCAAACGCGCACGACGAGCACTGGCTCGCGAGCCGGTGGTCGCACCGCCTGCAGGCGCCGGTCATGCGCTGGGTCATGCGCCAGTGCTGCGCCGTCCAGGTCGATGGTCAGCTCACGGTGCGCCGGCTGATCGCCGCGGGCTACGCTCCCGGGTGCGTGGCGCTGAAGCCGGTGGTGCCGATGAATCTCGACCGCTTCCTGGCTGTCGAGCGCACCGCGCGCGCGCCCGGTACACCGGTGCGGCTGCTCTTCGTCGGGCGGTTCACCTCCCAGAAGAACCTCGGGATGCTGATCGAAGTCGCGAGGCTGCTCCACACGCGCGGCGGGACTCCGTTCGAGCTGACGCTGGTCGGAGAAGGCACTGCGCTCGGGCCGCTGCAAGCCGCAGTCGAGCGCGACGGCCTGCAGGGAATCGTCAGATTCCGCGGCCAGATGCCGCGCGAGCGGATCAGCGAAGCCTTTGCGGAGGCCGATATTTTCGTCCTCACGTCGGATTACGAAGGCTACCCGCGCGTGCTGATGGAGGCCGCCGCCGCGGGTCTGCCGGCCGTGACCACCGAGATCAGCGGGGCCGACGAAGCGCTCACGAACGGCTCGGGCGGATTCATCGTCCCGGTCCGCGCGCCGCAGGCTTTCGTGGATAAATGCGCCGCCCTGATCGACTCGCCGGAGCTGCGCAGCCGGATGGGGGAGGCCGCGCGCGAGGGTATCCGCACGCAGCTTGACCCGGCCACGAATGCGCCCGCGCAATTCGCGATCTGGCACCGACTCGCGGGCGAGCAGGCGTCCGGCCCGCTCCCGAAAAGACTCCTGCTTTTCAATCTCGTCACCGACGCGGACCACCCGATTCTCGGCTTCACCACGCAGTGGATCCGCCAGCTCGCCGCGCGTGTCGAAACTCTGGACGTCATCACGATGCGCGCGGGCAGGATCGATGTTCCGGAAAACGTCCGCGTGCATTCCGTCGGCGCGGAGCACGGCTGGTACGAGCCGCGCCGCGTGCTGGAGTTTTACCGCCACCTTTTCCGCATCCTGCGCACGCGAGGCATCGATGGCTGCTTCTCGCACATGATCCAGATTTTCTCCGCGCTTGCCGGGCCGGTGCTGCGTGCGCGGGGAATCCCGCTCGTCACGTGGTATGCGCATCCGCAGCCCGGCGTGGTGCTCAGGATCGCGCACTGCTTTTCGAATCGCATGGTGACCAGCCTGCCGGGCGCCTATCCCGGACGGAGGAACAAGCTCTCGGTCATCGGCCAGGGCATCGACACCACGCGTTTCACGCCGGCCGAGCCGTCGGTGGCCGAGGACGATCTGATCCTCTGCGCGGGGCGGATTTCGCGCGTGAAAAACCACGCCACGCTGCTGCGCGCGGCCGCACTCCTGCCGCGGCGCGTGCGCGTGGTCATCCTCGGCGCGACAGCGGGGGCGGATGACGAGGCCTGTGCCGCCGAGCTGCGCGCGCTCGCGGCGGAATTGCAGCTCGGAGATCGCGTCACCTTTGCCCCGCCCGTCCCGCCCGCAGAACTGGCCGCGCACTACCGCCGCTGCGCGGTCCATGTGAATCTCACGCCCGCCGGCTTTGGCGACAAAGTGGCGTGGGAGGCCATGAGCTGCGGGCGCCCGTGCCTCGTCGCGAACGAGGACTTCGGCGAAACCCTCGGCGAGCACCGGGATGCGCTGCTTTTCCGCGGCGGAGATCCCGCGGACCTCGCCGCGAAGCTCACCGCGCTGCTTGAGATGAGCGCCGCCGAGCGCGACGCGATCGGCCTTTGCCTCCGCTCCCAGGTCGAGCGCCTCCACTCCCTGCCGCGCCTCGCGGATCGCATCCTCGCCGAGATCGCGGCGTGCGGGCCTCCGGGGCGGCAGGATGCGCCGGCTGCGGTGCCCGCGCTTTCCCCGCAGCCATGATCGGCTCGCAAAAGATCATCTCCGCGCTGCACGCGAACTGGTGGCTCAATCTCACCGGCCTCCTGCTCTCCTTTGGCGCGTCCATTGTCCTGGTGCGCGCCATGCCTCCGGGCCTTTATGCCGAATACGGCGCGGTGCTCGCCATGATCGGCGTCTCGACGCTCGTCTTCGAGGCCGGCGCGAACAGCGGACTAACGCGCTATCTGGCCGAGGCCGCGCAGCAGCAGGCGCGCGGAACCTTCTACCGCCGGATGCAGCGCCGCCGCTGGCTGGCGGCCGCGCTTTGCGCCGCCGCGCTCATCATCTTCGGACCGATGTATGCGAGGCACACGGATTTCGAGCGCCTCACGGCGCAGCCGTGGCTTTTCGCCACCATCGCCGCCATCGTCACGGCCACACTCGTCCGGCTGCTCGCGCACTACGGGCTGGTCGCGCTCTTTGAGACGCGCACGGCGCTGCTGCTCCAGCAGGGCTTTCAAATCGCACGGTCTGCCATGCTCGCAGGCATCGCCTTGGCGGGCGGCAGCCTCATGCATCTCGTCGGCGGCCTCTTCGCGCTCGCCGCGATCGAGGCCATCCTCGTGCATCGCCGGCTCTGGCGGATCATCGGCAGCGAGCGCGCGCCCGTCGCGGCAGGATTCATCAACCGCGCGCAGGGATTCGGGCTGCTCACCATTTTCGACAAGGCGTGCGCGATGCTGGGCGGCGGCACCGTCATGCTGCTCCTGCTCGCGCCGAATCATCCCGCGACCACGATCGCATTCCTCACCCTCGCGATCGATCTGGTCGGGAAAATCACCAGCCTCACCGTGATGCCGATGGGCAATCTCGTGGCGCCCTACCTCAGCCAGACGAGCGACGATCCCGCCGCGCAGGCGCTCGCCATTGGGCGCGTGGTGAAGATTTCGAGCCTGCTGTACTGCTTCAGCATCGGCGCGGCGCTGCTCGTTCTGCCGTGGTTCGTCCCGGTGATCTACGGCGGCGGATACGCGGCGGCAGCCTGGATTGCCACGCTGCTCCTGCTGCCCACGGCGTTTGAAAACTGGATTCGCGGGAGCTGCTCGCCGGCGCTGCTGCGCAACGGCCGCTACCGCGATCTCGTGAAAGTGAATGTGCTCCAGGCCGTCGTCACGCTCGCCACTCTCGCGCTGGTCTGGCGGCAGCCGGTCGAAACCGTGCTGATCGCCGTCGGCTCCGTGCGCTGCGCGGTGGCGGCGCTCAATCTCGTCCTCCTGCGCCAGCGCCGGCTGGTCCCCGCGCGTACGTACCGCGTGCCGCTTCAGGGTTTCGCCATTGCTCTCGCCGGCTGCGCCGCTGCGTACCTGGCAGGCTCGCTCTTGCGGCTGCCGGGCATCGCGGTCGCCGCCGCGCAGGTGCTCCTCTTCGGCGCATTGTTTTACCTCGGGCTGCGGGCGCTGATTTTCCGAGACGGAGACATGCTGCACCTCGCGCACCGGATCGTCGGGACGCGGCTGAAATTCTTCACCCGCCTGCTGCCGGCGCAGGCGCTCCGCAACGCATGACCACGCTCGTCCTCATCGTGATGCTGATATGCTCGATGCTCCCGAGCAGGCACGTCACGGCCCTCCTGCCGGCGCTCTGGATGGTGCAGAATGTTTTTCTCATGCCCAATGCGGCGCTCCTGACCGTGGGGCCGATGGACGTGACTGCGGTGGATCTCGTCCTCGTCTCGCTGCTTCTGCGGTGCGCATTTGGGATCGTCGTGAGGAAGCAGTTCGCCGCGGACCCCGTGATCTACTCCGCGATCCTCGTCTTCCTCACGGTGAATATGGTCGCGACGCTCGCCGCTGGGGTGAAGTTCGGCCCGGAGCAGTTCCTCCGCTGCCTCACAGCCGAGGCGAGGCTGGTCACGGAGATCGCGCTCGTGCCGGTGATGGCCTGCGCGATTACGACACTGCCGCAGGCGCGGCGCTGCGTTGGGATTCTCCTCGCCACCCTTGCCGCGACCGCGGCGATCCAGTTCATCAATTTTTTCGGCGCGAGCCACGGGATCATCATCGGCGAAGTGCAGGGCATCGAGCGTGGCGAAATGCGCTTCTTCGGTCCGGTCGGGGATTCCGTCGGGTTTGTGCTGCTGCTCGGCTACCTGGCGGCGCTGTGCTCCGCGAGCCTCGCCGGTGCGGGCGCATTCCTCGGCGGCATCCTCCTCACTGCGGGGGTCGGCTCGATCTTTGCCGCTGGCGTTGCCACGGTGCTCTTCCTGATTTTCGGCACGCAGACGCCAGAGGTCCGGGAGTTCGCCCGCCGGCGCCTGTGGCTGCTGCCGCTGGTGGCTTTCGCGGGTGTGGCCGGCCTCGTCATTTTCTCCGGGCCGATGACGAAAACGCTGACGGACCGGCTGGGTAGCGGCAATGCCGCGAGCAGCGGCGGCCAGCGCCTCGAGTCCGCGAAGCTCGCGGGCGCGATGATCGCGGACAATCCGCTGCTCGGGGTCGGCTACATGGGCTACCAGCCCGTGCTCGCGCGCTACGGCGGCGACCGGTTTTTCGACCTCGCGCACCTGGACGGATCGACGGCCAATGCAAACAACCAGTTTCTCCAGGCGCTCACCGACGCCGGTGTGTGCGGCCTGCTGGCCCTCGGCGCGCTCATCGTCTGCGCAGGGCGGCTGTTCCGGCGGGTCGCAGCATCCAGCGATGACCCGATCATCAGCATGTTTTTTCGCGCCGCATTCATCTGGCTGCTCGCGATGGTCTTTGGAAATCTCGCGGCGGTCTGGCTCAATCCCTCGTCTTTCGTCGCGCGTATCATCTGGATCAGCCTCGGCGTGGCAGTGGCGGTGCAGAGGCTGCAGTCGCGCGAGGCGCAGGACCGTGCCGTCATTGAGGAAGCCCCCAGCATGGTTGCCGCATGAAAGTGCTTCACGTCATCACCGGGATCGACCGCGGCGGCGCGGAGGGACATCTCGTCGAGCTGGTGAAACACCAGCGCGCGTCGGGGATGGGCGTGGCTGTCGCGTATCTGCGCGGGAAGGGATACTGGGCGGAGACATTCCGGAAACTCGGCGTGGAAGTCCACAGCCTCGGCTTGCGCTTCTACGGCGACCTGCGACCGCTGGCGGCGCTTCGCGGCATCGTCCGGCGCGGCGGGTTTGATCTCATCCACGCGCACCTGCCGCCGGCCGAACTCTATGCGCGCCTCGCTCTGCTGGGGGACGCGGCCTTGCCTCTTCTGATCACGAAGCACAACGAGGAGCGCTTTTCTCCGGGGCCGGGCCAGCGCTTCCTCGGATGCTGGGTGGGGCGCCGGGCGGTGAAGGTGATCGCTATTTCCGATGCGGTGAAACGCTTCATGGCCGGCCCCGCGCTCGGGCTGGATGAGCGGAAAATCCACACGATTCATTACGGCATCGACGCCGCGCCATTCGCAGCGGTGCGGACCGGGGAGATCGCCGCGGTGAGGAAACAGTGGGGACTCGCGGACGATGCGCTCGCGATTGGTTTCGTCGGGCGGCTGGTGGAGCAGAAGGATCTCGGGACGCTGCTGCGCGGCTTTGCGCTTTTTGCGGGACGCTGCCCGCAGGCGCGGCTGGTCATGGTGGGGACGGGGACGCTGGAGGCGGAACTGCGGCAGTGCGCGGAGGAGCTGGCGATCTCCGACCGCGTGGTGTGGGCGGGATTCCGCGATGACATCGCCGCGGTGATGGGTGCGTTCGACATCTTCGCGCTCACTTCGATCTTTGAAGGGCTGGGGCTTGTCCTGCTGGAAGCGATGGCGGCGCGCAGGCCGGTCGTCGCGACCCGCGTCGGAGCGATTCCGGAGGTGGTGGCGGATGGCGAGACCGGCATTCTCGTCGGAGCGCGCGAACCGGAGGCGCTGGCCGCCGCATTCGACAGATTCACGGACGGAGCGATGCGCGCGCAATTCGGAGAAGCGGGACGCGCGCGGGTGCTGCGGGATTTCACTCTCGATCGGATGTCGCGCGCGACGGACGAACTTTATTCGCAGTGCGTGTGTGCGCGCGTTTCCCAATCAAACAAGGAGAACCCATGTGTGGAATCTACGGTGAACTAAGCGCCCACGGCATCGAGGTGATGAATGCCGAGGCGGCCACGCGCCGCCTCTTCCATCGCGGCCCGGACGAGGTCGGGACGTGGTGCGGCGACGGCGTGTTTCTCGGCATGCGCCGGCTGAGCATCATCGATCTTTCCGGCGGGCAGCAGCCGATCTGGAACGAGGACAACTCGTGCTGCATCGTCTTCAACGGCGAGATCTACAACTTCCGCGACCTGCGCCCCGAGCTGGAGGCGAAGGGCCACGTCTTTCGCACGCACAGCGACACCGAGGTCATCCTGCACGCGTATGAGGAGTGGGGCACCGACTGCGTGAAGCGGCTCAACGGCATGTTTGCCATCGCCATCTGGGACGCGCCGCGACGGCGGCTGTTCGTCGCGCGCGACCGCATCGGCGAGAAGCCGCTCTATTACTACCATCACGGCGGGCGGCTGGTCTTCGGCTCGGAGATCAAGGCGATCCTCGCCGATCCCTCGATCCCGCGGGAGATCGACCCGCGCGGGCTGTCGAACTTTCTCGCCTTTGGCCACGCCGTGGCGCCGGAGACGATGTACCGGCACATCCGGAAACTGCTCCCCGGCCACCACCTGCTCGCGCAGGACGGGGAGATCAAAATCAGCGAATACTGGGACGTGGGCAGCGAGCCGCAGATCTCGGGTGGAGCGGAGCTGAGCGAGGACGAATACGCCGAGCGGATCCTCGCGCTCACCGACGACTCGGTGCGTCGGCGGATGATCGCCGACGTGCCGGTTGGCGCGTTTCTCAGCGGCGGCGTGGATTCCAGCGCGATCGTGGCACTGATGAAACGGCACGCGACCGGCCCGGTGAAGACCTTCTCCCTCGGCTTCACCATCGGCGGCGCCTACAACGAACTCTCGGACGCGCGGGTGATGGCGGAGCGCCTGGGCACCGAGCATCACGAGCTGAAGGTGGAGCATGCCGATCTCGTGCAGACCTTGCGCACGCTCGTCTATCACTACGACGAGCCGTTCGGCGACCCGGCGAGCTTCCCGCTTTACCTCCTCAGCAAATTCGCGCGCGAGCACGTGAAGGTGGTGCTTTCCGGCGACGGCGGCGACGAGCTTTTCGGCGGCTACCGGCGCTATGCGGCTGATCGCTTTTCCGGGCTCTATCAAAAGCTGCCCGGCGTGCTGACCCGACGCCTCATCCCGGCGCTCGCGGGCCGTCTCCCGCGGATGCGGAGGATCAAGCGGACGCTGGAAACCCTGCCCATCGCCGACCCTGCGCGCCGCTATGCGTCATGGCTCGTGATGTTCACGCCCGAGATGCAGGCGGAGCTGCTCCAGCAGGGCGCGCATCGCGCCGAGGCCGGCTATGACCCGGCGTGGCCGTATCCGCACTATTACAACCGCCTGAACGGAGCGAGCGCGAACGACCATCTCAACCGCCTGATGTACACGGACCTGAAGACGCTGCTGGCCGATGCCTACATGGAAAAGGCGGACAAGGCCACGATGGCATGCAGCCTCGAGGCGCGGCTGCCGCTGCTCGATCACCGCCTGGTCGAACTCGCGTTCCAGATTCCCGGGCGGTTCAAGATTCGCGGCTCCTCGATGAAGCACATCTTCAAGCGCGCGGTGCGCGACCTGGTGCCCGCGGAAGTTTTGCGCCGGCCCAAGCATGGCTTCGCCGTCCCGCTCGACCCGTGGTTCCGCGGGAGCCTGAAGGATTTCACGTTCGACGTGCTGCTCGACGAGCGCACGCGCCGGCGCGGCTATTTCAATTCCGCCGTCGTCGAGCGTCTGTGGCGTGAACACGCCGACGGCCGCCATGTGCGCAGCTCGCAGCTCTGGCTGCTGCTGAACTTCGAGCTTTGGCACCGCATCTACCTGGACGGCGAGGCGGTATGAAAATCGCCCACATCACCACCGTCGATATCTCGCTGCAGAGCCTGCTGCTGAACCAGCTCCGCAGCCTCCAGGCGGCCGGCTACGAGGTCGCTGGCATCTCCACTCCGGGGCGGCATGTGCCCGCGATCGAGGCGGCGGGCATCCGGCACCTGGCTGTGCCGATGAGCCGCAACCTGACGCCGTGGGCCGATCTCGTGTCGCTCTGGCGGCTCTTCCGCGTGCTGCGGCGGGAGCGCTTCACGGTCATCCACACGCACACGCCAAAGGCCGGGCTGCTCGGCCAGCTCGCCGCGCGGATGGCCGGCGTGCCCGTCATCGTGAACACGGTCCACGGCTTCTACTTTCACGATCACATGCGCCCGGCCGCGCGGCGCTTTTACATCGCGATGGAAACGGTCGCGGCGTGGTGCTCGCACCTCATCCTCTCGCAGAATGCCGAGGACATTCAGACGGCGCTGAAGGAAGGGATCTGCAAGCCTGACAGAATCGAGTTTCTCGGCAACGGGATCGACCTCACGCAGTTCGATCCGGGCACAGTTTCCGCGGAGGACGAGCGGCGCTGCCGCGAGCGGCTCGGCATCGCCGCGGATGCGCCGGTCGTGGGATTCGTCGGCCGGCTCGCGGCGCGCAGAAAGGGATTCCTCGATTTCCTCGCCGCCGCGCGGGACATCGCCGCCCGGCGGCCGGACGTCCGTTTCCTGATCGCGGGCGGCTCCGATCGCGGCAAGCCGGATGCGGTCGATCCGTCGGCGGCCGCGGATTACGGAATCGCGGAGCGCTGCGTCTTTGTGGGAAACCGCCCGAATCCCGAGCTGCCGCCGCTTTACAAGATCATGAGCGTGCTAGTGCTGCCCTCGATCTTTGAGGGCGTGCCGCGGGTGGTCATGGAGGCGGCCGCGATGGGCACGCCCGCCGTCGTCACCGATGTGAAAGGCAACCGCGAGGCCGTGACGCACGACCGCAACGGCCTGCTGGTTCCATTTGGGGACGTGCCCGCGCTCTCCTCGGCCATCATGCGCATTCTGAACGAACCCGAAACCGCGCAGCGCATGAGCGCCGAGGCACGTCGCATCGCTGCGGAGCGCTTTGATGAGAGGGTGGTCTTCGCGAAGGTCCACTCCGCGTATGCCAGGTTGCTGAGCGGAAAAGGGTAGCCGCTCCACGCTGCCATAGGGCCGTGTGAAAATCGGCCGGGATTTGGAACGGAAATAGCAATGGAGGACGGGGAAGTATGAGTACCCCTGAATTGACAACCGTCCTGGTGACCGGCGTCGGCGACACCGTGGGGCAGGGCCTGGTAAAGACCGCGCGCCAATCCGCCCTGCCTTGCCGCGTGCTGGGAACCGATCGCGATGCTTACTCCGTCGGGTTGCAGTGGGTGGACGCGGGCTTCGTCCTGCCGCATTGCGCGCGGGTCGATGCGTACCTCGCCGGGATGCGCCGCATCTGCGCGGAGGAAGGCGTGAAGCTCATTCTGCCCGGTTCGGAAGTCGAGCTGGAGCTGCTCTCGCGCGAGGCGGCAGCGCTCCGCGCCGAGACGGGAGCGATCGTGGTGGCCAGCACACCCGACGTGCTGCGCACCGGGATGGACAAGTGGGCGACGTGCCAGTTTCTCGAGCGCAACGGACTGAATTTTCCGCGCTATGCGCGCGCTGACTCGGCGGAGGAAATCGAGAGGCTCATCGAGGCGGTGGGCTTTCCGCTGATCGCGAAACCGTTTCGCGGCACTGGGGCGCGGGGCCTCGTGAAAATCGCGAGTCGCGACGACCTCTCGCAGGTCCGCGCCGCCGGAGTGGCGATGGTGGTGCAGGAATGCCTCCTGCCGGACGATGAGGAGTACAGCGTCGAAGTCTATACGCTGAAGGACGGACGGCAGCCCGGAGCGATCTGCTACCGGCGCGGACAGTTGATCGCCGGCGACACGTACAAGGCGCAGGTGATGGTGCACGATGCCGCGCAGGCCGAGGCTCGGGCGGTCGCGGCGGCGCTCGGCGCGGCAGGGCCGTGCAATGTGCAGCTCCGCGTCACGGCGCGCGGGCCGGTGACTTTCGAGATCAATCCCCGCTTTTCCGGCGGCGTGTCGATGCGCGCGCACTTCGGTTACAACGAAGTCGAGATGGCCATCCGCGATCTCGTGCGCGACGAACCGGTGCCGCGGCTGAAGCTCACCACGGGACGCGCGCTGCGTTTCTGGGAGGAGCTGTATCTCGACGACGCGCCGGAGACAGCGCCGATCGCCGAAACTCTGGCCGCCGTATGAAATCCGCCGGCTCGATGCGCATCCTGGGAACGGGCGACACCGCGGAGTGGCTGGCGGTGCTCGGTCGGGTGCGTCAGCACGATTTCCATCAGCTCCCGCAATATCACCACCTCTCCGAGCAGCGCGGAGAGGGCCATGCGCAGCTCTACGTTTATGGCGAAGAAGGGTTCACGATCGCGCTCCCGCTGCTGCTGCGTCCGGTCGATCCGGCCGAGCCGGACGGATGGCACGACGCGACGTCGGTGTACGGCTACGGGGGACCGGTGGCATCGCACGACACGCTGCCTGCCGACGTGGTGCGCAACTTTCAAATCGCGCTGGCCGACGAGCTTGAGCGCCGGTGCGTGATCGCGGTGTTTTCCCGTCTCCATCCGCTGATCGTGCAGCAGGAAATGCTCGCCGGCCTCGGCGAATGCCCGCCAGCCGGCGAGACGATCTCCATCGATCTCACGCTCTCCGATGAAGCGCAGCGGGCGCAATACAACAAGAGCTGCCGGACCAGCGTGCGGAAGCTCCGCGAGTCCGGCTTCACGGGCTTCCACGACCGGGAGAAGCGCTACCTGCCGGAGTTTGTGAGCGTCTATCTCGAGACGATGCGCCGCGCGGGTGCGCAAAGCTCCTATTTCTTTGACGAGGCCTACTTCAATCTGCTCACGCGCGAACTCGACGAAGTCTCGCATCTGTTCGTCGTGCTGAAGGACGGTGAGGTGGCCGCCGCCACGATTTGCACGATTTGCGACGGGATTGTGCAGGATCATTTGGGCGGGACGCGCGACGCGTTCCTGAAGTTTTCGCCCGACCGGCTCGTGGTCGATACGGAGCGGTTGTGGGCCACGGAAATGGGCGCGCGCGTCTTCCATCTCGGCGGCGGAGTCGGCGCGCAGCAGGACTCGGTGTTTCGCTACAAGTCCGGCTTTTCCGATCGCCGGCACACGTTCCGGACGTGGCGCTGGATTCTTCGACCGGAGATTTATGAGGAACTGTGCGCGAGCGCAGCGCGGCGCA
>JANOBH010000239.1:0-3336 GCA_031411535.1 Chthoniobacter sp. | reverse complement strand
CCTCATCGTCATCGCGGCCTTTTCCGTGATGAACACCCAGATCACCGTCACCGTGCAAAAGACCCGCGAGATCGGCATCATGAAAGCGCTCGGCGCCACCCCTGGGCAGATCGTCTGGGTCTTCCTCGCTCAGGGCATGTTCGTCGGCGTCATGGGAAATGTCACCGGCCTCGCCCTCGGCCACGGGGTGCTCCATTATCGCAACGTTTTCCGCGACTGGCTCTCCGAGCGCCTCGGCATCGTCATCTTCTCCCCGAGCATCTACGAGTTCAGCGGCATCCCCGCCGAAGTCATCCCACGCGATGTCGCCATCATCTGCATCAGCGCCTTCATCATCTGCTCCCTCGCCGCGTACATCCCCGCCCGGATCGCCTCCCGCCTAGATCCGGTGAAAGCGCTGCGCTACGAGTAGCCGCGCAAACTTTCTCGTTCCGCAGTCATACTGCGGAACGGACTTGGGGGCGAAGCTCAGCTTCGCGGCGGCAGGCATTCCGAAGTGCAACTTCGGAACGAGGGGAACGACCCCAAGCTCAGCGACCGCGGAGTGCGGCGCGGCACCTGCATGGCGGGCGGAAAGGCGGCGGCGGAAGCAGGTGCCGTGACGCACGGAGCGGTTCGCTGCAGCGCATGGTTAGGCGCTTTACCGCGATTGGAGAAAGACCTCATAAACTTCATTGGAATTAGCGGCGACCGTCTTGCCGATAACGTATCCGACGCCTTCTTCGAGATGGCTTGCATCGCCGGGGGCAGTCAGTCGAACGCCATTGTGCTTGCCCCCTACCATAATCTCCGACCAGAATTCATACCTCAGTTTCGTTTCACCGGTCGGGGCAGTAACTACAATCTCACCCCACTCTGAAGGATATATGGGGAGAGTGAAATGACCTGTGGCGTCGGTGCGGCCCTCGCCATCGTAGTTGGCTCCCTTGCCGCCAAACGCACTGTAAGTAACGATGGCGTTCGGAACTGGAGCATGACTGGAATCCAGAACGCGAATCTGGACGCGCATGACGTTGGGGCGCGGCAACACAAAGGGTGTTGCTGACAAACACATCGTGAGAAAAAGTGACAGGCCGATGGACTGCTGCGTGAAAGCATCTCTCCGTGGACGAACGAAAAGTGCGATGCAAAACACGAGCACAAATGGAGCAACTACTAAAGCGGCGGATAGGATAAACTGTCCCGGCATACCGCCTCCCGCTCCCGAAGGGGGATTTAAGCCGGACAGCAGTAGAATGAGAGCCACACACGACAATAGGCCGCTCCAGCAAAGTGTGGGCACCCATATAAATACCACCCATCGTCTGCTACGAAATACCGCGACAGTCAGCAACGCTGCTGCAAGAACGAGGACGAATAGCATGCCATATTGGCTGCTAAAAAGCTCGGTGGAAAACTTGGAGCGCATCAACTCGGGGTAGCGCCTAACTCTGTATTGGACGAAATCATTTCGCAATTAAAGGCGCAATGCTTTCGCCTATTTCCGGGGCGGTGCCAAGGGAAGTCTGGGATCATCGGGAGTTTGGGGTGGGGTCGGTCCTGTCGCGCTCGGGGGTGCCCTCCGGTTGCTGGGGGTGGGTGGGCGTTTTCCCCTCGTTCCCAAACTCCGTTTGGGAATGCCGCTGCGGGCGAAACTCTGTTTCGGTGGCGGGAGGCTCGTGGCGGGCGGGCGCGCTCACGGGGCGGTCTGGTTGAGGCTGGGAGCTGTCTGGTGGACCAAAAAAGGCGTCGGGTGAGGATTCGGAGCCGTCTGGCGGGCACTCGGGGTGGTCGGGTGGGGGCTGGGAGCCGTCGGGTGGGCAAAAAAAGGTGTCGGGTGCCTGCCTGGAGCCGTCTGGTGGAGGTCCGGAGCCGTCTGGTGAGCCGCCGGAGGCGCCGGGTGGGGCTCCAGAGCCGTCTGGCGGGCTATGGGAGCCGTCGGGTAAAAGTGTGCAATGCCACAGAAATCAGGTATTTACGTCAAAGCACAGGAATTTGTGGAAAACCATTGCCCGACGGATGGCACTTTGCTTGAAATGGCCGGGTCAAACCGGCGGTGTGCCGCAGACGGCAGCCGGGCAGTTCCCCAAACCTCCACTCCCTCCTCCTATGGCTAGTTATCAGGAAATCCTCACTCGCGGGCAGCAGACAGACGGCGTCTGGAGCTACTTTGCCCCCACCCTCACTTTTGGCACGCTGACGCTGGCGGCGCATCAGGCCGATGTGGAGGCGATGCCGGGGGACGATCAGGCGGTGGTGGATGCCGAGGCGGCGATCGATGAAGCGCGCGATTTGCGCGATGCCAGTCTGGCGCTGGTCCAGGAAATCGCCACGCGGCTGCCGCGCCTCGCCGCCAATTCGCTGCCGCCCGAGGATTCGCTGCAGGATGACATCATGCAAATCCAGCGGATCGACATGCAGAGCGAGGAGGCCGTCTTTGACCGCGGCCAGGCCACGCTGACACTCTGGACGAGGACCAATGCCCGGCGCGCCGCGGCGTCTCCGGCCCAGCCCGCGCTCACGATGCCCAAGGCGGGCGGCGGCACCCTCGCCATAGCCGATCTGTCAGCAGCGCTCACGGCGATCCCGGCACTGATGCAGGATGTGAAAGACGCCGCCGCGCCGCTCAGCGAGAAGCGCTCCCTCCGGCGCACCCTCGCAGCCCGCGTGGACCGCGGCAACAAGCGCTGGTTCGAGGCATGGGGCGCCCATTTTCCCGTGGGAACCCCGGAGCACGACGCGCTCACGCAGATCACCACGGAAGGCGGCGGCGGCGGCGGCGGTGGTGGCGGATCGAGCAGCAGCAGCTCCAGCAGCAGCAGCAGCAGCCCCACGGTGCCGCCGGTGCCGGCGGATGTGACGCTGACGCCGGGCGCGGAGGGCAGCGGGCTGCTGACGCTCGATGCCACGCTGGGCGCGGGGACGGTGGAGGTAAAGGTGTACCGCAATCCCGGCGGTGAGCAGACGCTGGTGGGGACGTATTCCTCGCTGCCGCAGGAGATCTCTTTCACCCCCGCGGAGGAGGTGACGCTGGCCGTGACCGCGCTCAATGCCGCCGGCGAAAGCGCCGAGAGCGATCCGGTGACGGAGACGGCACCGTAGGGAAGCGCGTCCCGCGCATCCCAATATCCCGGAGGGACGCGCTCCTGCGCGTCCGGGGCGGGCGCAGCGGGGCGGGCGGCGGTTTGGCGCGCGACGGCCTTCCGCCACGAAACGAAGCCGGCGACCAGTCTCCCGGTCGCCGGCTCGTGATTTACGGGTGCCTAAGCTGGCCTAGACCGCCTTGTCCCCTGTCTCCTCCGTGCGGATGCGGATCGCCTCGTCCACCGGCGAGATGAAGACCTTTCCGTCCCCGAT
>JANOBH010000238.1:0-7114 GCA_031411535.1 Chthoniobacter sp. | reverse complement strand
CGCGGGTGTGGGGCGAGGATCATCTGCTGCCGCGGATGCCGGACGGGCGCGGCTTCATGCGCGATGTGCTCGGGCCGGGCGGGACGATCTACCGCGTCTCGCCGGACGGGCAGACGTGGGACCGCTACGCGACGGGCTTTCGCAATATCTATGACGCGGCGTTCAATCGCGACGGCGAGCTTTTCACGTACGACGCGGACATGGAGTACGACTTCAATACGCCGTGGTACCGGCCGACGCGCGTCAACCACGTCGTCAGCGGCGCCGAGTACGGCTGGCGCAATGGCGCGGGCAAGCGCCCTGAGTGGTATCCCGACAATCTGCCGCCCGTCATCAATATCGGTCCGGGTTCGCCGACGGGCGTGGCCTTCGGATACGGGGCGAAATTTCCCGCGAAATATCAGAACGCGATGTTCATCCTCGATTGGAGCTGGGGAAAGATCCACGCGCTGCAGCTCCAGCCGAACGGCAGCTCGTACAAGGCAACGAGGGAGGAGTTCCTCTCCGGCGCGCCGCTGCCGGTGACGGACGCGATCATCCATCCGAAGGACGGCGCGATGTATTTCGCGATCGGCGGGCGCAAGGTGCAGAGCGGGCTTTACCGCGTGACTTACACGGGCACGGAATCCACGGCGCCGGTCGCGCCTGTCGTGGCGAAATCGGACGCGCGAGATCTGCGGCACCGGCTGGAGGCGGCGCATCTCGATCCGCGGCCGGAGGCGCTGGCGCTGGCGTGGCCGCATCTGGGAGATGCGGATCGCTTTATCCGCTGGGCTGCCCGCACGGCGGTGGAGCATCAGCCGCTGGAGCGCTGGGCGGAAAGGGCGGTCGAGGAAAAGAATCCGGCGATTCAGGCCGAGGCGCTGCTCGCGCTCGCGCGGGTGAGCGGGATCGATCCGCAGCACCGGCAGCCGGCGGATCCGGCCGCGGACCCGGCGATGAAAGCAAAGCTGCTCGACGCGCTGGCGAAGTTTGATTGGGCAAAGCTCAATGAAGCGCAGCGGCTCACGCTCGTGCGGACGATCGAGATCGTCCTCGTGCGCTTCGGCGCGCCCGACGCTGCGCAGGCGCAGCGGCTCGCCGCGCAGCTCGACCCGCACTTTCCCGCGCCGACGCGCGAGCTGAACTGGCTGCTGTGCGAGACGCTCGCCTTTCTCCAGGCACCCGGCACCGCTGCGAAAGCCGTGGCGCTCATCGAGAGCGCGCCGACGCAGGAGGAGCAGGTGGAGTACGCGCGCTCGCTGCGGATGCTGAAGGCTGGGTGGACCACCGAGCTGCACACGCGCTACTTCGCGTGGTTCCAGAAAGCCGCGAGCTACCGGGGCGGCGCGAGCTTCGACAAGTTCATCGAATTCATCCGAAACGACGCCGTGGCCAGCCTCTCCGACGAGGAGAAGACCGCGCTCGCCGAGGTGCTCGCGAAAAAGCCGGAGCGGAAATCTGCCATCGACGCCGCCGCCAGCGTGCTGGCCGGACGGACGCCGACCGCATGGACGCTCGACGAGCTGGCCGCCGCCGCAGCGACGGGGATGAAAGGGCGCAACTTTGAGAACGGGCGCAAGATGTTTGCCGCGGCCGCCTGCTTCACGTGCCACCGATTTGGCAATGAAGGCGGCATGACCGGCCCGGACCTCACCGGCTCTGGCGGGCGCTACTCTCCGCGCGACTTCCTCGACCAGATCATCAACCCGAGCAAAGAGATCAACGAGCAGTTCGTCCCGACCGTCCTGACGAAGATGGACGGCACGGAGATCACCGGCACGATCGTGAACCTGAACAACAAGAACGTGACCGTGAACACGGACCTGTCCGACCCGTGGCAGCGCGTGGATGTGGACCGCGCGAAGGTGAAGAGCATCGAGCCGTCGAAGTTTTCGCTGATGCCGCCTGGGCTGCTAAACATGCTGACGAAGGATGAGGTGCTCGACCTCACCGCCTACGTCCTCAGCGGCGGCGATCCGAAGAACGCGGTGTTTGCGAAGTGAGCAGACGCACGGGGCGACCGCTCGGTTTTCACACGCGGCCTATCTAAAGCAACTCATGCGGGATTATCCCCGCACTCCCATGAACGCCCGCTTCCTCCCCGCCGCCATTCTCACCGTCTTCGCCGCGCTCACGGGCGCGCTTTCCGCCGCGGAGCCGGCGCGGCCGAACATTGTCTTCGTCATTCTGGATGACGCGGGGTACGGCGACTTCGCGTGCCTCGGCAATCCGGTGATCAAGACGCCGGCGACCGATGCGCTTTGGCGCGAAAGCGTGCGCTTCACGCAGTTTCACGTCAGCCCGACATGCGCGCCGACCCGCTCGGTGCTGCTCACCGGGCGGCATGAATTTAAGAACGGCGTGACGCACACGATCTACGAGCGTGAACGGCTGACGCTGAAGGCGACCACGCTCGCACAGGTGCTGAAGTCGGCGGGCTACGCGACGGGGATTTTCGGCAAGTGGCACCTCGGCGACGAGGCGGACTATCAGCCGGACCGCCGCGGATTTGACGAGGTGTATATCCACGGCGGCGGCGGGATCGGGCAGACGTATCCAGGAAGCTGCGGCGATGCGCCGGGCAACACGAACATCAACCCCGCGCTGCTGCACAATGGCGTCTTTGAAAAGACCGAGGGCTACTGCACCGACCTCTTTTTCGCGCAGGCGATGAAATGGATGGACGTGCGGCGGAAAGCAGGCGCGCCGTTTTTCGCCTACATCCCGCTCAATGCGCCGCACTCGCCCCACGTGCTGCCGGATGAATACTGGAAGCACTACGAGGGAAAAGTGCCGGAGCAGACGGCGCGCTTTTTCGGGATGATCGAGAACGCCGACACCAATCTCGGAAAGCTGCTCGCGCGGCTGAAGGAGTGGGGCATCGAGGAGAACACACTCGTCATTTTCATGTCGGACAACGGCGGCACCGCCGGGGTGAAGATCTTCAACGCGGGGATGCGCGGGCAGAAGGTGACGCCGTACCAGGGCGGCACGCGCGTGCCGTCGTTCTGGCGCTGGCCGGCGGGGTTCCGCGGCGGTGCGGACTGCGCGGCACTGACGGCGCACATTGATTTTTTCCCCACGCTCGCGGAGATCGCCGGAGCGAAGCTGGGCGACGATGTGCGCGCGCAGGTCGAGGGGCGCAGCCTGGTGCCGCTGCTGAAGAATCCGCAGGCCGAATGGGCGGACCGGACGCTCGTCACGCATGTCGGGCGGTGGAAGCGCGGCGAAGTGGCGGCGGCGAAGTACGAGGGGTGCGCGATCCAGAACAGCCGATTCACGCTGGTGAAGAACACCGAGCTTTACGACCTCGCGGCCGATCCGGGCGAGACGAAGAACGTCATCGCCGAGCATCCCGAGGTGGTCGCCGCGCTGCGCCGGGAGTACGACGAATGGTGGACGGCGGTGCAGCCGATGCTCGTGAATGAAGACGCCATCGGGCCGGCGGTGAATCCCTTCCATGAACGCTATTGGCGGCAGTTTGGCGGGGGCCCGGCTGCGGCGCCCGCGGCGAAGTAGCATCCCGCGCCCTGCTCCTCCGTGCCGGCCCCGTCCACTCCCTCCCGCAACTCCGCGCAGCGTCTCTGCCTCGGCCTGCTCCGGCGGCGGATGTGCCTGTGGCCAACGTGGCGCGGGTGGGTGGCGCTGCTGCTGGCTGTGAGCCTGGGCGCGGTGCTGGCGGTGCGCGGGGTGTATGGCTTTCTGGCGGTGCAGGATTCGGTGCCCGGCGGCGTGCTGGTGATCGAGGGCTGGGCGGACGACGAGGCGCTGAAGGAGGCGTGGGAGGAGTTTCAGCATGGCGGATACGCGGTGTGGTGCGTGACGGGAGAGCCGCTGGAAAAGGGAGCGCCGCTCGTGGAGCATGGCGATTACGCGGCGCTGACGGTGGCGGCTTTTGAGAAGATGGGAGGGAAGCCCGGAGTGCTCCAACCGGTGCCGTGGGGGCCGGTGCGGCGGGATCGCACGTACTCCTCTGCGGTGGCGCTGAAAGCGTGGCTGAGCGAGCGCGGACTGCCGTCGGAGAAGATCAATGTCCTGACGCAGGGCGCGCATGCGCGGCGGAGCCGGCTGCTGTATGAAAAGGCGTTCGGGCCTGGCTCGCGGATCGGGGTCATCGCCGCGCCGGACGTGCTCTTCGACGCGGAGCACTGGTGGAGATCGAGCCTCGGCGTGCGTGCCGTGATCGACGAACTCGTGGCCTACCTCTATGCGCGATTCCTTTTCCGCGCTACGTGAGCGCGGACGGGCAGGCGGTTTGACCTGTTGACCGGGGCGGGGGTGGCGCGCATATTCGCCGCCCTTTTTCATGCCCCTCTCCCGCACCCGCAATTTCTGCATCATCGCGCACATCGACCACGGGAAGACCACGCTCTCGGACCGGCTGCTCCAAATGACGGGGACCGTCGCCGACCGGGATGCGCAGGATCAGCATCTCGACGCGATGGACCTGGAGCGCGAGCGCGGCATCACGATCAAGATGCACCCGGTGGCGATGACGTACAAGGCAAAGGACGGGCACACGTACAAGCTCAACCTGCTGGACACGCCGGGGCATGTGGATTTCGCGTACGAAGTCTCCCGCTCGCTGGCGGCGTGCGAGGGCGCGCTGGTGATCGTGGACGCGGCGCAGGGCGTGGAGGCGCAGACGGTGGCGACGGTCCACCTCGCGAACAAGCAGGGGCTGACGATCGTGCCGGTGATCAACAAGATCGACCTGCCGAACTCCGACATCCCGACGGTGAAGAAGCAGCTTGAGGAAATCCTTTCGATCCCCGGCGAGGAGGCAATCCTGGCGAGCGCGAAGGCGGGCATCGGCATCGAGGAAATCCTCGAAGCCGTGATCGCGCGCATCCCGCCGCCGACGAAGTGGCCCGACGAGAAAGTGCGCGCGCTGGTCTTCGACTCGACCTTCGACACCTACCGCGGCGTGGTCACCTACGTCCGCATGATGAGCGGCACGATCAAGGCCGGCGACGGCGTGAAAATGATGAGCAACAACCGGCCTTGCGAGGTGAAGGAGGTCGGCGTTTTCCGCCCGAAGATGACCGCTGTGCCGATGCTCCACGCCGGCGACACGGGTTACGTCATCGCCAATATCAAGACGACCTCCGAGATCAAAATCGGCGACACCCTGACGAGCACCTTCAATCCGGCGACTGAGCCGCTGGCCGGTTTCCAAGTGGTGCAGCCGATGGTTTTCAGCGGCATCTATCCGATCAACACCGCCGACTTCGAGCACCTCAAAGCGGCGATGGGCCGGCTCCAGCTCAACGACTCTTCCTTCAACTTTCAGGCGGAGTCGAGCGTGGCGCTGGGCTTTGGTTTCCGCTGCGGTTTCCTCGGACTGCTGCATATGGAGATCATCCAGGAGCGGCTCCGGCGGGAGTACAACATGGACATCATCGCCACGTATCCCTCGGTCATTTACGAGGTGGTGAAGACGAACGGGGAGAGTCTCCATGTGGACAATCCCGAGTTCCTGCCGGACGGCAGTGTCATCGCCGAGATCCGCGAGCCCATCGTGAAATGCTTCATCATGGTGCCCAACGAATACATCTCCCCGCTCATGCAGCTCATCATGGACAAGCGCGGCATCCTTGATCACACCGAGACGCTCGACAGCAAACGCGTCATGCTCACCTGCGTCCTGCCGCTCAATGAAATCGTCGTCGATTTCAACGACAAGATTAAGAGCATCACCCGCGGCTACGGCTCCATGGATTACGAGCACTGTGGCCACCGCGCGGACAAACTCGTGAAGCTCGACATCCTCGTGAATGGCGAGCCCGTCGATGCCTTCAGCTCCATTGTCCATCGCGACAAAGCCGAGTCCCGCGGCCGCCAGCTCGCCGCCAAGCTCAAGGAAGTCATCCCCACCCAGCTCTACCAGGTCGTCATCCAGGCCGCCATCGGCGGCAAGATCGTCGCCCGCGAAAACGTCAGCGCGATGCGCAAGGACGTGACGGCGAAATGCTACGGGGGCGACATCAGCCGGAAGCGGAAGCTTTTGGAGAAGCAGAAGGAGGGAAAGAAGCGGATGAAATCCATCGGGCGGGTGAACATTCCGCAGGAGGCCTTCATCGCGGTACTGAAGACGAACTGATGCGCGCGCTCGCTGCACTCGGTCTGGCGCTGATCCTCTGCGGGTGTGCGAAGGACAATGAAGACCGGGCCTTTTTCAATGAAGGATGGGTGAAGCCGCAGGAGGGTGCGGACCGCCGGATGTACCAAGACTATGCGACGCCGAAGCCAGCGCCGAAGCCGGTGAACGAGCGGACGCTGGACGCGCGCTGAGCGGGGCGGTCAGGCGCCGGAACGGCCGAGCGTCAGCCAGCCCCAGAGGCCGAGGTGAGTGGCGACGATCAGCCAGAATATGACCTGGTAGGCGACCTTGGCCGTCTTGTGGTGGAGCCAGTGCTGGGCGAGGAGCGCGCCCGGCCAGCCGCCGAGGGCTTCGAGCAGGTGGAGTGTATTCTCCGGGACGCGCCGACTGCCCTGCTCGGCGCGTGTCTTGTCCCACACATAGGTAGCGAAGGTGACGCTGCTCGCGACGGCGTAGAGCGCGGGGATCCACGACTCGATGAGGCCGAGTGCGGCGGCTCCGGCGATGCACCCGATGAATGCCGCCGCACCTGCGCCCGCCTGGACTCGGGGCTGCGACCAGAACGAGGCCGTCTTTTGACCAAAGCGGCGCGGGGAAGCGGACGGCGTCCGCCCTTTCGGAGGCACTGGCTGAAATGCCACACCCGCGCCTTTTTCGAGCCGCGCTTCGAGCGCCTGTGGGCGCTGGTGGTCGTCCACTCCGCAGCGGTAGCTCACCGTCGCGCCGATCGCCGGGCGGACGGCGCGGTTGGCGAGGGATTTGATGTGGAGGAAGACATCCGGCCCGCCGCCGTCGGGCTCGAGGAAGCCAAAGCCTTTGTCGTCATCCCACATGCGCAAGGTGCCGCGGCAGCGCTGCGTCCCGCCGGTGAGTTTCATGGGCAGGTAATCATGCGCGGAGCGTCGTGGAGACTCGGGAGGCATCATCAGGTGGGACGCTCCCGTTTCACCCGACGGCTGCGTGTGGTGCAAGCCGGAAGCGAGGCAGAATTCGCTTTCTTTGCCCCTGTTTTCGGATTGGATGCGCGCT